>NZ_JAMTDV010000022.1 GCF_023806565.1 Accumulibacter sp. | reverse complement strand
ACAAGAATGCACGAATCGCCTGGGCGTTGTTGGCGCACGGCCGGGACTACGAGGCCGATTACGGAGCGACTACGGCTTGAACACGGTGTAGCAATACAACGACGACGAACTTCCGAGGAGAATCTACCGATTGCTCGGGCAATCATGACGTGATGGCGAGACAGGTCAGACCGTGACCAGGACACCCTGATGAGAGTTTCGCACTTCGAGTCCATTTCACTGATAAGGGCCCGGTCAGCGTATTCCATCAGGGACAGGGGCGGGTAGCCTCGATCAAGGTCCGGTTCCATGGCTGCAATCTCCACCTTCTCCGCCTCCATCGAAATGAATGCTTGGCAAACCGGGGCGACCATCTATGCTCTCAGTCGACGGTGATGACGATTTTCCCGGTGGATTTTCGGCCCACGACCTCATGCAGGGCGTCGACCGCCTGTGCCAGCGGATACGTCGCCGAAACGTGCGGCCTGATCGCGCCGTCGACATACCATTGAACGAGGGTACGGAAACTGCCGATCATCACTTCGGGATGCAGTTCGGCGTAGGCCGGCCAATTGACCCCGATTACATCAACATTCTTGACCAGCAGATGGTTGGCGGGAACCTGCGGCACGGAGCCGCTCGCGAATCCAATGATCAGGATCCGCCCCTCGAATGCCATGCTGCGCAGCGACGCGGTGAATGAATCCCCACCGACCGGATCGTACACCACGTCGGCGCCGCGCCCGTTGCTCAGTTCCCTGATCCGCAACCGCAGGTCGTCGCTGGCATCGATCAGGTGGTCCGCGCCCTGTGCGCGAGCCGCCTCCAGCTTGGCACGACTGCTCGCGGTCGCAATCACCGTCGCCCCCAATTGCTTGCCGATGGCAACTGCGGTCAGCCCGACACCGCCACCGGCCCCATGCACCACCAGCAGCTCTCCCTTCCGCAACCGCGCCCGGTGCGCCAGGGCGACGTGCGAAGTGCCGAAAACGACCGGGAAGGCAGCCCCGTCGACCCAGGGCATCGCCGCCGGCATCCGCAGGCAACGCGTCGCGGCTACCACGACCTGCTCGGCGTAGCCGCCGTGCGGCGTGATGGCGATCACTCGATCGCCTTGCGCAAATTCGTCCACGCCGGCACCCAGTTCCAGCACTTCGCCGGCAACCTCGAAACCAGGACTGAAGGGCAGTTGCGGCTGCACCTGATACTGGCCACGGGTGATCAGACCATCGGCGAAGTTGATCCCGCAGGCGCGCACTCGCAGACGCACCTGCCCCGCTCCGGGGCATGGATCAGGAACTTCGCTCAGGCGCAAGGCGGCAGGGCCGCCGAGTTCCTGGCAGACGATGGCCTGCATGGCGGGAGCCCTCGTTTCACAAGTTTCCCTTCTCCATCACGAAGGAGGAGGAGGGAGTTTACAGTTCCCCGATGCGGACCAGACGCGGTGGCGCGACGCTCGCCACCAGCGCCTGCCCACGCTACCGACTACTCGCCGATGATCTTGCGCACGACGTCGGTCATCGAGAGCACGCCGACCGGCTGGCCATTTTCGGTGACCACCAGGCGATGCATCCGCCGTGCAGTCAGCAGGCTGACCGCCTCGCTCAAAAGCATATCGGCGTCGCAGGTGGCGCAACCCGGGGTCATGACTTCCCTGGCCAGCATCGATCGCGCCTGATCCGGAGTCCGGCCCTGCCGCGCCAGCACCATGTCGGTCTGCGACACGACGCCCACTGCCTGTCCCTGGTCATCCATCACCACGACCGCGTGGATTTCCTTGTCCACCATGATCTTGGCGACCGTTCCGACGCTATCGTCCGGCGTACAGGAGATAATGCCCAGATGCATCAGGTCGCGCACCTTGGTACCGTCGTCGGCAACGGTCAGCGCTTCGCCCTCGGCGATGCTCGGCAGCGGTACGGACATCGGGTACGGCGCGGGGGTCGTATGCACGTCGCCCTTGGGCAAGGTCGGATGCACCATTGCCACCGGGGGCTTGCCGCTGGCTCCAAGACCGAACTCGGTGGCGCCGATCAGCACGGACATGTTGCCGTGCGGGTGCTTGTTGTCGTGCATCAGTTGGTGGGCCAGTGGCAACTCTTCGTAGGTGAAGACACGCGACATGCACGGATCGAGCAAGCCGCGCAACGCCAATTCGTTCATCTGGTTGGCCTGCTCCGTATTCGCGAAGTGCGATCCCTGCAGACGCTTCTGTCGCATCCAGAGGTAACGCAGATCGACCGTGGCATTGTACCCGGTAGTGCCGGCGCAGACGACGACCATGCCGCCGGTCTCGCAGACGAAAATCGAACTCGGGATGGTGCTCTCGCCCGGATGCTCGAAAACGATATTCGGTGCCCGCTTTTCGCCGAGCACTTCCCAGATCTTCGCGCCGAACGAGCGTACGCCTTTCAACCACTTCGCGTAACCTGCGCCATCCTTCCAGTGCGGCAGCATTCCCCAGTGATCGAAGTCATTGCGATTGATGCAGCCTTTTGCGCCCAACTTCATGCAGTAGTCGAACTTGTCCTCGCCCGACACCATCGCCACCGAAGTGGCACCGACCGCCTTGGCGATCTGAATCGCCATCGAGCCCAGACCCCCGGCGCCGCCCCAGATCAGCGCGACATCCCCTTTCTTGATCGAACTGGCGCCCCAGCCGTGCAGCATCCGCCATGCGGTAGCCGCGACCAGCGTATAGGCTGCCGACTCCTCCCAGTTCATGTGCTTGGGCTTGGGCATGCACTGCTGCGCCTGTACCCGGGTGAATTGGGCGAAGCTGCCATAATTGGTCTCATAGCCCCAGATTTTGAACGACGGCGAGTACATCGGGTCACCCCCCTTCTTGACCCACTCGCAGTTTCGGCTGTATTGACCGCAATGCATCACGACTTCGTCGCCTACCTTGACGTTGGTCACGTCCTTGCCAACCTTATAGACGATCCCCGATGCGTCGCTGCCGCCGATATGGAAGTCTTCGGGTTCCCCGCCCTTGTTGCGGGCAGCGATCACATTGACCGGAATACCCAGTGCCGCCCAGACGTTGTTGTAGTTGATACCCGCCGCCATGACATAAACCAGCACTTCATCGTCGGCGATGGAGGGCGTATTCACCACCTCCTTCTGAAACGCCTCGGTGGGCTTGCCAAAGCGATCCTGGCGGACCAGCCAGGCATGCATCTTCTCCGGCACTTCTCCGAGGGGAGGTTTCTCGCCTAACTCATACAATTGCTTGCTCATCAGGATGCTCCTTTTTGGTTGGACTGCTCGGTCGGCTTACCGACATGAATCGGGAAAGAATTTGCTTGCGCAGGCGCTCGTATTCTTCGAACTGGTTCAGTACACCCTTGCTCAGACGCTCGGCGACAGCGGTGCGGCCACCGGCCAGTTCTAGGCCGAAAGTTCCAAATTCCTCTTTCAGCAAGCGCACTACCCAGGCGCTCTGATGACGGGCGCGCAGCTTTCCCAGTAATCCGGCATTGGTGAGAAAGCTGCGATGCCTGTCGAAATGGTCGCGGAATTGCTCGATCCCGGTGCTCATTGCCGCGCTCACCAAGCACACCGGGTAATCCCAGTCGGCCCGGCGGTCCTGCCGCGATGCGCTGCGCGCGATTTCGGCAGCGGTCTTGCGCGCGGCAGCACCGAGGTCCGACTTATTGACCGCGAAGATATCCGGGATTTCGATGATCCCCGACTTCAAATACTGGATCGTGTCGCCCGAAGCTGGCTGCGCCACGTAGCAGACCGTGTCGCCGATTTCGGCGATATCGATTTCGGTCTGCCCGACGCCCACCGTCTCGATCACGACGATGTCGAAACAGGTCAATAGCAGCCAACTCATCGGCCAGACCTCGGTCGCCACGCCCCCCAACTGATTGCGGTTGGCCAGCGAGCGGATGAACAAGCCTTCATCATGCGACGAATTCTTGATACGAATGCGATCTCCGAGCAAGGCCCCGCCTCCCAGTTCGGGGCGGCTCGAGGGATCCACCGCAAGCACCGCAACGCTCCTGCCGGAGGAACGCCATGCCCGAATGAGTGCCGAAACCAGCGACGACTTGCCCGCACCCGGCGGGCCGGTGATCCCGATCAGGTGGCCGGCATCGAGCCAGTGCTCTCCGGACAGCGATGCCAGCAGCCGCGCCGAACGGGAACGCGCTTCGGCAAGCTTGTTGTCCAGCAGATTCAGGCCGCTGGCCACCGCCGCCCGCTCGCCGCGCAAAATGCGCAAAGCCAGCTGCTCGGGATCGGGAAGCTTGACTTGCGTCATGGATCTGTCAGGGTCGCGGGCCGAGCCGTTGCAGTCCGTTGCATTCGCGGATCACATCCACCATGTCCACCATGATGGCATTCAGATTGAAGTCCTTGGGGGTGTAGACCGCGCGCACCCCGAGCGCCTTCAGTCTTTCGGCATCTTCTGGCGGAATGATCCCGCCGGCGATCACCGGCAGGTTCCCGAGATCCCGCGCATGCAGTTCCCGGAGGACCGCTCCCGCCAGTTCCATGTGGCTTCCCGAGAGGATCGACAGGCCAACCAGGTGCACTCCTTCCTCCTCGGCCGCCTGGGCAATCTGTTGCGGCGTCAGCCGAATGCCGTCGTAAACGACCTCGAAGCCAACGTCCCTGGCTTTCACGGCGACCTGCTCGGCACCATTGGAATGCCCATCCAGTCCGGGCTTGCCGACCAACAGTTTCAGCGGACGACCCAATGCGCTGCCGGTGTCGGCTACCCGTTCCCTGAGTTCGGCAACCAGGTCCTTCTGGCCAAGCACCTGGCGGCTGTCAATGGCAATGTCGATCCCCGTCGGCGGCCTGAACTCGCCGAAAACCGCGCGCAGCGTGTCGCCCCATTCGCCGGTGCTGACTCCCGCCAGCGCGCAACGAATCGAACTCGGCATGATGTTTTCGCCAGTCTTGGCGGCATCGGCGAGTCCCTGCAGGGCGGCACGAACGTCGGCATCGTTGCGGCTTTTTCGATGCGCCTGCAGGCGCTCGATCTGCCCACGCTCGGCGGCCGGATCGATCTTCATGATCGCCCCGTCGGTGCCCCCGGTCAGCGGCGATTCGGCGGTTTCCTGAAAGCAATTGACCCCGATGATTTGCAGATCGCCAGACTCGATGGCACGCAAGCGGTGCATGTGGCTTCCCACCAGTTCCCGCTTGATATAGCCGGACTCGATCGCCGCGATGATTCCGCCCTGCTCCTCGACTTTCTCGATCTCCTTCTTCGCGCCTTCGATCAAGTCGGCAACCTTGGCAGCGATGACCGGCGACCCGTCGAGAATATCCTCGTATTCTAGCAAGTCGGTTTCGAATGCCATCACCTGCTGCATCCGCAGCGCCCATTGCTGATCCCAGGGGCGCGGAAGTCCCATGGCCTCGTTCCATGCAGGCAACTGGATGGCACGCGCTCGCGCCCGCCTGGAGAGCACTACCGCCAGCATTTCGAGAACGATTCTCTGCACGTTGTTTTCCGGCTGTGGCTCGGTCAGGCCCAGCGAGTTTACCTGCACGCCGTAACGGAAGCGACGCAGCTTCGGATCGTCGACCTGGTAGCGGGTCGCCGTCAGTTCGTCCCACATTTCGCCGAACGCCCGCAACTTGCAACATTCTTCGACGAAGCGCATGCCGGCATTGACGAAGAAGGAGATCCGCTCGACGACCTGCGGAAAGGCAGCCACCTCGATCTCGCCGGAAGCCTTGACCGTGTCGAGCACTGCCATAGCGGTGCACAGCGCATAGGCCAACTCCTGAACCGGCGTCGCGCCCGCCTCCTGCAAGTGGTAGCTGCAGATGTTCGTCGGATTCCACTTCGGCACATGCCGGACCGTGTAGTTGATCGTGTCGGCGATCAGACGCATCGACGGACCCGGCGGATAGATGTACGTGCCGCGCGAGAGATACTCCTTGATGATGTCGTTCTGGGTGGTGCCACTCAGTTTTCTCGGATCGATTCCTCGCCGTTGCGCCAACCCGATGTACAGCGACAGGAGCCATGCCGCAGTGGCGTTGATGGTCATCGACGTGTTCATCTGGTCGAGCGGAATCTGATCGAACAGTTGATCCATGTCCCCAATGTGCGAGATGGGCACCCCGACCTTGCCGACCTCGCCTCTCGCCAACGGATGGTCAGCGTCGTAGCCCGTCTGCGTGGGCAGGTCGAAAGCCACCGAAAGCCCAGTCTGGCCCTTGGCGAGATTGGTCCGATAGAGGGCGTTGGACGCTCTGGCCGAACTGTGACCGCTGTAGGTCCGCATCAACCAGGGCTGATCGCGCTTTTTCCGGGAAGAAATCATGACTGTCCCCTTTTTCTGATCAAGAGACGTCTCTCGATCTCAAAAATCTTGCCGTCGATCTTCTCCTTGTCCATCTCCTTCTTGTCGTTCTCCTTGATGAACAGGTCTGCGCCGTACTTCGCAAGCGCGCTGGACGCGCTGACGTTCTTGACGCCGATCAACTGGAAACTGACGATGCCGAATTTCGCCGACAATTCGCCGGGAGCATCTTCGACAGCCAGCACCCGAGAGAGGGCTGCAACGGTGTCGCCGCCGATCGACGGCTGGGTGTGATACCCCTCGGTAAAGCCGAGCTCCCAGACGCTGTTTTCACTGACGTCGCGGCTGGCCAGGCCGTCGAGCCAAGCAAAAACCAGACCGCCATAAACGATGGGGTCGCCGCTCATCTTGCCCGACAGGCCGGAACTGAAAATCCGGTCGAAATGCAGCGGATGCGTGTTGCCCACGGCATAGGTCAGCGGCAGATGCTCATCGGTGATCGTTCGGCCGTTGGCATGCACGATGATGTCGCCGACTGCAAAATCCTCGAAACAGGAATTGGGACCGGTCAACCCGGAGGGCATCCGTTCCGGGAAGCGCGGCAGAACGACCTCCGCATCATCGACCCAGGGGAAAGGCGGCATCACGTCCGACCGGGGCAAGGGTGTGGTCGCCGGGCGGTCACCCTGCCCGGCAACCATGATCTTCCGTTCGTATTGCAGCACCACCTCTTCGTTCTGGTTGATGCCAAGCGTCCGGATGGTCACGATCCCCGGCTTGCCGGCACCGCGCTCCTTGCGATCGATCACCTTGGTGAGCGAACGGATGGTATCCAGCTCGTGCACGGGTCGCAGAAACCGGGCATCGTAATAACCAAGGTTGGCCATCGCCTTTTCCGAATCGTTCTGCACCCCCAGCGAGAGAACCACATTGAACACCATCTGGGGTGACGCCAGCAGACCCGAAAATCCGCTGGCCTTGGCATACTGTTCGTTGAGATACAACGGATTGCACTGCATGTAGGTCCGCGCAAATGCTTCCATCTGGGCGCGGAGAAAGGTGAAGCCGCGGGGGTGAACGAACACCTGGCCGGGAACGAACTCCTCCAGATAGCGACCATAATGAGGATACCGGACCTTTGCGAGGTCTACCTGCACTGTTTTGGCCAGTTCGACCTGCGCTCGGAAACGAATTGCCTGCGACATGGATTCATCCTTTTCGCGTGACGCTGGGGGCACCCGCCGCCCGTCCTAGACAGCGTCGATGAGGGAGCGCGCGATCACTTTCAGAGCCAATGTTTCTTCGGCACCTTCGAATATCGACAGCACACGGGCATCGAGAAAATAGCGGCTGACCGGCGATTCCTCTGCGTAACCCATGCCACCGTGTATCTGCATCGCTTCGCGAGTCAGCCACTCGGCGGTTCGACAGGTAAACAGCTTCACCATGCTCGCTTCCATCTGACCCAGCCCCTGGTCCATCAAACGACCGACGGCGTAGGTGAACTGGCGGGAAACCGTCAGCAGCGTCGCCATGCGCGCCAGCTTGACGAGAGTCAGTTGAAATTCGCCGATCGGTTTTCCGAAAGCCTTGCGCTCCTGGGAATACGAAACCGCCCGCTCGAACGCGGCCTGCATTACGCCGATGGCGCGTGCAGCGGTTTGAATGCGGCCGCCAGCGAACCCAGCCATCGTGAAGTAGAAACCCTTCCCTTCCCCCTCCGGTCCGCCCACCAGATTCTCGTCCGGCACGAACACATTGTCGAAGAATACCTCGTAGGAATGCATGCCACGATAACCGATGGTCGAAATCGCGCGGCCACTGAGCACGCCGCCCTGCGCCTGACGATATTCGAAATCATGACCGTCATACGAATCCTTTTCGACCAGAAACATGCTTAGCCCCTTGTGGCCGAGCGAGCGGTCAGGATTCGAGCGCGCGAGAACGAGCAGCACGCCGGCCTTTCCTGCCATGGTGCACCAGGTCTTGACGCCGTCGAGCAGCCATCCGCCCTCGCACTTCGTCGCCTTCAGACGCATCGCCGCGACATCGGAGCCGGTATCCGGCTCGGTCACGGCGATGGCGCACAAGGGCTGGCCACTCGCGACCAGCGGCAACCATTTTTGCCTCTGCTCCTCGGTGCCCCCCTTGAGCAACGCTCGACTGAGAATCTCCGGCCGCGTGATCAGGCTGCCGGCCGCGCCGAGCGAGCCGCGCGAGAGCTCTTCGGTAACGACGATCATCCCCGTGTTGTCTTCATGGTCGTCACTCTGGAGACCGCCGTATCTCTCGGGGACCGACAACCCGAAGCAGCCCATTTCTGTCAATTGGTCGAGAATCTCCGGCGGAATGATCCGGTCTTCCCGATGGATCTCCTCGGCCAGCGGCATGACGACGTTGGTGGCCAGCTTGCGGAACGCGTCCTGCATCATCGTGGCGTGATCGTCCAGCATGTACGCGCCGCTGGCACCATTGCGTGCGATCACTTCTCTGCCCAGTGATTCCAGATTGCCGGCATCGAGCTGGCTCTGGCAGAAGCGACTGACGGCCGTCGCGGCAAACGGCGCCAGATTCGAGTCGTCGAGCCCGAAGCTCTGTGGTCGCGCCCGCAAGCGATTGTGGATGTTTTGCAAGGCTTCGGCGCAGAACACTCGCGCCATCCGCTCCTCCAGACAGCTCCCGTCGGCAACTGGCGCAACGGCAGCCACCTGACGCGCATATTCCACGGCAAAACGTGCGGCGGTCGATTCCGCCGCACACCAGGCCAGGTCAAAGCTGGCCATTTGGTGCTCGTCGAGTTTCTCGTTCGACACCCCCTTGCCGCCGGCACATTCCCGCTTTACCCAGGTCAGCGCCTGTCTGAGTACCGCATCGGCTGATTCCAGATACTGCAGCGACCCCAGCGTGTCGCTGTTGACCTCAGTCATGATTGATTCCTTTCTTCACAAGCGATCGACCACCACTGCTCGATGGCTATTTCTTGGCCCGGTTATTGACGATGCGAACGAACGAGCGGGAGCGCAGTTCGTCCAGGGTGATTCCCGTCGCCAGAACCTCCTGCTCGGTGATGGCTCCGCACGCCATGCCGCGCAGAAAAAAGTTCAACAACCCCTGGCCGGTCGCCGCGTCGTCAAAGGTATTGCCGACCAGCGTCGCCTGCGCTGCCTTGTTGAGGAAAGCGTTCAGCCGGACCGAAGCATCCTGCAGACCGCTGAGGAAAAAGGTATCGACCGCTGCGTAGCGCACCGGCAATTGCCCCGGATTCAGATCCCAACCCTGATAATACGCGTGCCGCATCGAGTGCATGATATTGTCGTAGTGCAGCTTCCAGGCGCCGTGTACCACGGCGCGATTCTCGTCCATCTGCTGCGGGGAAAGGGCGGCATCCTTGGCAGCCTTGTGGGGTCCGATCGGCATGCTGGTGGTGGCGCCGTCACTGATCGTCACGCCGGTGCCTGCCAGACTGACCTGCAACACATGGCGGGCGAAATCACAGGCGGGGTGGGTGTGACTTTGGTGCGCGGCCGTGATGTTGCACGACGCCGTATAATCGTACGTCCCGAAAATGGCCGAGCGGCAGCGGCCTCCGGCGGCAGCGACGAGCAGCGGAACCGTGTTTTCGCCCCGGTGGTTGATGATCGACTGGGTGGTTTCGATCATGATTTCCATTTTTAGCGAACCCTGCGGAAAACCCAGCCGGCTTTCGAGATTCTCCAGGACCTTGGCGCAGGTGGAAACCTGCGTCGGGGTGACCACCTTGGGCAGCGTGACAATGAAATTCTGTGGCAGCCTGCCACCGGTCTTCTCCGCCAATCGGGTCAGGAATATGTCGAGGGTACGTATCGATCGCACCTTGCACTCGTCAGAAAACGTCTTTACCCGAATGCCGATGAATGGCGACAGCAGATTCTCGCTCATGCCCTTGGCAACTTCGTCGGCAGCGGATACGGCATGGCTATCCTCCTCGTCATCGGGACGATTGCCATAGCCGTCCTCGAAATCGATGCGATTGTCCTCGATCGGTTCGGTTTGCAGCTTCTTGACGACACGGTTGAACACGGTGAACGCCAGCCAGGCAGCCGGCTTGATCTGGCGCACCTGCTCCGGACTGGTTTCCAACGCACGCGTCAGACTGTCCAGATAGACCGGATTGGTCGGCAGCGTCTCGGATCCGGGCAGGCCAAGAACGCGTGCAAATACGTTGTAGGTCGGTGCATAGGTGTCGAGAGTCTTCAGAGCAACCTCACCCAGTTTGCTGGCGAAGCTCGCCTTGAACAGATTGGCGCCTCCGTAAACCGTGTGGACCGGCTGTCTCTCGAACGAATCGGCAGGATAATCCGCACGGAACACCGCATTGGAGTCGTGCAGCTCGCTGTAATAGGCATTCAATTCGTCATGGGTCAGAGTGAGCTTCATGTGTTGCCTCCTGATCGTTGCCAAAAACACATTCTTGTCGACATCCTGCTGATTTCCGGCCGCTCCCACCACGGTCACCGCCGACGGCCACGATCCGGTCGCAGGGAATACCGGCTTGGAGCACGACCGCCCGCGCAAAGGACCCCGGGCCAGAAAGGCTCGGTCGGACACGGCCAGCGGGAATCGGCCAGCAGGAAAAAGCATGCGCCATTGGGCGACGCCC
This sequence comes from Accumulibacter sp., assembly GCF_023806565.1. Taxonomy (GTDB): domain Bacteria; phylum Pseudomonadota; class Gammaproteobacteria; order Burkholderiales; family Rhodocyclaceae; genus Accumulibacter. The sequence goes on along the minus strand of NZ_JAMTDV010000022.1, from coordinate 29,841 downwards.
GCCTGTGTTCGTAGCCAATCGGGCAAACGAGCGCGCGACGGCAATCGCGGTCGACGACTGCGGGCCGGAACGCACCCCAGTCGCTGAAAGATGGGTAGGAAACAGCTCAGCGCGAGAACGCTGGCCTCGAATCGGGCTTGCCGTGCACGAGAAGGGCACTGCCTCGTGCGCCAGCCGGGCCTTGCCTGCATCGTCCCGCCTGAAGGCCTGTCTCGACTGTTTCCCAGTCCGCATGGACGGCATTTTCACGCCTTGACGAGCGATCAGCGAACCGCGGGGTGCCCTCCTGCGAACGCTCGACCGCCGCGCCTCGCCCGCGATCACGTGGGCCGGCCGCAAGTCGTCGGGATGGACCAGCGGAGTCCTGCGCTGCGCGTAGCCCCTGGCACGGGAGCCCCACACCAGGACGCATTGCTGAACCACGGCTGCCCTCCCCTTGGTCACTGCCTGCCCACCGCATTGCGACGAGCCAATTCCGAATTCTTCGCAGCACTCGGGCCGCGCCTTCGGCTTGCCGATCGCGCTGCCGAGACGTCCGCTTGCAGCCCGTGCGCACCGTCTCGGACCACTGCAAGCGGCCGTTCCGACCGCTTGCGAACCGCCCACCGGCGCTACCCGATCCGCATCGAAAGAAGTGCGTCGTCCGCGTCGGTCCGTCTGACGGCATCCTCGGCCTGCCTCGCCGCGACACTTGTCGCGGCGACATGAGCCCCGATCATTCTAGTCCTTCGCGCGGACCACTCGCAAGCTCGATTGGGTGTATTTGCAGGGCCATTTTGCCTACACCGAAAAAGGGCAATGCAGTTAACCCGGTGCCGCCCCAGCAACCGAACAGCCACCCGTCTTCGGCCTGCGGAAAGGCCGGGAAAGAGGGAGGTGATGGCGGGCCGCTATGGCGCCGAGAGTTCCGCGTCCGCGCTCATCGCCGTCATACCATCTGGCGCTTGTGCCTCCAGACAGAGGAGACCGTCGCCGCCGGAGGAACACACGACACGAAACGGAGCGAGATCGAAGAGGGGCGCCAGTCCGCGAAAACGGAATGTCTGGACCGGGTGTTGCACGTGCTGACGCACGAGTTCCATCAGCAGGACGGCAGTCAACGGTCCGTGCACCACCAGCCCGGGATAGCCCTCTTCTTCGATCGCATAGGGCCGATCGTAGTGAATGCGGTGTGCATTGAAGGTCAGTGCCGAAAAGCGAAAAAGCAGCATCGGATCGGGTCTCACTACGCGCGCCCACGCCCCGGAAGGAAGCTGCGGCCAGTCGAGCACGCGCGGACGGTCGACCGCTGGCCCGGGCTCGCGGTAAACGATGTCCTGCTCCTCTTCGATGCACAATTGGCCCGCCTGCAGGAAGCTGTAGAGAACCGAGACGAAGGCGAGCGCGCCGGAGCGTCCCGACTTCAGCCGGATGTCACGAATGACTGCTTTCCGACGGGCCGGCTGGCCAATCAGCAAAGGACGATGGAAGCGCATGCGCGCACCGGCAAACATCCGTCGCGGATAGGGAATCGGCGGCATGAAACCGCCGCGTTGCGGATGCCCATCTACTCCGAGCATCGTTTGCTGCACGCGGGGAAGGAAGTAGAACCACTGCCACAAGGGCGGCAATGCGCTTCCCGGCGCGAAACGAGTGGCGGGATCGTCGAGCATCGCAGCCGCGGCCAGTGCTGGTGCGAGACACAGGTCATCGTCGATGACCTCCTGGCGACCGATCCAATTCGCGTAGTTTGCGTCAGTCATGGGGAAGATCCTTTCGAGGACTCGGAAAAAGCTTTGTCAAGCAATGCGCAGCATACGGCCAAACGCTCGTCGCCGCACGCAGCCCCGGTTGATCTGCAACTCGATCCAGATTCATGCGCCAAGTGGGCGAGTTTGCCGATATACTAGCCCGCTTGTGTCGGCGTTCGGTCGCCTGCAATCGGCATCTGTCCAGGCTTGTCGATCGCTTCAGGCGATCGACTGGCAAACGAGACGTGCGCTACGAAAGATTCCGCATCGGCATGTACCCTGCTCCACTCGACCTTGTCGCAAGCGGAAGAGGACTTGCGATACGTCTGCGATGAGCGCCGACGCTGCAGGAGAAGAAAATGGATGGAATTCTCAAGGGCCTGCGCGTCGTCGAAGGTTCCGCTTTTGTCGCTGCACCGCTGGGAGGAATGACGCTGGCCCAGCTCGGCGCAGACGTCATCCGCTTCGACCCCCTCGCCGGCGGACTCGACCATCACCGCTGGCCGCTCACGCTGGACGGCAAACACAGCCTCTTCTGGGCAGGACTGAACAAGGGCAAGCGCTCGATCGCAGTTGATTTTCGCAAGCCGCGCGGGCAGGAATTGTTGACCCAGCTGATCTGTGCGCCAGGTGAGAACGCCGGCCTGTTCAGCACCAATTTTCCCGCCAAGGGCTGGCTGGCCTACGAAGCGCTGCGTGCGCGACGACAGGACCTGATCATGATCAACCTGACCGGTCGTCGCGACGGCAGCTCGGAAGTCGATTACACGCTGAACCCGCAGATCGGGCTACCCTTGATGACCGGGCCGAACAGTTCGCCGGAAGTGGTAAATCACGTGTTTCCGGCGTGGGACTTCATCAGCGGCCAGATGATCGCCCTCGGCCTGCTCGCCGCCGAACGGCATCGCCGACTCACTGGCGAAGGACAGCTCGTGCGTCTCGCGCTGAAGGATGTGGCACTGGCAATGATCGGCAATTTCGGCATGATTGCCGAAGTGATGGTCAATGACAGCGACCGGCCGCGCCAGGGCAACTATCTCTACGGCGCTTTCGGTCGCGACTTCACGACGCTCGACGGCAAGCGTCTGATGGTCGTCGGTCTCACCGACATGCAGTGGCGTTGTCTGAGCCAGGCCACCGGCCTGCAGGAGGCTTTCGCCGCGCTCGGCGTCCGGTTGGGTCTGGATCTCGGCGATGAAGGCAATCGCTTTCGCGCCCGACAGCAGATTGCGGCCCTGCTCGAGCCATGGTTCCACGCCCGCACCCTCGCCGAGGCAGCCGCCATCCTCGATGCCCACCGCGTTTCGTGGGGCCCCTATCGCAGTGTGCGCGAAGCCATCGCCTGTGACCGCGATTGTTCGATCGACAATCCGATGTTTGCCATGACCGAACAGCCCGGCATCGGCTCCTACCTGATGCCCGCGACGCCGCTCGATTTCGGCCGTGTGCCCCGCCTGCCGGCAAAGCCGGCGCCGCGACTCGGCGAGCACACGGATCAGATTCTGCTCGACATTCTCGGCTTGAGCGAAGCCGAGGTTGGTCGCTTGCACGACGCGCGCGTCGTCGCGGGGCCAGACTGACAATTGCCGCCGACATTCGCGGCGCAGCGAACCGCCGCGCATAGACCAGGGGAAACCACCATGAAACTGCCAGTACACTTCTACAAACCGCTCGCCATCGGAGCGCCACAGCCTCTCCGCGAACTGCCCGTGCGGCCGGAACGAATGATCCACTTCTTTCCGCCACATATCGAGAAGATTCGCGCCAAGGCGCCAGAAACCGCCAGGCAGTGCGATGTCATGTGCGGCAATCTCGAAGATGCCATCCCGATCGAAGCCAAGGACGCAGCGCGCGCCGGCTTCATCGAGCTGCTGGCCGGCCATGATTTCGGCGACACCGCAATGTGGGTGCGAATCAACGCTCTGAACAGCCCCTGGGTGCTCGACGACCTCGACCAGATCATCGGGCGCGTCGGCAACAAGCTCGATGTGATCATGATCCCCAAGGTGGAAGGCCCGTGGGACATCCATTTCGTCGATCAGTACGTGGCGCTGCTCGAAGCGAAGTACGCGATCAGGAAGCCGATTCTGCTGCACGCCCTGCTCGAAACGGCACAGGGAGTGACCAATGTCGAGGCAATCTGCGCCGCCAGCCCACGCATGCATGGGCTGAGCCTGGGTCCGGCCGATCTGGCGGCTTCGCGCGGCATGAAGACCACCCGGGTCGGTGGCGGACATCCGGGCTATGGTGTGCTCGCCGATCCGGGAGAGAACCAGGGAGGCGGCCCCGGCGAGCGTGCATTCTTCCAGCAGGATCTCTGGCATTACACTGTCGCCCGCATGGTCGACGCAGCGGTCGCGCATGGTCTGCGCTCGTTCTACGGACCCTTCGGCGATCTGAAGGATGAAGCAGCATGTGAGGCGCAGTTCCGCAATGCATTCCTGATGGGCTGCAGTGGTGCCTGGTCGCTGGCACCGAACCAGATCGTCATCGCCAAGCGCGTGTTCAGCCCCGACGTCAAGGAAGTGCTGTTCGCCAAGCGCATCCTCGAGGCGATGCCCGACGGCAGCGGCGTGGCAACGATTGACGGCAAGATGCAGGACGATGCCACCTGGAAGCAAGCCCGCGTGATGGTCGACCTCGCGCGACTGGTGGCCAGGCGCGACCCGGAACTGGCCGCCGCGTACGGCCTGTAGCAAGCGCACTCGATGGCACAAGGAGACACCATCCAATGAGCGAAAAGACCACGCTGGGCAACTTTTTCGAAGACTTCTCCATCGGACAGACGATCGTACACGCAACTCCGCGAACCATCACCGAGGGCGACGTGGCGCTGTACACGGCGCTGACCGGCTCGCGCTTTGCGTTCTCCTCGGCCGACACTTTTGCCCACCTGCTCGGCCTGCCGCGTGCGCCCGTTGACGATCTGCTCGCATTCCACATGGTCTTTGGCAGGACCGTGCCGGACATTTCGCTCAATGCCGTGGCCAACCTGGGCTATGCGGCCGGTCGCTTTGGTCACCCGGTGTATCCGGGGGACACGCTGAACGCCGATTCCACGGTGATCGGCCTGAAGGAGAACAGTGACGGCAAGACCGGCGTCGTCTATATCCGCTCCTGTGGAGTGAATCAGCGTGGCCAGATCGCGCTCGACTATTGCCGTTGGGTCATGGTGCGCAAACGCGATCCCGCTTCGCCGGCACCGGAAGCCGTCGTACCGGATCTTCCCGCCGCTGTTGCGGCCAGCGACCTGGTAGTGCCTAGCCTGCTCCGCATGGAGCAGTACGACACCGCACTCGCCGGCAGTCGCGAACTCTGGGAGGATTATTCGGTGGGCGAGCGCATCGACCACGTCGACGGCATGACCATCGAAGAAAGCGAACACATGATGGCCACCCGGCTGTACCAGAACACCGCCCGCGTGCACTTTAACCAGCAGGCGGAAAAGACCGGCCGTTTCGGGAGGCGAATCATTTACGGCGGTCACATCATCAGCCTAGCCCGCTCGCTGTCCTTCAACGGCCTCGCCAACGCCTTCACCGTCGCCGCAATCAACGGCGGCCGCCATGTCTCGCCGGCATTTGCCGGCGACACGGTGTATGCCTGGTCGGAAGTGCTCGAGCAACTGATCGTTCCGGGACGCAGCGATCTCGGCGCGCTCCGCCTGCGCACGGTGGCCACCAAGGATAGACCCTGTGCTGAATTCCCCTACAAGATGGCCGATGGCCGTTACGATGCGAGTGTGCTGCTTGATTTCGACTACACGGTGTTGATGCCGAGAAGGATGTAGGCGGATCGCCTCAGTGCAGAAAAAGGTCGCATGGTAAAGCGCGGGGAAGTGCTGCCGGGTGACCGTTGCCAACCCCGGCCCTAACTGGCGAGCGACCACCTGCCAGCCAACCAGCGACGAATCGTCATTCGGCATCATCCGCCCCGCGACGCAAGTGTCAGCGAACACGCCACTCGTTTTTCGTGCATATGACGAAGACATGCACGGGCGGCGCGCAGCCTGCGGTGGACCCAGAACCGACCACGGCGGCAACAGAAATTGCAAAAAGTTCGACCATACGCCGCGGTATCGTTGTTTTCATCGGACTTGAACTCAGCTATGCTGCGCGAACGTCGAAAGAACGATGTGAAATCATGGAGGAGTTATGTTCCAGGTCCGAATACACGGTCGCGGCGGCCAAGGCGTGGTCACGGCTGCCGAGATGTTGTCGATTGCTGCGTTTGAGGAAGGCCGCCACGCTCAGGCCTTTCCGAGCTTTGGTTCCGAACGTACCGGAGCCCCTGTCGTTGCTTTCTGCCGGATCGCCGACCAGGAAATCCGGCTGCGCGAACCGATCATGGAACCGGATGCCCTGATCATTCAGGATCCAACCTTGCTGCACCAGGTCGACGTCTTCGCCGGACTGAAAAAGAACGGCTACATCCTGATCAATACCAGCCGCACCTTCGACGAGTTGGGCCTCGGCGATTATGTCCGCGACTGGCCAAAGGAAAGGCTGTGCACGGTTCCTGCGACCGACCTCAGTCGCAAGCACGTCGGTCGCCCCATGCCCAACGTTCCGCTGCTCGCCGGCTTCGCCGCGGCATCGGCGATCATCAAGCTGGAGTCGGTCATCCAGGCGATCAACGCCAAGTTTTCGGACAAGGTCGCCAGCAACAACATCGCGGCCGCCAGCGAAGCGTATCAGTTCGTCCTTGACGAGATTGCAGGGGCGCGTCAGGAGGAGGCAGCACATGCTTAAACAGACCGAAGGTTCACACGCCGTCGCCGAGGCAGTAGCCCTTTGCCGACCCGAGGTCGTCTGCGCCTATCCCATTTCACCGCAAACGCACATCGTCGAAGGACTTGGCGAGATGGTCAAGGCCGGCGATGTCGAGAATTGCGAGTTCATCAATGTCGAATCCGAATTCGCGGCAATGAGCGTCGCCATCGGCTCATCTGCCGCCGGCGCGCGCACCTACACCGCCACCGCTTCGCAGGGCCTGTTGTTCATGGTCGAGGCGGTGTTCAACGCATCCGGGCTCGGCCTGCCGATCGTGATGACCGTGGCCAACCGTGCAATCGGCGCACCGATCAACATCTGGAACGATCATTCCGACTCGCTCTCGCAACGCGACTCCGGCTGGATTCAGTTGTTCGCCGAAACCAACCAGGAAGCGCTTGATCTGCACATCCAGGCGTTCAAGCTGGCGGAGGAGGTCAGCCTGCCGGTGATGGTGTGCATGGACGGCTTCATTCTGACGCACGCCTACGAGCGCGTGGACGTACCCAGCCAGGAACAGGTCGACTCTTTCCTGCCACCGTACGAACCCCGGCAGGTGCTCGATCCCAAGAATCCGGTGTCGATTGGCGCCATGGTCGGCCCGGAAGCATTCGCGGAAGTACGCTACCTCGCGCACGCCAAACAGATGCAGGCGCTCGAACTGATCCCGAAAATGGCCGAGCAGTTCAAGGCGGTATTCGGGCGCGAGTCGGGCGGCTTGACGCATTCGTACCTGACCGACGATGCCGACACCATCGTCGTGGCGATGGGCTCGGTGTTGGGAACGATCAAGGACACGGTCGACGAGATGCGCGCTGCCGGCGAGAAGATCGGCGTACTGGGAATCACTTCGTACCGTCCCTTCCCGATCGAGAGCGTTCGCGCGGCACTGCAGAATGCGCAACGCGTCGTCGTGCTCGAAAAGAGCCTGGCCGTCGGGATCGGCGGCATCCTGTCCACCGACGTTCGCATGGCCATGTCAGGGCTCCAGTTGCACGGCCACACCGTCGTCGCCGGGCTGGGCGGACGGGCGATCACCAGGAAGTCCTTGCGCGCCCTGTTTGCCAAGGCTGCCCGCGGCGAACTCGAACACCTCTCTTTCCTGGACCTCGACTGGAACGTGATCAACAAGCAGCTCGAACGCGAGCGCGCCACGCGCCGTTCGGGCCCGGCAGCCGAAAGCATGCTGCGCGACGTGGGCGTCATTGCCGCCCGCATTGGCTGAGGAACCCAACATGAGCTTCCAACCACTCCATTTCTACCAGACCGGCACGTTCACTGTCGGCAACCGCCTGCTGAGTGACAAAGACCGCACCGTGCAGGCCGACATCGGGCGCACCAATTCACTGAACTCGGGGCATCGCGCCTGTCAGGGCTGCGGCGAAGCCCTCGGTGCACGCTTCGCAATCGACGCGGCGATGAACGCCGCACGTGGTCGTCTGATCGCGGCCAATGCCACCGGTTGCCTTGAAGTGTTTTCGACGCCCTACCCGGAAACGTCCTGGCAGATCCCCTGGATCCACTCGCTCTTCGGCAATACGGCGGCAGTCGCCACCGGCATCGCCGCAGCGATCAAGGTCAAACGACAGAAAGGTGAAATGGGCGACGTGCGCGTCGTCGCCCAGGGCGGCGACGGCGGCACAACCGATATCGGTTTCGGCTGCCTCTCCGGAATGTTCGAGCGCAACGACGACGTCCTGTACATCTGCTACGACAATGGCGGTTACATGAATACCGGCGTCCAGCGCAGTTCGGCAACGCCGCCGGCAGCGCGTACTGCCACCACCATGCCGGTCGGCCCGGAACCCGGAAACGCCTTCGGCCAGGGCAAATTCGTCCCGGCAATCGCCATGGCGCACGAGATACCTTACGTCGCGACGGCTACCGTCGCCGGCCTGCACGACCTCGAATACAAGGTCACCAAGGCAATGGGCATGCGTGGCGCGCGCTACATCCACATCCTCGTTCCTTGTCCACTCGGCTGGGGAGCGGCGTCGCAGGACACCATCAAGCTGGCCCGCCTGGCCAAGGAGACCGGCGTCTTCCCGGTATTCGAAGCGGAGCACGGCGAAGTCACCGGCGTTCTCAAGATCCGCAGACAGCAGCCAGTCGAGGAATACCTGAAACTGCAGAAACGTTATGCCCACCTGTTCGGCAAGAAGCCGGCGGTGGAAACGATCGCCCGCCTGCAAGCGGCGGCCGACAAGAATATTCGTAAGTACGGACTGCTCGACCAGGAGGCGAACTGATGGAAAAACCTTTTGCAATCACCCTGGACCCGGGCTCTTCGTTAGCCAACCGCACCGGTTCGTGGCGTACCTCCCGTCCGGTATATGTCGATCGCTTGCCGCCCTGCAACAAGCAATGCCCGGCCGGGGAAGACATCCAGGGTTGGCTGTTCCACGCCGAGTCGGGTGACTACGAAAGCGCTTGGCGGCACCTGACGAGAGACAACCCCTTCCCGGCGATCATGGGACGTGTCTGCTATCACACTTGCGAAAGTGCCTGCAATCGCGGGCAGCTTGACGAACCGGTCGGGATCAATTCGGTCGAGCGCTTTCTCGGCGACGAGGCGCTCAAACGCGGCTGGAAACTGACGGCACCCAGTAGCGAAACCGGCAAGCACATTCTGGTCGTCGGCGCTGGTCCTTCCGGCATGTCGGCAGCCTATCACCTGCGCCGGCTCGGACACCGCGTCACCGTGCACGAAGCGGGTCCGCTGCTGGGGGGCATGATGCGCTTCGGCATTCCCAAGTACCGCCTGCCGCGCGATGTGCTCGAAGCGGAAATGCAACGGGTCGTTGACCTCGGCGTCGACGTGCAACTGAACAGCAAGGTCGAGAACATCCTGGACACGATGCAGGCGGGCAGATTCGACGCGGCCTTCCTGGCAGTCGGTGCGCATATCGGCAAACGTGCGATGATCCCGGCAGGTGACGCGGCCAAGATCATCGATGCCATTTCGCTACTGCGCAGCATGGAAGGAGAAGACAAGCCATTGCTCGGTCGCCGCGTCGTCGTGTACGGTGGCGGCAATACGGCCATCGATGTGGCACGTACCGCCAAGCGAATGGGTGCCGAACCGCTGATCGTCTATCGCCGCACTCGCGAGAAGATGCCGGCGCACGACTTCGAAGTCGAGGAGGCGCTGCAGGAAGGAGTGATGGTCAAGTGGCTATCGACCATCAAGCAGGCCGGCGACTCCTCGCTGACGATCGAAAAAATGGCGCTCGACAGCAAGGGCTTTCCCCAGCCAACCGGCGAATTCGAAACGATCGAGGCCGACTCGCTGGTTCTTGCGCTCGGTCAGGATGTCGATCTCGGACTGCTGGAGGGAGTTCCCGGCCTCGAGGTCAGCGACGGCGTGGTCAAGGTCGGCGCGAACATGATGACCGGCCATCCGGGCATCTTCGCCGGAGGCGACATGGTTCCCGCCGAGCGCAACGTGACCGTCGCCATTGGCCACGGCAAAGCGGCAGCAAAGCACATCGATGCGTGGCTACGTGGCGATCAGTACGTCGCACCAGCGAAACACGAGGTCGCCGCTTTCGAGAGGCTCAATACCTGGTACTACACCGACGCACCAAAGACCGTGCGTCCGATGCTCGACATCATCCGTCGCCAGTCGACCTTCGACGAAGTCCAGGGCGGACTCGACGAAAACAATGCCCTGTTTGAAGCACGTCGCTGTCTTTCCTGCGGCAACTGCTTCGAATGCGACAACTGCTACGGCGTTTGTCCGGACAACGCGGTGATCAAACTCGGTCCCGGCAAACGCTTCCAGTTCAATTACGACTATTGCAAGGGCTGCGGTGTGTGTGTCGCCGAGTGTCCTTGTGGCGCCATCAGGATGGAGGCCGAAGAAATCTGAGCGCCGCCGCATTGCGTCGCGCCCCTGACCGCTTTCACGACAGGGGCGCAAGAATCCCGTGAGCCGGCGCCGCTGGCCGGGTCACCAAATCTGGGGGCACTTCGGACCATCGGTTCGAGGTGTCCTTTCCTTGTTCCCTCACCCGCGAGGTATGTATGTCCACTGAAACAAAGAACGTCTACGTATTCGGTGCCGCCAGAACTGACGGCGACGCCAAGATGAAGAACCTGCTCGGAGGCAAGGGTGCCAACCTGGCGGAAATGTGCCGCCTGGGAATCCTGGTGCCACCCGGTTTCACGATCAGTACCGAGGTGTGCACGGTATATACCGAGCAGGGCCAGGACGCCGTGGTCAAGCTGATCGAGGCCGAAGTCCGGCAGGGCGTGGCCTTTGTCGAGCAGGAAATGGGCAAGAAATTCGGCGACCCCTCCGATCCGCTGCTGCTGTCGGTGCGCTCGGGTTCGCGCGCGTCGATGCCCGGAATGATGGACACCATCCTGAATCTCGGCCTCAACGACGAAGCGGTCGCCGGTCTGGCGCGCAAGGCCAACAACGAACGATTCGCCTGGGACTCGTACCGTCGTTTCGTCCAGATGTACGGCGACGTCGTCATGGGCTTGAAGCCGGTGTCGAAACAGGAACACGATCCCTTCGAAGTGGTCATCGACGCGCTCAAGGATAAGAAGGGAGTACAGCTCGATACCGAGCTCGATACCGACGATCTCAAGGAACTCGTGTTGCGTTTCAAGGGGCTGATTCGCGCCCGTGTCGGCCGCGATTTTCCGACCGATCCCTGGGAGCAGTTGTGGGGTGCGATCATGGCCGTCTTCCAGAGCTGGAACAACGACCGCGCCAAGGTCTACCGCGAACTGAACGACATTCCCGACACCTGGGGAACCGCGGTCAACGTCCAGGCCATGGTCTTCGGCAATCTCGGCGAGAACAGCGCCACCGGCGTCGCCTTCACGCGTGACGCAGCCACCGGCGAAGACCTGTTCAATGGCGAATTCCTGATCAACGCGCAGGGCGAGGACGTCGTCGCCGGAATTCGTACGCCGCAACAGGTCACGCTCGAGGGGTCGCGCCGCTGGGCGCAGCTGGCACTGGTCGACGAAGAGGAACGTCGCACCCGCTTCCCGTCGCTTGAGGAGCTGATGCCCGACATCTACCAGCAACTCCTGCACGCGGAAACGAAACTTGAAAACCATTACAGGGACATGCAGGACGTCGAGTTCACGATCCAGGAAGGCCGCCTGTGGATGCTGCAGACCCGCAACGGCAAGCGCACGGGTGCGGCCATGGTGCGCATCGCCATGCAGATGCTCAAGCAGGGAATGATCGACGAAAAGGAAGCTTTGCGGCGCGTGGACCCGGAACGCCTGAACGAGCTGCTGCACCCGGTATTCGACCCCACCGCCATCAAGAAGGCGCGCTCCATCGCGCATGGCCTGCCGGCGTCGCCGGGTGCCGCCGCCGGACAGATCGTCTTCTTTGCCGATGAAGCCGAGGAATGGGTACGAAAGGGACATGCGGTGATCCTGGTGCGTCAGGAGACCTCGCCGGAGGACCTGCGCGGCATGAGCGTCGCCAAGGGGATTCTGACCGCCCGAGGCGGCATGACCTCGCACGCCGCCGTCGTCGCACGCGGCATGGGCAAGTGCTGCATCTCCGGTGCCGGCGCGGTGCGCGTCGATTATCACGCGCGTACGATGTCGATCGGCGAAAAGACCTATCGCGAAGGCGACTGGATCTCGCTCGACGGCTCGACCGGAGAAGTGTACGAAGGCCAGGTGCCGACCAAGGAAGCCGAACTCACCGGCGACTTCGGCGCGCTGATGGAACTGACGGACCGCTACAAGCGACTTGGCGTGCGCGCCAACGCCGACACACCGGAAGACGCCAAGGTGGCGCGCAATTTCGGCGCCAAGGGGATCGGCCTGTGCCGCACCGAGCACATGTTCTTCGAGGGCGACCGCATCAAGGCAGTTCGTGAAATGATCCTGGCCGACGACGAAGGCGGGCGTCGCCGGGCACTGGCCAAGCTGCTGCCGATGCAGCGTGGCGACTTCGAGGGACTGTTCCGCGAAATGAGCGGCCTGCCGGTCACCATCCGCCTGCTCGACCCACCGCTGCACGAGTTCGTTCCGCACGACGAGGAAAACCAGCGGATCATGGCGCACGAAATGAACGTGCCGCTGGGCGTGATCAAGATGCGCGTCGACGATTTGCACGAGTTCAACCCGATGATGGGCCATCGCGGTTGTCGCCTCGGCATCACCTACCCGGAAATCACCGAAATGCAGGCGCGGGCGATCATCGAAGCGGGCCTCAACATGAAGGCCAAGGGTTTCGACGTCAAGGCCGAAATCATGATCCCGCTGGTGGGAACGGTCCGTGAATTCAACGCGCAAGCCAAGGTAATCCGTCAAACGGCGGCGGCGGTCTTCGCCGAACGCGGCGAGAAGCTCGACTTCCTGCTCGGCACCATGATCGAAACGCCACGCGCAGCCCTGATCGCCGACAGCATCGGCCAACAGGCGGAGTTCTTCTCGTTCGGCACCAATGATCTCACGCAGATGGCCATGGGCTTCTCGCGTGACGATGCCGGAAAGTTCCTGCCCAGCTATCTCAAGGACGGCATGTACGAGTTCGATCCTTTCCAGTCGATCGATCAGAAGGGCGTCGGTCTGCTGGTCAAGATGGCCGTCGAAAAAGGGCGTTCGGTACGCTCCGGAATCAAGCTCGGGGTCTGCGGCGAGCACGGCGGTGATCCGGCTTCGGTCGCTTTCTTCCATCGGACCGGGCTCGACTATGTGAGTTGTTCGCCGTTCCGGGTGCCGCTTGCCCGTCTGGCGGCCGCGCAGGCGGCACTCGACGACAGCAAGTAGGCGGTATCTCTGCCCCGGCCGCGCCCGCCAGCGAGCACGGCCGATCATACCTCGCACCCCGGGCTCTGCCCGGGGTGCGTGCTTTTCGGCCGAGTGCGCTCCTCTGCAAGCCGGGCATCGTGCCCCGCGGAAGCTGCCTCTGCTCCGGCCACCCGCATCGTCGCGGCAGACCTGATCCGCAATCGCATTCCCACTCACTGACGAATGAACTTCCAACTTCTCGCCAGCGATGGCACAGCCCGTCGCGGCCGTATCACCCTCGCACACGGCATCGTCGAAACCCCCGCCTTCATGCCCGTTGGCACCTATGGCACGATCAAGGCGATGACCCCGCGCGACCTGATCGAAACGGGCGCACAGATCTGTCTGGGGAACACCTTCCATCTCTGGCTGCGGCCCGGGCTGGAGGTGATCGCCAGTCACCGTGGCCTGCACCGCTTCATGTGCTGGAATGGCCCGATCCTCACCGATTCGGGCGGCTTCCAGGTGTTTTCGCTGGGTGCGCTGCGCAAGGTGACCGAAGAAGGAGTCAGGTTTCAGTCGCCGATCAATGGCGACCGCCTGTTCCTGACGCCGGAGGAGTCGATGCGCATCCAGCGTGTCCTCGATTCGGACATCGTCATGATTTTCGACGAGTGCACGGCGTACCCAGCCAGCCACAACGAAGCCGCCGCGTCAATGCGCCTTTCCTTGCGCTGGGCGCGGCGTTCGCGCGCCGCGCACGACCGGCTCGACAACCGCAACGCCTTGTTCGGGATCGTGCAGGGCGGCATGTATGAAGACCTGCGGGACGAATCGCTGGCCGGACTGATCGACATCGGTTTCGACGGCTTCGCCATCGGCGGACTGTCGGTCGGCGAGCCGAAGGAGGACATGGCGCGGATTCTCGCCCACACGACGCCACGCCTGCCAGCGCACAAACCGCGCTATCTGATGGGCGTTGGTACACCGGAAGACCTGGTGGCTGCGGTAAACGTCGGAATCGACCTCTTCGACTGCGTCCTGCCAACGCGCAACGCGCGCAACGGTCACCTGTTTACCCGGCACGGCGACGTCCGTATCCGCAACGCGAGGTACAGGAACGACCCACAGCCGCTTGACGAGGGCTGCGCGTGCTACACCTGCCAGAATTTTTCACGCGCCTACCTGCATCACCTCAGCCGCATCGGCGAGATCCTCGCGGCGCAACTCGGAACCCTGCACAACCTGCACTATTATCACCAGCTGATGCTGGAACTGCGTGACGCGATCCGCAGAGGCAATCTGGCGGAGACAATTGCCGGCTTCCACTACGCGCGCGAGCAGCAACGCGAAGCATAGTGTTAGAATGACAAGTTTGATTAGAATATTTTGCCTGAGGAGACCGACGTGCTGATCAGCACCGCCCACGCTCAACAAGCTGCCGCTGCAGACCCCATGGGTGGCTTCATGCAGTTGCTGCCGATCATTCTGATGTTCGTTGTCCTCTATTTCCTGATGATTCGCCCGCAAATGAAGCGTGCGAAGGAGCACAAGGCGCTGATCGAAGCGCTGGCCAAGGGAGACGAAGTGGTCACCGGCGGCGGTATTGCCGGTCGCATTACCCGTGTCAGCGACAACTTCCTGACGCTCGAAGTCGCCGAGGCAGTCGAAATCCAGGTACAGAAGCAGGCCGTCACGTTGGTTCTGCCAAAGGGTACGCTGAAAGCGCTCTAACCCACTTGACGGCCGCTCTTCGCATGGCGGCCTCGCCTTCCGACCGCAAGCAGCCATGAATCGTTATCCGCTCTGGAAATATGTCACTGTCGTCCTTGCCCTGCTCTTCGGCCTGGTATACACGCTGCCGAACTTCTTTGGCGAATCGCCCGCAGTCCAGGTTTCCAGCGCCAAGGCGACGCTCAAGATCGATGACAAGACGCGCGAACGCGTTGCCCTTGCCCTGCAGACGGGGGGCATAACCGACAGCGGAATATTCCTCGACAGCAACGGCGTCAAGGTTCGGCTGCCCACGACCGATGCCCAGTTGCAGGCGAAAGACCTCCTGGAAAGACAGTTCAACCCGGACCCGGCCGACCCACAGTACGTCGTTGCCCTGAATCTTCTGTCGAGTTCGCCGCGCTGGCTGACCAGCCTGCATGCCCTGCCAATGTATCTTGGCCTCGACTTGCGGGGTGGCGTACATTTCCTGCTCCAGGTCGACATGCGCGGAGCGCTCACCAAGCGTCTCGACGCCATCAGCGGCGACCTGCGCAGCCTGCTGCGTGACAAGGCGGTTCGTCACGCCGGAATCACTCGCGAAGGCGAGCACATCGTGATCCGCTTCCGTGACGGCGAGACACGCAACAAGGCCCGCGTCGTACTCGAGGACAATCAGTCCGACCTGCTCCTGGCCGACCAGGGAGAAGGCGACGACCTGAAGCTGATTGCCACGCTCAAACCGGAGGCGATCAAGCGTATCCAGGAGTTTGCCATCAAGCAGAATACGACGACCCTGCACAACCGGATCAACGAACTCGGTGTCGCCGAACCGGTGATCGCGCAGCAGGGTGCCGACCGCATCGTCGTTCAGTTACCCGGCGTGCAGGATACCGCCAAGGCCAAGGACATCCTTGGTCGAACCGCGACGCTGGAAATCCGTATGGTTGACGACACCCCGGGTGCTCTGGAAGCGGCACAGGCGGGCCAGACGCCATTTGGCAGCGAGCTCTACGTCGAACGGGGGGCGCTGCCGCTGCTGGTCAAGAAGCAGGTGGTACTGACCGGAGACCGCCTCACCGACGCGCAGCCCGGTTTCGACAACCAGACGCACGAACCTGCCGTACACCTGACGCTCGATTCGGCGGGTGCGCGCATTTTCAAGGACGTCACGCGCGACAACGTTGGCAAGCGCATGGCCATCGTGCTGGTCGAAAAGGGCAAGGGCGAGGTGATCACGGCGCCTGTCATCCGCGCCGAGATAGGCGGCGGCCGGGTGCAGATTTCGGGGCGCATGAGCACCATGGAGGCGAACGACACGGCATTGCTGTTGCGCGCCGGCTCGCTCGCCGCCCCGATGGAAATCATCGAAGAGCGGACGATCGGTCCGAGCCTCGGCGCGGAAAACATCCGGAAGGGTTTTCTCTCGACGATGTGGGGCTTTGCTGCGATTGCCGTGTTCATGATCGCCTATTACGTGCTTTTCGGTTTGGTTTCGGTGATTGCCCTGGCATCCAACCTGCTATTCCTCGTGGCCCTGCTCTCGCTGCTGCAGGCGACGCTGACCCTGCCGGGGATCGCCGCCATCGCACTGGCACTGGGCATGGCAATCGACGCCAACGTGCTGATCAACGAGCGCATACGCGAAGAACTGCGCAATGGCTCGACGCCGCAGGCGGCGATTCATACCGGTTACGAGAGGGCGTTCGGGACAATTCTCGACTCCAATATCACCACGCTGATCGCCGGCATCGCCTTGCTGATCTTCGGCTCTGGCCCGGTGCGCGGTTTTGCCGTGGTGCACTGTCTCGGGATTCTGACCTCCCTGTTCTCCGCCGTCGTCGTGTCACGCGCGCTGATCAACCTGATCTACGGCCGGCGTCGCAAGGTCAAATCACTCGCCATCGGCCAGGTCTGGAAACCGGCAGGTGCCGGCAGCGCTACCGCCCGCTAACGGTCATGTCCGTCGCTGTCGATTCCTCCGTCCCCGCATTGCGGCACGATGCGCCATGGAAATCAGTCCGACGTTCGCCACCTTGAGGAAAAACGTAAATGGAATTCTTCCGGATCAGAAGAGACATCCCGTTCATGCGCCATGCGCTGACGTTCAACGTCATCTCGCTGCTCACCTTCCTGCTCGCCGTGTTTTTCCTCTTCAGCCGTGGCCTGCACCTGTCGGTCGAGTTCACCGGTGGCACGTTGATCGAACTCAATTACCCGCAAGCAGCGAATCTCGAAAAGGTGCGCGATGCGCTCGGCACTGCCGGTTATACCGACCTCTCGGTGCAGAATTTCGGTTCCAGCCAGGACGTTCTGATTCGCCTGCCCCTGAAGGCGGAGCAGAACACTGCCAAGATCGGCGAGGCAGTCATGCAGGCGCTCGCTGTCGAGGCCCCGGGTGCCACCCTGCGTCGCGTCGAGTTTGTCGGCCCGCAGGTCGGCAAGGAACTGGCTGAGAACGGCGCTCTGGCGCTGCTGCTGGTAGTCATTGGCATCGTCGTCTACCTGGCCTTCCGCTTCGAGTGGCGTTTCTCGGTCTCGGCGATCATCGCCAACCTGCACGACGTGGTCATCATCCTCGGCTTCTTCGCCTTTTTTCAGTGGGAATTTTCACTCTCGGTGCTCGCGGCCGTGCTGGCCGTACTCGGCTATTCGGTCAACGAGTCGGTAGTCGTTTTCGACCGCGTGCGCGAGACATTCAAGAAGGCGCGCGGCCTCACCACGCCGCAGGTCCTCGACCATGCGATTACCAGCACCATTTCGCGAACGATCATCACGCATGCCTCGACGCAGATGATGGTGCTTTCGATGTTGCTCTTCGGTGGCGAAACACTCTATTACTTTGCCTTGGCGCTGACCATCGGCATCTGTTTCGGCATCTACTCTTCGGTACTGGTTGCCAGCCCACTGGTGATGTGGCTCGGCGTATCGCGCGAACAGTTCGTCAAGCCGAAGAGACAGATCGAAGGTGCCAACGCAGACGGCGCCGTGGTCTAGCCCCCCCGACTGAGGGATCATTCCGAGCGTTGGCGGAGGCTCTCCCCCGAGTGTCGCTGCCACGATCCTAAACGGCGAATACGTGTTTGGTACGCAGGGTGTTCTTCTCCTCAAGGAGCGCCAACAGACGATCGATGTGGGGATGTTTGCCCGGATTGCTGCGCGCGTCGTCGGCGTGCTCGGCAAAGATCTCCAGACCCTTTTCGGCGGCGTCGGGCGTGATCGCGCCGTAGGTCTGCGCGAGGTGATTGTAGACCGCCAGTGATCCCAGGCTGCCAGACTTGTTCTCGATCGTCGCGACTACCTCGCCTCGCGCATCGAGCAGCTTGATCTCTGCGACGTGGGAAACGCCAGGCAACTTCTTCAGGTTTTCTGCAAACTGCCCCATCTCTTACTCCTTGCGGTTGCGCATCGCACCGAGCAGCGCGCCGCACGTCGCGCAGGCCAGTGTCATGGCGACGACGACTTCGCCGTTGGCCTGTTCCGGGCCGACGATCGACGACCACAGGGCTGCCAGCAGGCCACCGGTCAGCAAGCCGAACACGGCGCCGACGAAGGCGCCGCGCTTGATCGCACCACGCCTCCCATCGTCGCCGCAGCAGTAGGGACAATGCGCGGCGTCGCCGGGGACTTCCCGTTCGCAGCTCGGGCATACGATCGTCGCCGGAGTATCATCGACCTTCGTTGGCTCGGGCATGCAAGTAGTCTTCCCGGAGCCGTGCATCAGATCCGTCGCGCGAGATCGGCCGCCATGCCGGTGTAAGTCGCCGGCGTCAGGTCCAGCAGCGCCGCTTTGGCCATGGGCGGGATTTCAAGCGACTCGACCAATTGCCGGATGTCCGCTCGTGATACGCTCCTGCCGCGAGTCAATTCCTTGAGCTTTTCGTACGGATTGGCAACACCGTAGCGACGCATCACCGTCTGCACCGGCTCAGCCAACAGCTCCCAATTGGCATCCAAATCTGCCCGCAGCGAGACCGGGTCTGCCTCAAGTTTGTTGAGGCCACGCAACAACGAATCGTAGGCCAGCAGACTGTAGCCGAGTGCGACGCCCATATTGCGCAAGACCGTCGAATCGGTCAGATCGCGCTGCCAGCGCGATACCGGCAGCTTGTCGGCCAGGTGGCGCAAGAGGGCATTCGCCAGACCCAGATTGCCTTCGGAATTCTCGAAATCGATCGGATTGACCTTGTGCGGCATCGTCGACGAACCGATCTCGCCAGCCTTGACTTTCTGCCGGAAAAAGCCCAGCGAAATGTAACCCCAGACGTCGCGGTTCAGATCGATCAGGATCAAATTGGCGCGCGCAAACGCGTCGAACAGTTCCGCCATCGTGTCGTGCGGCTCGATCTGTATGGTGTAGGGATTGAACTCCAGGCCCAGCGATTCGACAAAAGACCTACAAAATTTCTCCCAGTCGAAGTCCGGGTACGCAACCAGATGGGCATTGTAATTGCCCACCGCCCCGTTGATCTTGCCGCGCAACCGTACGCGGGTGATCGCCGCGCGCGCGCGAACGAGACGATGCGCAAAATTCGCCATTTCCTTGCCGAGCGTAGTCGGCGTTGCCGGCTGGCCGTGCGTACGCGACATCATCGGCAGGTCGGCCAGGCCGTGCGCGAGATCCCGAAGCTTTGCAATCACTTTGTCCAGCGTCGGCAACAGGATCTCGTTGCTCGCCGCCCGCAGCATCAGTGCGTGCGCAAGGTTGTTGATATCCTCGGAGGTACAGGCAAAATGGATGAACTCGGAGACGCGCATGACTTCGTCGTTGTTCGCCAGGCGCTGCTTGATCCAGTACTCCAGAGCCTTCACATCATGATTGGTGATCGCCTCGATTTCCTTTACCTCGGCCGCCTGCGACGGACCAAAGTCGGCGAGCAACGAATCCAGTATTGCCACCGTGTCAGGGGAGAAGCAGGGAATTTCCCGAAAATGCGGTTCTGCCGCCAGCGCCTTGAGCCACTCGAGCTCGATCTGCAAACGGCGCCGAATCAGGCCGTACTCGGAAAACTGTGGGCGCAGCGCGTCCAGCCTGCCGGCATAGCGGCCGTCCAACGGCGAAAGGGAGGTCAGCGAAAGCATCCAGGTCATCCTCGAAACGTGTTCAGCATGGTCCGCCATTTTACCTGTCACGACCGACGCTCGCGCAAACGGAATGCGGGCAGGATGGTATAATCCGCCGCGAATTTCACGTGCAGGATGCCCATGAAGCTTATCGGATCATTGACCAGTCCCTACGTCCGCAAGACGCGCGTCGTGCTGGCCGAGAAGAAAATCGATTACGACTTCGAGCTTGACTCGCCGTGGACGCCGGACAACCAGGTCAGCAACATCAATCCGCTTGGCAAGATCCCGGTACTCGTCCTCGACGACAATACCGTCCTGTTCGATTCACGGGTAATCGTCGAATACCTGGACAACGTTGCCCCGAACAACAAGTTGATGCCGGCGCCGAATCGCGAGCGCAGCGAAGTGAAGCGTTGGGAAGCCCTCGCCGATGGCGTATGCGACGCCGCGGCGCTGGTTTTTCTCGAGAGGAAGCGGCCCGCTGCCCTGCAAAGTGCAGAATGGATCGCCCGTCAAGAAAACAAGATTCTCCTCAGTCTCGATTTCATGTCGAACGAACTGGCAGAAAGCGTCTGGTGCATGGGAACACACTTTTCACTCGCCGACGTGACCGTAGGCTGTGCGCTCGGCTACCTCATCTTTCGCTTCCCGGAAATCGACTGGCAGGAAAAGCATCCGAATCTTGCTCGCCTGTACGAAAAGCTGATGCGCCGTCCCGCTTTCCTGGACACTATTCCGCAGGCGTAACAGCGCCTGAACCTGTGCCGGCCCCGCTGACCCGCGGCAGCCGCGCCTCAGCTCCTGCCCGCAGGGGCGACCGGCGGCGCGAGTTGTCTGGCGTCGATCCCCTGGCCGCCGACTTCGACCGCATCGCTCTTGCCATCTTCCTGGAGCAGCAATTCTTCGGACCTCCTGTTGAGGACGACGATGCTGACACGGCGATTGATCGAACTGAGTGGATCATTCTTGTCGAACAGCACAGTCGAAGCCAGTCCGACCACCCGCAGGACCTTGTGTTCATCCATACCGCCAGCGATCAGCTCGCGGCGAGAGGCATTGGCGCGATTGGCGGAAAGCTCCCAATTCGAAAAGCCCTTGTCGCCGCCACCGTATTGCGCTGCGTCGGTATGTCCCGACAGGCTCAGCTTGTTTGGCGTCGTATTCAGCGCCTTGCCAATCTCGCGAAGGATGGTTCGCGTATACGGTTTCAGTTCAGCGCTGCTCGTATCGAACATCGGACGATTCTGTTCATCGACGATCTGAATCCGCAGGCCCTCGCTGGTGATGTCTATTAGTAACTGATTCTTGAACTGCTTGAGCGCGGGGTTGCTGTCGATCAGTTTCTCAATCGTCTGCTTGAGATCGCCGAGCATCACCTGCTCGCGTTCCTCGAACTCCTTTCGCGCCTGATCGGCGTTCGTTTCCTTGAGGTTCACCGACTTGCTCTTGGCATCCAGATCGCCCGCCTTGACTTGCCCGGCAGTGCGTGTCAAGTCCTTGCCACCTCCTTTCAGGACGCTCGAGCTGTCGCCCGTTCCCGCTCCCCCCTGCGAAGCGATCTTGAGCGGGTTCTGAAAGTAGTCGGCAATTCCCTTGAGGTCCCCGCTGGCGGTCGATCCAAGCAACCACATCAGGAGGAAAAAGGCCATCATCGCGGTGACGAAATCGGCGTACGCGATCTTCCAGGCACCGCCGTGGTGCCCGGCGGCAAACTTCTTCACGCGCTTGATGACTATCGGCCGTACGTCGTCGCTCATCCCGCCTCTCCGCTCCGCTGCTGCAGCATGGCTGCCTGCTTACTTGCCCTTGCGACTCTTGAGCTCCTCCTCGAGCTCACGGAAGGTTGGCCGGACACCGGCAACCAGGGTCTTGCGCCCGAATTCGACCGCCACTTGCGGAGCGTAACCGGACATCGAAGCCAGCAGAACGACCTTGATCACCTGATAAATCTTCGCTCCGTCCTGCGCCTTCTGCTCCAGCAGGCTGGCCACCGGTGCGACGAATCCGTAGGCAATCAGGATACCCAGGAAGGTACCGACCAAGGCGCCACCGATCATCTTTCCGAGTACCGCGGGAGGCTCCCCCACCGAGCCCATCACATTGACGACGCCCATCACTGCCACGATGATACCGAAGGCCGGCACTGCGTCGCCCACCTTGGACATCACATGGCCAGGCGTCTCGGCTTCGTGGTGATGCGTTTCGATTTCGATGTCCATCAGGCTTTCTATCTCGATGGCGTTGAGATTGCCACCAACCATCATCCGCAGATAGTCGGTAATGAATTCCATCACGTGATGGTCGTTGGCCAGCGCCGGGTACTTGCTGAAGATGGGACTGTCGTGTGGATTTTCGACGTCATTCTCAATCGACATCAGGCCTTCCTTGCGCACCTTCGCCAGCACCTCGAAGAGCATCGCCAGCAAATCGACATAAAGGGCCCTGGTGAATTTCGATCCCTTGAAGATTCCCGGCAATGCGGCAACCGTCGACTTGATGATCTTGATGTCGTTCGCTGCGACGAAGCCTCCGATCGTGAGACCGACGATCGCGATGTATTCGAGGGGAACCCACAAGGCAGCGAGGCTGCCGTGAACCGCGTAGGTTCCCAGCGCAGCCGCCAGGATGATCACGTAGCCAACAATCAGAAACATCCGCCCCCCTTTGTCAGTGCATCGCGCGTACCGCGCTGGCCGAAACCCAGCATTGTCGCGTATTGTAACCAGATTGCGAACCAGGAATAGTAGCCAGTACGCTGGGCACCTTTCGGCCACACGAGCGCCGGCCCGAATCATTTACACTAGGCGTCTGCTTGGAACACGGTCGAAGGAATTGCGCGAATGAATTTCTGCAGTCATTGCGGCGGAGTCGTCAATCTGGCAATTCCGGAGGGCGACAATCTGCCCCGCCACGTCTGCCAGCGTTGCGGAACGATTCACTACCTTAACCCGAAGCTGGTGGTCGGCTGTGTTGCCGAGTGGAACGGCCAGATTCTGCTTTGCCGGCGATCGATCGCACCGCGCTACGGATTATGGACGCTTCCAGCGGGATTCATGGAAAATGGCGAGACGACCAGCGAAGCGGCCATCCGCGAAACGCTCGAGGAAGCGTGTGCCCGGATCGAGATCGGACCGCTCTTCTCGCTCGTCAACGTGCCGCACATCAACCAGGTTCACCTGTTCTACCGTGCTCGACTGGTCGACACCGGTTTCGCCGCTGGCCGCGAAACACTGGCGACCGCCTTGTTCTCGGAGGAAGCAGTGCCTTGGCAGGATCTTGCTTTCCAGAGTGTCACTCTTTGCTTGCGAGCGTACTTTGCCGACCGACTGGCGCGTCATTTCTCCTTCCACGAGGAAGATCTGCAACCGCACCGGGGTTAACGAGTGGCCTCAAGACTGAATTCGATTGGCAGCAAAACGCGAATCTCTGCACCCTGGAGGCTTTCCGGCAGCGGCGTAACAGCCGCGGCCTGCGCAACCATCGATAGCGCCTGCTCGTCGAGCGCGCGGTACCCGCTTGAGTGAACCAGCGAGGCGTGGGGCACGCGTTGCCCGGCGCTGGCGCTCAACGCAATCTCGACCCGCCCTTCCCAACGACTTTCCCGTGCCTCCAGGGGGTACTGCTTGAAGCGGCGCGCGGCGATCGCCAGCGCCACCCGATACTGACGCAAATCTTCCGCGCTCACCCCGTTGGGAGCCGGCGGAGCGAGGCTCGGTATGGGCGCCGGTTCCGTAGCGGGGGCCGACCAGGAACTGCGTTGTGCGACGGGCGCGGTCGCCACCCGGGAACGCGTGTCGCGCATGCCGGATTCCCGGACCGGTTGATCTCCCGACGACGATCGGGTCTGCCGCTGCCGGTCCGCCGGCGCGCCAGCCAATGCCGTGGAAGGTACCAGGCGGTGGTCTGTCGCATGGATGCGTGCCTGCAACGGCTGCGTTGCCACCGTCAAGCGAACCGGCAAAAGCGAAGCCGAAGGGGCCAGCAACGCCAGGTGCATCAGCACGGACGCCGCCAAAGCCAGCCCGAGACGACGTTCTCCGTCCCCGAAATCGGCGGGATGAACGCCGAGAGAGGGTCGCAACTCCCTAACCCCGGCCAAGCAGCGAACCACTACCCGCGCCACCCCGATCGAAGCGGCCCGCCAGCCTCTTCGTACGTGCCGCTACTTGCGGGGGCGCGCTTCGTCGGCGCGAATATTCCGGCTGAAGAAGCGCGAAAACCAGACCGCCATGCCGATGACGAAGACGATCACGAACAGGCTGAACAAGCCGTAGTCACTCGAAAACAAAAGATCCCAAGCCACCTCTTACCTCCCGTTGTAGTCAGAAAATCCCGTCGGAGAAGCGATACCCGACGCTGCCAGTCGCAACGCCGACCGCTTGTCGGTCACCCTCCAGTCACCGAACAGGCGCCACTCCTGCCCTTCATCCTCGAGCGTGACGTGCCACCTTCCGACGAACGGCTTCACCACACCGGCATAAACACCGCCGCCTTCCGAATGCAGGATGATCTTTTGATCGAAGCCCGGGCGGGTCGGGTGCACAAGGTTCAAACGCAGCGTCTCCGGCAAGCGTAGACCCTCCTTGCCGCGGAGCAACGCGCGAATCCGGTCACCGTCGCCACCAAGCACGAGTTCAGTCTCCAGTCCAAGATCTGCGGCCCGCCGATCATGGACGGCGCGCTCGTTGACCGTCAGACCCTGTTTATAGTAATCGTCGTCGACCAGGCCGTCGCTGGTGACTATCGCCAGGTAAGCGGTAGTCAATCCGGCGACGATGACGATCGCCGGACCCAGCATCAGCAACCACGGCCACGGCTCGCGATACCAAGCCCGCGGAGCAGGATTCAATTTCAGATTCATGGCAGGAAAAAACTGGTCTTCTCGCGGATCGCGAGCTTGTCGTCCGTGATGGCGCGAATCTCGAAGAAAATCTGGTTCGAACCTTTCTTGCCGGACTCCGGCTGGACGCGTGCGGACAGCGCCACGGTGGTCGAGGAGGCCGCCGGGATCTCCACCAGCCGCTCGCCGACGATGTCGATCCCGTCGATGCCGCTGACGCCAATCGAGTAACGGTGGGGAACTCCGTCGGTGTTCGAGATGTGCAGCCGATATACATTCTCGATGCGCCCGTCATCCGCCTCACGGGAAAGGGTGGACCGGTCGCGCAGCACGTCCACTTTTAGGGGTATCCGCTGGCTGAGACTCCATACCGTCGCCAGGATGATCCCCAGCAGAATGCTCGCGTACAGCAGCGTTCTCGTCCGCAGCAGGTGGGAGACCACTTCGCGGGCCGTGTAGTGCTTGGCCAGAGCGTTCTCCGTAGAGTAGCGGATCAGCCCGCGTGGCGAACCGACCTTGTCCATTACTTGGTCGCAGGCGTCGATACAAGCTGCACAGGCAATGCATTCGAGCTGCAGACCTCGGCGAATGTCGATACCGGTTGGACAGACCTGTACGCAAATCCTGCAGTCGACACAGTCACCAAGCGGCTTCGCCTGCCCAGCCGCCGTCTTCCGGCGAGCGCCCCGTGGCTCACCACGCTCCGGATCGTAACTGATGATCAGGGTGTCCGGGTCGAACATCACCCCCTGGAAGCGGGCGTAGGGGCACATGTACTTGCAGACCTGCTCGCGCAGGAAGCCCGCCATCATGTAAAGAAACGCCGCGTAAAACAGTACCCAGAAAGCTTCCCATGGCCCCAGTTCGAGCGAGGCGATTTCGCCTAGCAGTTCCTTGATCGGCGTGAAATAGCCGACGAAAGTAATCCCGGTCCATAGTGCGACGAGCAGCCACAGAAAATGCTTGAGCAACTTGAGTCGAAACTTGCGCGGACTCATCGGTTGCGCGTCTAGCTTCATTCGCGCTGGACGTTCGCCTTCGATCTTGCGCTCTATCCACATCAGGATCTCGGTGTAAACCGTTTGCGGGCACGCATAACCGCAGAAGAGACGTCCGCCCACAGCAGTGACCAAGAACAGCGTGTACGCGGAAATCACCAGTAGAATGGCCAGATAGATCACGTCCTGTGGCCAGAAGACCATCCCGAAAATGTAGAACTTGCGTTCGGTGATGTGAAACAGCACCGCCTGGCGTCCATCCCACGACAGCCAACAGAGACCATAAAACAGTGTCTGGGTGACGACGACCATCGCCCAGCGCCAGTTGTTGAACTTTCCGGTAACGCTGCGTGCATAAACAGTCTTGTGCTTTTCGTACAAGCCATCGACGTTAACGGGAACCGCCTTGGCATCGCTGCCGACCGCCTGGTTCATGATCTCGACCCCGACCTCATTCAGAATTACATGAAACTCTAATACTACATCTCGGCTTGAGTCCGGTCTTGACTTGCGTCAGACGAGGAAAGATAAGGGGGCAACTCGATCGACAGCCAGGGAAATCCATGGCAGCGATCCAGCGAAAGAAATCTCGGCCCTCCGGAGCAGCTGAATGTCGTTCGCTACGCGGCACACTCTCCCTGCTCCACACATTCCGGCGCCCCGAAAAAAGAAAACGGAGCGGGGTGTAAGCCGCTCCGTCGCTTCGCTTCAGACTAGTTGCTGCCTGGAGCGGTACCGAGACTAAGTACGTAAGCGGTCAGAACGTGAACCTTGTCATCACCAAGGAACTCCTTCCACGCCGGCATCTGGTTATTGCGACCTTTGGTGATCGTCTCGATGATCGTCGCTTCAGAACTTCCGTACAGCCAGATCTTGTCGGTCAGATTGGGAGCGCCCAGCGCTTGGTTGCCCTTGGCGTCGACCCCATGACAACCCGTGCATCCCGCGGTAGCAAACGCTTCGTGCCCCTTGGCAACGCGCACCGAGTCGGCAGGCAAACCGGACAGCGAGCGCACATAGTTGGCGAGATCCTTGATCGTCTCGGCACCGAGATGCGCATGCGACGGCATCATTCCCACCCGACCGTTGCTGATCGTTTCGACGATCTGTTCAGGCTGGCCACCCCACAGCCAGTCGTTGTCGGTCAGATTCGGAAAACCCTTCGACCCGCGCCCATCCGCACCGTGACACTGCATGCAGTAGGTCAGGTACAAACGCTTGCCGGTCTCGTTTCCCTCCTTGTCGGCCGCCAGAGCCTTAAAATCCATCTTCCTGTACTTCTCGTAGAGCGGCTTGGTCTGTTCGTCCGCTTTCGCCACCTCCTTTGCAAGTTGACCGGTCGACGACCAGCCCAGCAGACCCTGATAGGAACCGAGCGTCGGGTAGAGGAAGCAATAGATCAGCGAAAAGATGACCGTTACGTAGAACAACCACATCCACCACTTCGGCAGCGGGTTGTTGTACTCTTCGAGGGTCTCGTCCCAGACGTGCCCGGTGGTGTCCACCTTGCTGCTGGCGGGCGCCGCGTCCTGCGACCAGAGCAGCACGCCGCAAGCAAGAATGCCAAGCAGCACCAGGAGGATGACATACCAGTTCCAAAACTGATTCACAAAATCGTTCATGACGCTTTCCTTTGTCCGTTGCGATCGAGGCCAAGTTCGACCCGATCAGCTTCCTCATCGGTAAATGGGAGCATGGCCGCTTCTTCGAAGCGCTTCTGGTTACCCTTGACGCCGTAGGCCCACCAGACCACCCCAAGGAAGGTCAGCAGCGAAACGACAGTCACGATGGATCGCAGATCGTTGATGTCCATGCCTGCCTACTTGACGTTCTTCATTTCGAGGCCCATCCCCTGCAGGTAGGCAATCAACGCGTCGAGTTCGCTTTTGCCTTCGAGCTGCTTCCTGGCGCCCGCGATCTCGTCATCGGTATAGGGGACGCCAACCTTGCGCAGGGCACGCATCTTCGCTTCGATGCTGTTCGCGTCTGCTGGCGCCTTCTCGAGGAAGGCAAAGGCAGGCATGTTCGACTCCGGAACTACATCGCGCGGGTTGATCAGGTGAACACGATGCCATTCATCCGAATAACGCCCCCCGACTCGTTGCAGATCCGGACCCGTGCGCTTCGAACCCCACTGGAACGGATGGTCATAGACGAATTCCCCGGCCACCGCATAATGCCCATAACGCTCGGTTTCGGCGCGGAATGGACGAATCATCTGCGAGTGACAGAGGTAGCAGCCTTCGCGGATATACACGTCGCGCCCGGTCAGCCGCACCGGATCGTAAGGCTTGAGACCGGTGACCGGCTCGGTGGTGGACTTCTGGAAATACAGAGGAATGATCTCGACCAGGCCACCGACGCTGACCACCAGCAGGGTGAGCAGTACCATCAGGCCGACATTCCGTTCAATTGCATCATGCGTAAATTTCATTGGATTCCCCTCTCAGGCGTGGCTGGCAGTGGGCAACAGCACACGAGCGTCATTTACCGAGCGGCCACCGGCGATCGTCTTGGCCATGTTGTAAGCCATGATCAGCATGCCGGCCAGGAAGAGGACACCACCGATGAGACGGATTGCCCAGAACGGATAAGAGGCCTTGACCGATTCGACGAAACTGTAGGTCAGCGTACCGTCGGCATTGACGGCGCGCCACATCAGGCCCTGCATCACCCCTGAAATCCACATCGAGGCAATGTAGAGAACGACACCGATCGTCGCCACCCAGAAGTGCACGGTAATGAGCTTGACGCTGAACATTTCGGTCTTCCCGAACAGTCGCGGCAGCAGATAGTAGATCGAGCCAACCGAAACCATTGCGACCCAGCCGAGAGCGCCGGAATGCACGTGCCCGATCGTCCAGTCGGTATAGTGCGAAAGCGCATTCACCGTCTTGATGGCCATCATCGGACCTTCGAAGGTCGACATGCCGTAGAAGGACAGCGAAGTGATCAGGAACTTGAGGATCGGATCGTCACGCAGCTTGTGCCATGCACCGGAGAGCGTCATCACGCCGTTGATCATGCCTCCCCACGACGGCGCCAGCAGAATCAGCGAGAACAGCATACCCACCGACTGCGTCCAGTCCGGCAACGCCGTGTAATGCAGGTGGTGCGGCCCCGCCCACATGTATGTGAAAACCAGCGCCCAGAAGTGTACGACCGACAAACGATACGAATAGACCGGACGGCCGGCCTGCTTCGGTACGAAGTAATACATCATGCCGAGAAAACCGGCGGTGAGGAAAAAACCGACCGCATTGTGGCCGTACCACCACTGCACCATCGCGTCCTGCACGCCGGCATAAGCCGAATACGACTTGGTCAGTGAAACCGGGATGGCCGCGCTATTGACGACGTGCAACAGCGCGACAGCGAGAATGAAACCGCCGTAGAACCAGTTGGCCACGTAGATGTGAGTGACCTTGCGCTTGGCGATCGTGCCGAAAAAAACGATCGCGTAAACGACCCAGACAACCGTGATCAGGATGTCGATCGGCCACTCGAGCTCCGCATACTCCTTGCCCTGGGTGATTCCCAGCGGCAGGGTGACAGCGGCGAGGACGATCACCAATTGCCAACCCCAGAAGGTGAAAGCAGCCAGGCCGTCGGAAAAGATTCGTGTATGGCAGGTACGCTGGACAACATAGTAGGAGGTGGCGAACAGCGCGCTGCCGCCAAAGGCGAAAATCACCGCATTGGTATGCAGCGGGCGCAGGCGACCGAAATGCAGCCACCCCAGGTTCAATTCCGGCCATACCATTTGCGCAGCGATGATCACGCCGACGAGCATGCCGACGATGCCCCAGACGACTGTCATCACGGCGAACTGCCGCACCACCTTGTAGTTATATGTTGACTGAGTTTCCGACATGGACTCACCTCATTCTTGACTGAAAACCGGTTTTCACCGCCCCCAAATGCCCTTATCGCGAGCATTGACTATGCGGATGCTATTCTAACCTGCCACTGGCAAATTTGACACAGATCAACTCTTGCCG
>NZ_JAMTDV010000021.1 GCF_023806565.1 Accumulibacter sp. | reverse complement strand
ATCACCACCAAATCCAGAACCCACACCTATCGGTTGTCCAGTTGTTAAAGAGCTGCAGCGCGGTTGTTCGGCCGCTCCGCCTTGCTGCCCGAGCAGCGAGAGGGGCGCATTATACAGACGTTTCCTGCGACGTCAACACCTGGACTTGCAGAACCCGCCAATCGCCCCCCGATGCCCTGACACTCTCCGGCAGGGCTCACCGAAAGCACATAAGCGGCCAATTTAAAAAGGATCTATCGTTCCGAGCAACGAAACTGCGAACCTGCGCGGTGTTGATGGCACGGCAAGCCTCTCTTGCCCCGTGGCGAAGGCGGGACCGTCTGATCCTCGCTCAGGCGATGCTGACTCGGGCGTACTTGCGCTTGCCGACCTGCAGGACGAAGCTCCCTTTGCTCGGAAGCACAAACTGTTTGTCGTCTATCCGGATGCCGTCCACTCTGACGCCACCTTGCTCGATCATGCGCAAAGCCTCCGAGGTGCTGCCAGTAAGGCCCGCCTGCTTGAGGACCTGCGCGATGGCAGGGGGTGACTCGCCAGCCAGCAGGTTCACCTGCGGGATGTCTTCGGGAATGACCCCCTGCCGAAAGCGCGCATCGAAGTCGGCCTGCGCCTGCGCGGCGGCAACCGTTCCATGAAAGCGCTCGACGATTTCGTGCGCCAGCAGGACCTTGATGTCACGCGGATTGCGGCCGCCCGCCGCCTCCTGTTGCAAGTCATTGATGGCCTGCATGCTTCGGAACGAAAGCAGCTCGAAGTATCGCCACATCAAGTCATCGGAAATCGACATCAATTTGCCGAACATCTCAGCGGGCGGCTCGTTGATTCCCACGTAATTTCCGAGCGACTTTGACATCTTGTTGATGCCGTCCAGTCCTTCGAGCAGTGGCATGGTCAGAATGCACTGCGGCGCCTGCCCGTAGTGCTTCTGCAACTCTCGTCCAACGAGGAGGTTGAACTTCTGATCGGTACCACCGAGTTCGACGTCGGCCCTCATCGCAACGGAGTCATACCCCTGGCATAGCGGATAGAGCAGTTCGTGGATCGCGATCGGCTGACCATTGCGATGGCGCTTGGCAAAATCGTCGCGTTCCAGCATCCTCGCCACCGTGTGCAGAGCGGCCAGCCGGATCATTCCGGACGCTCCCAGCGGCTCGAACCAGCGTGAATTGAAGCAGATTTCCGTTTTTTGCGGGTCGAGAATCTTGAACACCTGCTCCTGATAAGTCCGGGCATTGACGACGATCTGCTCGCGTGACAAGGGCGGTCGCGTCACGTTCTTGCCGGTCGGATCCCCAATCATTCCGGTGAAATCCCCGATCAGGAACATCACGTGATGACCGAGATCCTGAAAATGCCGGAGTTTGTTGATCAGGACCGTGTGCCCGAGATGCAGATCGGGCGCCGTGGGATCAAATCCTGCCTTGATCCGCAGAGGCCGACCGGCCTTCAGTTTTTCGAGCAGTTCGGCTCGGATCAGCAGTTCTTCCGACCCGCGCTCGATCTGCTCGATTTCTTCCTCAATGGCTCGCATACAAGAATCTTCCGTAGCTGGAGGGCTTCTGTCAGCGGCGCCCCGGATTCCCGGTCAATTTCTCGTACTTTACCCACAGCTGACCTTCGCTCTCGACGTGCGCCGGATCCTTGGGAATGCAATCTACCGGACAGACCTCGACGCATTGCGGAGTATCGTAGTGCCCGACGCACTCGGTACACTTGTTCGGATCGATCTCGTAGATCTCTGGCCCCTGGGAGATTGCTTCGTTCGGGCACTCCGGCTCGCACACGTCGCAGTTGATGCATTCGTCGGTAATAATCAAAGCCATTCTTGCTTGTTCCTTCAGATCGTTGAAATTTCTCGGACACGCTTGGCGAGCCGCTCACGGATCGCTGGTTGCACGAACTTGCTGACATCGCCACCGAGAATGGCGATCTCCCGCACCATCGTCGCGGAAATGAACAGGTACTGCTCGGCCGGAGTCAGGAACACGGTTTCGACTTCGGGGTACAGATTCCTGTTCATCCCCGCCATCTGGAACTCGTAATCGAAGTCGGAAACCGCCCGCAGCCCGCGGATGATCACCTTGGCACCCTTGGCATGCAGAAAGTCCATCAGTAAACCGTCGAAGCCGCAGACTTCGGCGTTGCGGTACGGCGCAAGCACCTCCTGAGCCATTTCCACCCGTTCCGCCAGCGAGAAGAAAGGGCGCTTCGGCTGATTCTGGGCAATCGCCACGATCACCCGATCGAAAAGGCAAGTGGCACGCCGGACGAGATCCTCGTGCCCCCGGGTCATCGGATCGAAGGTGCCCGCATAGATTGCCACTCGCCTATTCAATGCCATCCGCTTCCCCTCGCCGCATCAAGTGATAGAACACCTGGCCCGCCCGGCCGTGACGCACCGTGCGCCAGTTGCCCAGGCCCGTCAGGAATTTTTCCGCCTCGGCATAAATCGCGCCATCGTCCGCCAGAACACGCGGCAGCAGAGGCGCCAACCGATCCATCCAGGCGTCGTGAAACGGCGGATCGAGAAACAATACGTCGAAACGCGATCCCACGGAAGAAAGAAATCTTACCGCATCCGAATGCACAATACGGACACGCGGACCCGTATCGAGGGCTTGCGCGCTAATGGCGAGCGCTGCCAGGATCTTTGGCGAGTGATCGACCATCACCACCTCGGCCGCGCCACGCGAGGCCGCCTCGAAACCCAGGGCTCCACTGCCGGCAAACAGGTCCAGGCAGCGCAGGCCGGTCAGTTCCTGCCCGAGCCAGTTGAACAGCGTCTCGCGCACCCGGTCGGGCGTCGGTCGCAGCGTCGGCGAATCGGGGAAGCGCAAGGTCCGCCGGCGCCATTCACCACCAATGATGCGCAACGAATTCAGGACGCTACTCCCCACCGACCACCACGGTCACCAGATGCTCCGGGCGTACGTGTCGCGAGAACGCTGCCTTGACATCGGCCACCGTCACCTTTTCGATGTTTTCGGGATAGTGATCGAGATAATCGAGCGGCAGGCCGTAGAAACCAATCATCGCGACATTTTCCAGAAGCTTTCGATTGCTGTCGAGTCGCAAGGGAAAGCTGCCGATCAGATTCTGCTTGGCGGCCTTCAGCTCCGCTTCGCTCGGTCCCTGATCCAGGAAGTTGGCCAGCACTTCCCTGGCGACCTGCAATGCGTCGTTGACCTGCGCCTTCTTGGTCTGCAGGCCAAGCTGAAAGGGTCCCAACTGCTGCAGCGGCAAGAAGTAGCTGTGTACGCTGTAGGCCAGCCCGCGCTTGTCGCGGACTTCCTTCATCAGGCGCGAAACAAAACCGCCGCCGCCGAGCGAATAGTTTCCGACCGACAAGGGAAAAAAGTCGGGATCGCCGCGCTTGAGCGCCGGCAGTCCGAGCAGCAGATGCGCCTGTGCCGCCGGATGAGAAATGCGCTGCTCGCCGGCCGCCGGCATTTCGGGTACGGCGATGGCCAGTCCACCCGGACCCGAAGGCAGACCGGCAGTCAGCTCTTCCGCCACTGCCTTGGCCTGCGCGCGCGACAGGTCGCCGACAATGGCCAGGCTGGCCCGCTGCGCCGTGTAGTTGCCCGCATGGAAGGCAAGCACGTCGGCGCGCGTGAGGGCACCCACCGATTCGGGCGTGGCATAACGTCCATAGGGATGCGCGCCATACATTGCCGCCCAGAAAGCCCGGCTGGCAATCGCGTCGGGGCGCGTCAACGCTTCCTTGAGACTGGCAATCGAACGCGCCCTTTCGCGATCGAAAACGTCAGCAGCGAACTGTGGACTGCTCAGGATGGCCCGTAGCATGGCCAGCGCCGGTTCACGCTTGTCGGGCATCGATAGCGTCCGCAGGGTGACCGAGGCGCGATCCATATCGACACCACCCGAGAGCTTGGCGCCAAGGTCGGCCATCCGGCTGGCAATCTGCATCTCGTCCATCCCGGCGGCGCCCAGATCGAGCAGTGATCGGGTCAGGGAGGCGACGCCCGCCTTGCCTGCGGCCTCACGCGCCGTACCGGCGGCGAAATCGACTTGTACATCGACGATCGGCAGACTGTGATTCTCGACAAAGAGAACTGTGGCGCCCCCCGTCGTCTGCCAGCGCTCGATCTTCGGACCCGCCTGCGCCATCTGCATGGCAAGCGCAAGAAACAGGCAAGTCAGCAACCGGAACGGGATCATGAACGTGACTCTCAATGGCGAAAAACAAACGGCGAGCGCGCGCGCGGCGGCGGCAAGGGTTGCGGATCGAGTTCGGCGACGGTCAACAGCTCTTCGCGAAAGTATTTCCTGGCCACCGCCTGCACCTGTTCGGCGGTGACCGCCTGCAGCTTTTCGATCATGCGCCGGTTCATCGTGTACGAAATCCCGGCGGATTCGAGTTGTCCGATTTCCATGGCCTGGGCGAACATCGAGTCGAGCTTGTAGATCTGCCCGGCAATGAGCTGCGCCTTCGCCCGCCTCAATTCGTCGGCAGCCACTCCCTGCTCCTGCACACGCGCGAGTTCGGCGCGCAGACCCGCTTCGAGCTCACCGCGGGTCCTTCCTTCGCTCGGCGAACCATAGAGGTAGAACAGGCCGGGGCCACGCGCCACCGAATCGTAGCTGGCCGTCGCATTCACCGCCAGACGCTGCTCACGTACCAGGTGCCGGGAGAAGCGCGCCGCTTCGTGCCCCGCAAGTACGGCCGAAAGCATTTCCAGCGCGTAGGGATCGACATCGCTCTCGACGCCGCGGATCACCGGCACCTTGTAGGCCATCATCACCACCGGCAACTCGGCCGGGGCTTTCACCGTCAACCGGCGAACTCCGACCTGTGGTGGCTCGTCCTGCGGTTTGCGCACTGGCAAGCTGCGCGCCGACAGGGCGCCGTAATGCTTTTCGGCCAGCTGGAAGACAGCGTCGTGGTCGACGTCCCCGACGACCACAACATAGGCGTTGTTCGGCGCGTACCAGTTGTCGTACCACAAACGCGCGTCACTTGCCGTCATGTTCTCGAGATCGTTCATCCAGCCGATGATCGGCACCCGATACGGGTGCACCTGCAAGGCCACGGCGGTCAGTTGTTCCAGGAGCAGCGACTGCGGTTGGTCTTCGGTACGCAGCCGCCGCTCTTCCATGACCACCCTGATTTCCTGCCCAAACTCGCGCACGTCGAGGTTCAGATGCCGCATGCGATCGGCTTCCAGTTGCATCATCTCGGAGAGGTTCTGCTTCGGCACCTGTTGAAAGTAGGCCGTATAGTCCCGGCTGGTAAACGCATTGTCCCGCCCACCCGCGGCCGCCACGCGACGGTTGAACTCCCCGGGGCCAGTGGTCGGCGTCCCCTTGAACATCATGTGTTCGAGGACGTGCGCCACCCCGGTACGGCCATTCGTCTCGTCCATGCTGCCTGCCCGGTACCAGACCATATGCACTACCGTCGGTGCACGGCTATCCTCACGGACGATCACTCGCAGGCCATTCGCCAGCTGCTGCTCGTAAGGATTGGCCAGCGCCAGCAACGGCGCTGCAAGAACCAGCAGAATCAATCGCGGGTAAGGCATCGGCATTCGTCGCTTCTGATAGAATTTGCGGTTGTCAGGTAGCTGCGGCGGCATCTTACCATTGCCGCTGCCGCCAGGCGCCTTTGATAGACGGAAGCATCATGTTTGGTTTCCTCAAGAAATCCCCTGGCGAGCAGCCCGCGACAGGCAGTCCAGCCGTCTCTGAATACCCCGAGACGGTTGTTGCCGTACCTTGGCGACAGCGCCTCAAGGCCGGCTTGGCGCGTACTCGAGCGCAGTTCGGCGGCAAGCTGAAATCGCTGTTCGCACGTGGCAAGGTAGACGACGAACTGCTCGAGGATCTCGAAACTCTGCTGTTGAGCAGCGACGTCGGGCTCGATGCGACCGAGCACCTGCTCTATCAACTGAAGATGCGTGCCAGGCGCGACAAGCTCGATACGCCGGAAGCCATTCAGCAGGCGCTAACGGAAGTCTTCTACGAACTCCTGCGGCCGCTCGAGGAACCGCTCGATCTTGCCTCGCATCGTCCCTTCGTGATCATGATTGCCGGAGTCAACGGCGCCGGCAAGACCACTTCGATCGGCAAGCTGGCCAGGCATTTTCAGGGGCAGGGTCTATCCGTCTTGCTGGCAGCCGGCGACACTTTCCGCGCCGCTGCGCGCGAGCAGTTGCAGACCTGGGGTGAGCGCAACAATGTGACGGTTATCGCACAGCAGTCCGGTGATCCGGCGGCGGTGATTTTCGACGCCATCGCTGCAGCCAGGGCGCGGGGCATCGACATCGTGCTGGCCGACACCGCCGGCCGCCTGCCGACGCAGCTACACCTGATGGACGAGATCGCCAAAGTCCGCCGCGTCATCCAGAAGGCTGACCCGTCGGGCCCGCACGAAACCTTGCTGGTACTCGACGCGACCTTTGGCCAGAATACCCTGCAGCAAGTGATGGCCTTCGACAAGGCAATCCAGGTCAGCGGTCTGGTGCTGACCAAGCTCGACGGTTCGGCGAAAGGCGGGGTGGTCGCCGCCATCGCCCGCCAGTGCCCGAAGCCGGTACGTTTCATCGGCGTCGGTGAAGGTATCGACGATCTCCGGCCATTCGTCGCCCGCGATTTCGTAGACGCGCTGTTCGCGTGATCACCGCCAGCGACGTCTGCAAACGCTACCCCGAAGGCCGCGAAGCGCTGCGCAATGTAAGCTTCGAGATCACCACCGGGGAGATGGTCTTCCTCACCGGCCACTCCGGCGCAGGCAAGTCGACGCTGTTCAGGCTCTTGGCCGCGATCGAACGTCCGACTTCGGGCAGCATCGTGATCAACGGTCAGAATCTCGCTTCGCTGCGCAGAAATGCGATCCCCTTCCTGCGCCGTAAACTCGGACTGATCTTCCAGGACCGCAAATTGTTGTTCGATCGAAACGTTCTCGACAACGTACTGTTGCCATTGGCAATCGTCGGCCATCCCGCGAAGGACGCGCGCCGCCGGGCACAGGCAGCGCTGGCCAGGGTCGGCCTCCCCGGTCGGGAACGGACTTTCCCGATCGCGCTCTCGGGGGGTGAGCAACAACGGCTGGCAATTGCGCGCGCCGTGGTCAATAGACCGGCGATCATCCTTGCCGACGAACCGACGGCCAATCTCGATAGCGCTTCGGCAGGCGACATCTTTGAAATCTTTCGCGCCTTTCAGCAAGTGGGAGTAACCGTCCTCATTGCTACGCACGATCCACTCCTGCTGCCCAATATGCGAGCGCGTGTCCTGCTCCTCGAACGGGGAGATTTGAGCGAATCCGAACAGCGTCCAGTCCCGGACACGAGCGCACCGTGATCGGATGGCTCGCCCAGCACCAGGCGGCACTGCGCGACGCCGTGCGTCGGATGACGGCGGCTCCGCTCAATTCGCTGCTCTCGCTGCTGGTGATCGGAGTCGCGCTGACCCTGCCGACCGCCGGATGGCTGACACTCGACAACCTTCGCCAGCTTGCGGGCGACGCGCCGGGCGTGCAACAGATCAGCATCTTCCTCACCGTCGAAGCAGGCAAACGCGAGTTCAACGACATTGATTCGCGGCTCCGGGAGGCGCGCGCCGGAAACTGGCGCTTTGTACCGCGTGAGGAGGCATTGAAGCGACTGCAGGCGGCAGAAGGAATGGCCGAGATCATTGGCAGTCTGCCGCGCAACCCGTTGCCCGACGCTTTCATCGTGACTCCGACCGATGTGCGACCGGAAGCACTCGAGCAATTGGCAAGAAACTTCTCGACCTGGCCAAAGGTGGCACACGTCCAGCTCGATTCAGCCTGGGTCAAACGTTTGGACGCTCTCTTGCGTCTCGGCAAGCTGGTGATCATGCTGCTTGGCGCGCTTTTCGCCGGAGCCATGGTGACCATCACCTTCAACACGATTCGCCTGCAAATCCTTGCCCAGGCGGCCGAAATCGAGGTGGCCAAACTGATCGGTGCCACCGACAGCTACATCCAGCGTCCCCTGCATTATTTCGGAATGCTGCAGGGCGCCCTGGGTGGCCTGGTAGCGGCCCTGCTGGCAAGCGCAGGCTTCCATCTGCTGACGCCGGGTGTGGCGGAACTCGCCCGCCTGTACGGATCCAGTTTCGCCCTGCAGGGGCCTTCGGCAACGGACGTCGTCGTCCTGACCGTGATCGGCGGGGTGCTGGGCTGGCTGGGAGCGAGGATTTCCGTTCTGATTCACTTGCAGCGCGTGATCTGAACTCTGCTCCGGCACGAATCAATTGCCGCGCACCGCCGCCGGCGCGCGGCATCGATCGAACTGCAACAGGGTCGGCGAGAAAACCTCGGTCACCAGCACGGATTGCGCACCGAAACCGAAGCGCGAGCGACGAGCGCAAAGGGCAACTGGTACCCGGTCACCAAGTTGCAGACCGCCGATTGCCGACGAAAACAACGCGTCGCGTCGATCGATCCGCTTGAAAGCCATCGGGCCACGCGTGAAACCGACGTGTGCGAAGAGCAGCGCGCCAAGGGAGCGACTGCCGAGGCGGGCCAGCCAAAGCGTCAACGGACCGCGCGGCCGATAGGGCAGAACCGTATGCGCGAAGACGACGATCCGGTCGTCACAGGACAACGCCACCTCCCGTACCCAGGCATGCACCCCGCACGGAAGCCCGAGCGCGGACGCTTCGTCGGGCGTCGTCCGCTGCAGGCCCTGGCGTAGCACCCGTACCGCGAAACGCCCTCGCTCCTCGATGCGCGCCGTCAGGGAACCTCGGTCACGCAGCCAGTGCAGGAACGGTGCGTTCTCGGCAGTGCGCAACAGACTCTGACGCCATCTGAGGCTGTCTCCATGAATCACTGGCGCAAGCCGCACCGTGGCATCGTCAACTAGTGCGGGACTGGAGACTTTTCGAGGCCATTGACCCGACTCCCCGGTTTGATGCTCTTGCTGGAAAACCAGCCCTGGTTCATTTCCAGCGCATAGCGCGCAGGCTTGGCAGCGCAATGATTGTCTTCCGTCTGCGGCTGCATCTCCTCGATGTTCAGGATTCGTCCGCTTTCGTCGAGAAAGGCTACCGACAGAGGGAGAAGGGTATTTCGCATCCACATGCAGTGCACGGCGGCTTGTGGAAAAACGAACAGCATGCCCTGGTTGGCAGGCATGCTACGGCGATGCATCAGGCCCTGCATACGAGTCTGGTCGTCCGCGGCCACTTCCGCTTCGATTCGGTAGAAACCGGCGGTCAGCTCGATGCGCGGCACTTGCGCCATGACCGGCAAGGCGGCCGACAGCAAGGCAATCAAGAAGGCAATGGGCATCGGAATCTCCGGCATGGACGACGATCAGGGAACCGGCGACTCGCCCGGCAATCTTCGGCACCGCGCCGCAGCGGGAAGATACCGCCGCTATTTCTTCCGTGCCGAACCATTCTTCTTCGCGGAAGCCTGCTGCGCCGGCGATGCCTTGGCGGTCGCTGCCGAGTGCTTGCCTGTGGAGTTTGTCGACCGGGCTTCCTTCCTGGCCAGCGGCGGTTTCCCACTCTGCGCTCG
Organism: Accumulibacter sp.; assembly: GCF_023806565.1. Lineage (GTDB taxonomy): Bacteria > Pseudomonadota > Gammaproteobacteria > Burkholderiales > Rhodocyclaceae > Accumulibacter. The sequence goes on along the minus strand of NZ_JAMTDV010000021.1, from coordinate 31,665 downwards.
TGGAACCGCCTGCTTTGCCGGCTTGGCCGCCGCGCCTGCCGATCGTGTGCCGGTGCTGGCCGAGGGCTTGCTTCCCGGATGCTTCACGGGTTTGCCTGCCGAGCGCCTTTCGACCGTACCTGCGGGCGGCTTCGCTGCCGACGCCACGTGCTTTGCCACCGGTTTGGGCGGGGCGCCTGCCTCGCCGAAGGTCACCGCTTCTTCCTCGCTCTCGGCAGCTTTCGGTACGGCCAGTGCCACCGCAGCAGGGAAGAAAAAGGCTGTCGCCAAGAGAACGTGCGACAGCCGGACGACGAACTTGCTCATGACCAATTCTTTCAACCTCGCCGGGCACCCGCTCAGTGACTGGTGCCCTCGGAACGCGATATTTTATTCCAAACGTTGTACTTGCCGACCGGTTTGTTCGCCGGAATGCGTTTGACTTCCTTGAGTGTCTGCGCATCGATCACCAGCAGTGCACCATCCAGTTCCCACAGACTGGCGAGCGCGTAGCGGCCGTCCCGCGTGAACTCGACATGCGCCAGGGTCTGGCCGCGATCCGCTTCGATCTGCGCGACGACTTCGAGGTTCTGTTTGTCGATCACCTGCAAGGTGTTCCGGTAATCCCTGCTCATCATCGAGTCGGTAAAAGCATATCGGCTCTTTTCGTGGCTGCGCAGGAAAAAGCCTGGTCCGAGCGTTCTGATCTGCCGGATGGTCTGGTAGGTATTCAGGTCGATCACGGTCACCAGTCCCTCGTTGAGGTTGGGAGAAGCCATGACCGTTCGTTCGCGTCCGGACGGGTCCTTCCACTTCCAGGTGATTCCGGAGCCAAGATGCGGCATTCCAGGCAGATCGAGATCGGCGATTTTCTGCCGTACATCGAGTTGAATCACCTGTCCTCGGGTCGCCGAACGTGACGAGCCGAGAATCGTGTCGTAGCCCTGAGTAAAGAAGAAGTCATCGAGACAGTCTACGAGCCTGGTCCGGCGTGGGGAGAACATCGCCTCTTTGAAGTGCCCTTCCTGGTACTGATAGTCGTGCACCAAGCCTTCAGCGATCGGCCTGGCATCCGGATCATAGCTGATCTCCCAGACTTCCGGCACGTCCTTGAGGGCGGCGACGAAACTCTTGCGTGGCGCCGCATCGTAGACTGCGGATACGCGCGAGCTGCCGGCCTTCGTCACGGTCGGAATGATTTTCACCAGCGAGAGGTCGGCGGCATCGAGCACGACCAGGTTGTGCGGCAGGTAGTTGCCGACCATCACCCACTTTCCGTCCCCCGAAACCGCGGCATTGCGCGTGTTCAGGCCGGCACGAATTTCGGCGACGACCACCAGGTTGTAGAGATCATATTTCGTGATCCAGCCGTCACGCGAAGCAAAGTAGACGAAGCGCCCGTCCGGCGAAAACTTCGGTCCGCCGTGCAGCGCGTAACGGCTCGGAAAACGGTGCAGGCGCTCCAGCCTGTCGCCGTCGAGCAGCGAAACATGATGGTCGCCGGCCTCGACCACGACGAACAGATTCAATGGGTCGGCGCCCCGCAATCCTGGGCCGGGCTGCGCCGGCAGCTTGGCAGCGACCGGATCGAACAGGTGCGAAGCGCGGATCTCCGCCTCACCCCAGGCGGGGGGCGGCTCCAGCGGTGTGTAGATCCATTCCACCAGTTTTTCCACCTCGTCCATACCGAGCTTGTCACCAAAAGGCGGCATCTGCGTCGCCACCCGTCCCTCGCGGATGACTTTCACCGCGTCCCCCCGGCGCAGGCGTTCCAGGCTCTCCGGGAGGAGTGCCGGACCGATGCCACCCAGGCGGGATTCGCCATGACAGGCCATGCAGTGCTCCTGGTACAGCGACTGGACTTCGGCAGCAGCGGCTGGCAACGACGCAGTCGCGAGTACGGCCACGAGAGCACAGGCCAAACGGCCGGTTCGCCGGGTCATGGCGCCCTCCCGATGCTGAAACGAGGCATCGAGGCACTCCGCTCGCGACCGGGAAGGATGCCGATTTCGTCATCGTCGAGATAACAACCCGGATCTTCGGCCCAGGGGTCGCCAGTCAGCTGCTGGGCTCGCACTCGGGTATTGCCGTTGCAGATCGCGAAATGCCGGCACTCGCCACAGCGCCCCGAGACCTTGCGTGGAAACTGCTTGAGTCCCGCCATCAGCGAATCGGAAACGTCCATCCAGATTTCCGAGAAGGGCCGTTGGCGAACGTTTCCCAGGCTGTAATGCCACCACATGGTGTCGGGATGCACATTGCCCAGGTTGTCGATGTTGGCCACATTGACGCCAGACGAATTGCCTCCCCACTGAATCAGGCGTGCCCGAATGTTGTCGACGCGGTCTGGGAAGCGTTTCTCCACCCAGTGCAGGAAGTACACTCCATCGGCATCGTTGTTGCCGCTGGTGAACTCCTTGTGCAGGCCGCGCTGCTGATAGGCCCAGCAGGTCTCGAAGAGCAGATCCATCGCCCAGCGGGTCAGCCGATGCTGCGCATCGTCCTTGCGGTTCGTGTTGCCGCGACCCGCGTAATTGAGATGGGAGAAATAGAAGCGGTCGATGCCTTCGTTTTCGACGAGTTCGAGCAGCGCCGGCAGATCCTGCGCATTGTCCTGGGTCAGCGTGAAGCGGACGCCGATTTTCAGTCCGCGGTCACGGCACAGGCGAATTCCCCGGAGCGATGCAGCGAATGCTCCCTGCATTCGGCGGAACCTGTCATGGGTCGCACCGATGCCATCGAGTGAAACGCCGACGTAATCGAATTCGCAGCCGGCGATGCGATCGATGTTCGCTTCGTCAATCAAGGTGCCGTTGGACGACAGGCCGACGTAAAAACCCAGCGCCTTGGCACGTCGCGCGATGTCGAAGATGTCCGGACGCAACAAAGGTTCGCCGCCGGAAAGGATCAGCACCGGCACCCGAAAACCCCTGAGGTCGTCCAGCACCACGTAGATTTCTTCGGTTGTCAGCTCACCAGGGAAATCCTTGTCGGCCGAAATGGAATAGCAGTGCTTGCAGGTCAGGTTGCAACGGCGGATCAGATTCCAGATGACGACGGGCGCCGGCGGATTCTGTTTGGGTCCGGCCGGCTTGGGCACCGCGAGTTCCTGCATGTACTGCGAGATTCGAAACATCGTACCGTCCCCAAAACCAGGTATTAGAAGAGCGCATCGACGCGCCGGCATTGACGTGCATCAAGCGAGACCGATGGCCGATTGCCGACTATTCTTGCACGCATCGTCCCGGGCGAGAAGGTGTCGAAGGAAGCCGCCGACGCTCGCTCCGCTCATCTTGCTCGGCAGCCACTCGGCACGTATCGTCAGCGATCCGTGGCGCAAACCGACATGCCTGCGGGCATGCCCGCGGGCTTGCGTAGCCCGCACGACAATGGGAAACTGATCGTGTATCAACACTTAGGAGAAACTCATGAACACGGAAGACATCTCGCGCTGGCAGGGGATCGCAGTCCAGTACGTCTCGGAGCTGGGCGTCAAGGTGCTGGCCGCGATCGCCTTCTGGATCATTGGTCGCTGGCTGATCGGCCTCGTTGGGCGCATGATCCAGAGTACTCTGGGGCGCCAGAAGGTCGATGCCACCCTGATGCGCTACCTCGGCACGGTGATTCACGTCACCCTCAACATCCTGCTGGTGATCGGCATCCTGGGCTATTTCGGCATCCAGACGACCACCTTCGCGGCGCTCTTTGCCGCTGCCGGTGTTGCCATCGGACTGGCCTGGTCCGGGCTGCTGGCCAATTTTGCCGGCGGCGTGTTCCTGATCATCCTGCGACCGATCAAGGTCGACGATTTCGTGACGGTCGGCGGCATCACCGGTACGGTCACGGAAATTGGACTGTTCACCACCTCACTGAACACCCCGGACAACGTCCTTACCCTCGTCGGCAACAGCAAGATCTTTGGCGACACCATCCAGAATTTCTCGGCCAATCCCCACCGTCGAGTCGAGCTGAAGGCGCAGCTTGCCGGCGCTGCGGATCATGCAGCCGCGATGGCTCTGCTCAAGGAAAAGATCGCGCTGATTCCGAACGTGTTGTCGAATCCTGCAGTCGATGTCGAGATTCTCGAATTCAATCTCGTCGGTCCGGTCCTGGCAGTACGCCCTTACTGCCACAACGACCACTACTGGCAAGTCTATTTCGACACCAACCGGACAATTCGTGAAGCCCTTGCCGCGGCCGGCTTCCCGGCGCCGATGCCGGCGCAGGTGGTGATCGTCAATCAGCAGCCGTAGAGCGACGACGCCGCGTCACCAGATGCGCCTGCCGAGAAGGCCGACGACGCTGGTGATGCGTCCGCCGCCGAACGACGCCGGGTCGCGTGGACGGCGCTCGTACCCATTTTCCGGCTCACCTGTGCCGCGATGGCTGTCAAGTTCCTTCCCGGCAACCGACTGACCTTGCTCAACAGCGGCGCCGAGTATTTCCCGGCGCTGCTCGGCGCGATCCACGACGCGCGGCGTGAAGTTCATCTCGAAAGCTACATTTTCGAGAACGACGATACCGGCCGCGCCATCGCCGATGCCCTGGCGAGCGCCGCGCGCCGTGGCGTGGCGGTGCGAGTCCTGGTCGATGGCTTCGGTGCTTCCGGCTTTGCCGATCAGTTCCAGCCGCAGCTAGCAGCCGCCGGCGTGCAGGCACTGGTCTATCGGCCCGAGATCGCGCGCTTCCGGCTGCGCCGCCATCGCCTGCGCCGGCTGCACCGCAAACTGGTAGCGATCGACGGCGAAATCGCCTTTGTCGGCGGCATCAACGTCATTGATGACCGGACGCCGCAGTTTCCGACGCGCCACGACTACGCGGTGCGTATCGAAGGCCCGTTGCTGGGGCCGATACAGTTCGCGTTGCGCCGCGTGTGGGAGTTGGTCGTGTGGGCGCGACTGAATCGACGCTTCCGGCTCCCCAGGACCCTGCACGAGCAGCCGAAGGCACGCGGTCAGCAAACGGCAGCCTTCCTCGTGCGTGACAATATCCGTCATCGGCGAGACATCGAGGAGGCGTACCTGGCGGCGATCGCCACCGCCCGCGAAAACATTCTCCTCGCCAACGCATATTTCCTGCCGGGTCGCCGCTTTCGGCGAGCGCTGTATCGCGCCGCCCGACGTGGCGTGAGGGTGGTCATCCTGCTGCAGGGGCGAGTCGAATACCGATTGCTGCATTACGCCACGCAGGCCCTGTACGGCCGGATGCTGCGTGCTGGCATCCACATCTTCGAATATCGGCGCGGCTTCCTGCATGCCAAGGTGGCGGTCGTCGACGACCACTGGGCGACGGTCGGCTCGTCGAACATCGACCCGTTCAGCCTGCTGCTGGCCAGGGAAGCCAACATCGTAGTCCAGGACAGGTCCTTCGCCGAAGAACTGCGGCGCAGTCTCAAGCAAGCGATGCGCGATGACGCACGGGAGTTGCGCGCCGATCGCTGGATACGCCTGCCGTGGCATTCGCGTCTGCTGCGCTGGGCAAGCTACAACCTGGTGCGCATGTTCGTCGGGTTCGTCGGCTACGGTGGCAGGCACTGAACACTCGTGAAACGGTCTATCCGGGCGAGGGAGGCACCGCGCCGTACCGGCACTCGCTCGATCGACCAGTGGGCAATCGCCCAGCGCCAGAAATCGCGTAGCGAACCGCGGCTGATTTCCTCCGGTACCGCATGCCCGAGAAAGCGCAGCGCCTCGGCCAGCACGCCGCTGCCGCCCGCCGCATCGGCCGCCTCCGCACGCGTCTGTTTGGAGAGCTTTTCCCCGGCCGCGTTGGTAACCAGCGGCAGGTGGGCGTAGCTGGGCGTCGGCAGTTCCAGGCTGCGCTGCAACCAGATCTGGCGCGCCGTCGAGTCGAGCAGATCGACGCCGCGAACCACCGCGTTGACCCCCTGGGCCGCATCGTCTACAACCACAGCGAGTTGATAGGCATACTGTCCGTCGGCACGCAACAGAACAAAATCGCCGACGGCACGCGCGAGATTCTGCTGCTGCGAACCCTGCACCCGGTCGTCAAAGGCAATGTCGCAGTTCTCCACCCGTAGTCGCCAGGCACGTGCCGTCCTTCCCGCCGCCAGACCGGTGCGGCAGTTCCCGGGATACACCAGCCCGCCGTCCACCGAGGGGGGCGGCGAACGGGCGGCAATCTCGCTCCGCGAACAGGCACAAGGGTACGCCCGACCGTCGGCCTGCAGCCTTCGGAGCGCTGCGCGATAGACATCGAGACGCCGGCTCTGCAGCAGCACCACACCGTCCCACTCGAAGCCGAACGCGTCGAGCGTGCGCAGAATGTCGTCTGCCGCACCTCGTGCCGTCCGCGGCTGGTCCACGTCTTCGATTCGCAGCAACCAGTCGCCGCCATTGGCGCGGGCGTCCAGGTAGCTGCCGATGGCTGCGACCAGCGAACCGAAATGCAGCGGACCGGTTGGTGAAGGCGCGAAGCGGCCACGATAGCGGAGCGGACGGTCGATCGAATCGAAAAGTCTCATGCTCTTTCGTGGTCTGAGCCAGCAGACATTCCTCTCGCAGCGGCGTCGGTCGCCTTTGTATTTGCCGACACGCCGGGTAAAATCCCCGGCCTATCATCAGGATTCTCGCCATGAGCCATCGTACGATCACCCCCGCCGACGAAGCCGCCATTCTCGCCGAGGCACTTCCGTACATCAAACGGTTTCACGGCAAGACGATCGTTGTCAAGTACGGTGGCAATGCGATGACCGATGAGCATCTCAAGCTATGCTTCGCGCGCGACGTGGTGCTGCTCAAGCTCGTCGGGATGAACGTCGTGGTCGTTCACGGTGGCGGCCCGCAGATCGAGAGCCTGCTCAAACGAGTCGGCAAGAAAGGCAGGTTCGTCCAGGGAATGCGCGTGACCGATGCCGAAACGATGGAAATCGTCGAAATGGTGCTCGGCGGGCAGGTCAACAAGGACGTGGTGAATCTGATCAACCAGGCTGGCGGCAAGGCGGTTGGCCTGACCGGCAAGGATGGCAGCTTCATTCGCGCGAGAAAGCTGCTGCTGACCAACCAGGACAACAGCGAGGACCGGATCGATGTCGGGCAGGTCGGCGACATCACGCAGATCGATCCGTCGCTGATCGGACACCTCGAAGCGGGCGGTTTCATCCCGGTAGTCGCACCGATCGGGGTCGGCAAGGGAGGCGAGACTTACAACATCAATGCCGATGTCGTAGCCGGCAAGATCGCGGAAATTCTCAAGGCGGAAAAACTGGTTCTGCTGACCAATACCCCCGGCGTCCTTGACGAGGCGGGCGCGCTGATTACCGGAATGACGCCGAAAGAGATCGACGAGATGGTCGCCAACGGCACGCTGTCCGGCGGCATGCTGCCAAAGATCGGTTCGGCGCTCGATGCCGCCCGCAATGGCGTGAAGAGCGTCCACATCATTGATGGTCGCGTCGAGCACGCCTTGCTGCTGGAGATTCTGACGGATCACGGCGTCGGCACGATGATCAAGTCGCATTGACTGCGAGGTGGCGCAGCGATCCGCGTCATTGGTTTGGTTGTTCGATCTCGACAACACGCTGCACGACGCCCGCCCGCACATCTTCCCGCACATCAATCGTGCGATGGTCGAGTATATCCGCGATCACCTCGGTGTGGACGAGAACGAGGCGACCCGCATACGCCAGCACTACTGGCAACGCTACGGAGCCACGCTGCTCGGTCTGATGCGGCATCATGGTACCGATCCCCGACACTTTCTCTGGCACACCCACCAGTTCCCCAATCTCAGGCGCATGCTGGTATTCGAGCGCGGGCTCAAGGCCATGCTGCGCTGCTTGCCCGGACGCAAGATCGTCTTCTCGAATGCGCCGCTGCATTACAGCGAGGCGGTACTCGCACTCGCCGGGATCAGGGGCAGCTTCGCTGCCGTCTACTCGGTCGAGCGTCTCCGCTTTCAGCCGAAACCGGCCGTCGGCGGCTTCCGCCACCTGCTGCACAGAGAGCGGCTGGCCGCCCGTCGCTGCATCCTGGTCGAAGACTCGTTGGCCAATCTGCAGACAGCCAAGCGACTCGGCATGAAGACCGTGTGGATCAGCGGCAGTACCCGCCAGCCGCCGTTTGTCGACCTGCGTCTGGCGTCGATCCTCGACTTGCCCCGCCATGTTCACCGTCTCTAGCCGTGACGCAGCCTGCGAGCACAAAGCACCGCCGCCCCAAGCGATACCTCAAGCCCGTGGAGTCGGGTAGACTCCGTCTGCAGATCGCCCGCTGCCATGATCGAGCCCTGTGCATCGACATGCCGCATGCCCGTAGTCGTGCCGATTGGCGAGCGGCTGCGACAGCCTGCCGGCCACCGGGCGCCCGGCATTTCCACCGGTGGTCGGCCGCGGGAATTTCTCGGCCCAGCTTTCCGACCTAGCCAACCGCTGCCCTTTGCTCAATACGAAAGGCACTTCTTAGATGGTTGATCCACGCATGCCGGACGTTCACACGCGACTGGCTTTCATCGACGCCCTGAAGGCGGTCGCCTTTCAACTGATCGTCCTGCATCATCTGGCGTTCTACGGCCCCATGTCGGATCACGCCTACCCGCTGGCACCTGCCCTGATCTCCTGGCTGAGTCAGGACGCTCGGATGGCGGTCCAGGCCTTCCTGGTCATCGCCGGATTCCTCGCCGTGCGTAATCTGGCACCCGCCGGCACACTCCTGGCGGCCCGCCCGCTGCTACTGATTCAGAAACGCTACCTGAAACTCGTCACACCTTACCTTGCCGCCGTGCTGATCGCGATTGTCTGCGCCGCCATCGCTCGCCAACTGATGGTGCACGACTCGGTACCCGACTGGCCGACGCTGCCGCAGGTCGCCGCGCACGCGCTGCTGCTGCAAAGCGTCCTGGGGTATGACGGACTTTCGGCAGGGGTCTGGTACGTCGCCATCGACTTCCAGCTTTTCACGCTCCTGGTCGGCATGTTGTGGCTGGCCCGCAGCATCGACCGCAGCACCGGGGCCTGGGCACCCGTCTGCAGCGCTCTGCTGGTCGTCATTCTCGCCTCGGCGTCGCTCTACTACTTCAACCGGGATGGCGACTGGGACATTTGGGGCGTCTACTTCTTTGCCGCCTACGCTCTGGGAATCGGTACCTACTGGGCGACCAACCGGGAACATGCGTTCGCTTGGCTGCTGCCTATTTTCGCGATGGTGGCGAGCGGATTGCTGCTCGATTACCGCCCACGTATTGCCGTGGCGCTGGTGGTGGCGATGCTGCTGGCTGTCGCGCGCCGCTGCCGATTTCTCGAAGGCTGGCCGAAGTCGCGCCTGATCGCCGACCTCGGACGGATTTCCTATTCGGTCTTTCTGATCCACTTCCCGATCTGTCTGGTGATCAGCGGCGTCTTCGCGCGCTTTGCGACGGACGATCCCTGGGTCAACCTGACCGGGATGGGAGTCGCCTGGCTGGCGAGCATTGCCGGCGGTGCGCTGTTCTACCGTTTCGTGGAAAGCCCGGCGCAACGCGGCCTGCTGCGCATGCGTATGGCCTCCAGGCTCAGGCAGACTCCTTGAGCCAAGCGGCAACCGACAGCGCAAAGTAGGTCAGAATTCCGTCGGCACCGGCCCGTCTGAACGCCAGCAGGCTTTCCAGGACGCAGGCTCGCTCGTTCAACCAGCCGTTCCGGCTGGCAGCCTTGAGCATCGCGTACTCTCCGCTCACCTGATAAGCGTAAGTGGGCACCCTGAACTCGTCCTTTACTCGTTTGACGATGTCGAGGTAAGGCATTCCGGGTTTCACCATCACCATGTCGGCACCTTCGGCGAGGTCCAACGCCACTTCCCGAAGCGCTTCGTCGCTGTTCGCCGGGTCCATCTGATAGCTGTACTTGTCTCCCTTGCCGAGATTTCCAGCCGAACCGACCGCATCGCGAAATGGACCATAAAAGCTGGATGCGTACTTTGCCGAGTAGGCGAGGACGCGTGTGTGGATCTGCCCTGCCCCGTCGAGTTCACGCCGGATGCGCCCGATGCGGCCATCCATCATGTCGGAAGGGGCAACGATGTCCGCCCCCGCCTGCGCATGCAGCAAGGCCTGTCGGGCAAGGATTTCGAGTGTCTCGTCGTTCAATACGTAACCGCGCGGGTCATCGGGGTCGATCAGCCCATCCTGCCCGTGGCTGGTGTAGGGATCGAGCGCGATGTCGGTGATCACCCCGAGTTCCGGAAACTCCTTCTTCAAGGCGACCACGGCACAGGGCACTAGGCCATCGGGATTGCAGGCCTCTTCGGCCGCCGGCGTCTTGCGCCCGCGATCGATCACCGGAAACAGGGCCAGTGCCGGAATGCCCAGGGCAAGCGCCTGCTCGGCCGTTTTCAGCAGACAGTCCAGACTCTGCCGTTCGATCCCCGGCATCGAGGGGATCGGCTCGATTCGCTTCTCTCCCTCGAGCACGAAAACCGGATAGATCAGATTGTCGGCCGCCAGCCGCGACTCGCGCATCAGGCGACGCGAAAAGTCGTCCCGCCGCATGCGACGCATGCGTGTGGCGGGAAAATTTTCTCGGTAGTTCATGGACTCCGCCTCACACCGATAGGATGAAAAAAAAATGCGTCGGCCAGGAACTAGCCGCAAGCTGCTCCACTCTCATTATCGGATGGTTTGACCATCTCCCGCTTCACCTCCCTGAGCGGGTGCCTTATTCCCGTAAGGCATGTCTTGCCCCCGGCCCCCCCCTTTGCCGGGGGTTTCTTTTTCCCGATCGCCTGCGACGCCGTCGGCAGTGGGGACGTCACGGCCAGTCGCCGCACCCCTTCTCGGTTCTGCTCCGCCCTCGCCCGCAGAACCGGAAGCTCGCAGCTCTGCTTTCGCTTCCAGGCCAAGCCAGGCGCCGAGAACACTCTCCGCCTCAGCAACCCCCGATTTCTTCAGGCTCGAAAACAGCTGCAGAGAGCAATTGCCGCAGAGTTCCACAAGCTCCCTTCGCACGTCGCGAAACGTCACGATCTGTTCCTGGCGAGTGAGCTTGTCGGCCTTGGACAGGAGCACGTGAATCGGCTTCCCGGTCGGCGCAAACCAGCCCAGCATCTTTCGGTCGAGCTCGGTGAGCGGGTGGCGGCTGTCCATGATCAGCACCAGTCCGCAAAGAGGCGCACGCTGCTGCAGATAGGGAGCAAGCAAACCTTCCCATCGCGCGCGAACCTCCTCCGGCGCCCTGGCAAATCCATAGCCTGGCAAATCGACGAAATATTTCCCATCAGCAAGCCGGAAGTAATTCAGATGCTGGGTTCTTCCCGGCGTCTTGGAAACGAAGGCAAGACGCGAATGATTCGCCAGTGTGTTGATTGCCGAGGATTTGCCGGAGTTCGAGCGTCCGGCGAAGGCGATTTCGCAGCGAGAATCGCTCGGCAGGTCGCGCAGGCGGGCAACGGTCGTGTGAAAGGCGGCGTTCTGGAACAGGGGCATGAAGGAACCCTGGAAGACTATGTGCGGATCGAGGGGACGCGCGCCCCGGGGCGTCAATCTGATATAGAATACCAGCTTTGCTGCATCGCTTCTCGGGCTTCGGATTAGTCACTGTTGGCAATGGGAGTTTGGACATGATTCGTACTACGGCACTCGCGGTTCTCCTGGCCGCCAGTTATCCCGCAATCGCAAACGAGCAGGCGAACACACCGGTCGACCTGGCGAAGGCCAAGGAAATCGCCGAGAGCGTTTGTGTCGGCTGCCACGGGGCCGATGGTAACAGCCAGGTCGCTGCCAACCCGATCCTCGCCGGCCAGATCCCCGGCTATCTCTACAAGCAGCTGGGCGATTTCAAGTCCACAGATGGGAAACCGGCGATGCGCAACAATCCGATCATGGGCGGCATGGTCGCCACGCTGTCGGACGGAGACATGAAGAGCCTGGCAGTGTATTTCTCGCAGCAAAAAATGAAGCCTTCGCTGGCCAAGGAAGAGAAGCTCTTGGCTGAAGGCAAGACGCTATGGCGACAGGGAGACTTTGCCAAGGGCGTACCGGCATGCGCCGGTTGTCATGGTCCGGCGGGCGCCGGATTGCCGGCACAGTACCCGCGACTGGCCGGGCAGTACGCAGACTATACCGCCGCCCAGTTGAAGAGTTTCCGGAGTGAGGAACGCGTCAACGATTCGGAAAGAGTGATGCGAATGATTGCAGGCAAGCTCTCGGACCACCAAATCGCCGCGGTCGCCGAGTACGCCGCCGGTCTGCGCTAGAGCGTCGCGCGAAGAGGCAGGGCGCGCCGGAGTAATTTCCGCCGCGCTTGGTCGTGCCCCACGGGGTGGTCGCCCTCTGTGCTCGCCCTCTTGGCAAGAAGTGTCTGACAGTCTAGTATGAGCTGACCCCCCCGACCAGAAAGGACGCTTCATGAAGACACTCAGGCAAATCCTCGCCGGCAAGAGTGGGCAGCTGGTGACTGTCTCGCCGGACGATCAGGTTTTTCACGCGCTCCAGCTGATGGCCGATGCCAATGTCGGTGCACTCCTCGTGCTTGACGGTGAGCAACTGGTGGGCATCTTCTCGGAGCGGGACTACGCGCGCAAGGTGATCCTTTTCGGCAAGGCGTCGAAGGATACGCTGGTTCGCGAGATCATGTCCGACAAGGTGCTGTACGTCACTCCGGACCGCACGGTCGATGAGTGCATGGCAATCATGACCGAAAAGCACTTCCGCCATCTCCCGGTTCTCGACGACAAGGGCAAGGTGCTCGGGGTCATTTCGATCGGTGACGTGGTCAAGGAAACGATCTGCGCGCAGCAGTTCATCATCCAGCAAATGGAGAAATACATCACGGGTTGACCACCGTGCACCTGGGTCCGCCCAGTGCCTACTTCCGACGAGATTTGGCGTGGCCGGTCATGATGGCACGGAGGCCAAGTTATGGCAGTTCGTCGAGGCCGACCATCGCGAGATGTCCGGTTTCTCCCCAGGCTTCCAACAGCCAGCGGTCGTCCTGAAACCGTACCCAGTTGATCCCAGCATTAGGAATCAGGAAATCGCGTGGTTTGCTCAAGGGATTGCCACGAACCAGGCGATTCACGATGTCGAGCACCCCGCCATGGGTGACGACGACGATCGTCTCGCCGGGATGATCGATGGCAATCCGTCGCAGACCGCCGCTGACTCGCTCGTGCAGTTGCTGCAGGCTCTCTCCGCCCGAAGGAATCACGAATTCCGGCTCGCGCCTTTCGAACGACAGGTATTCGGCCGGGTATCTGGCACGAGATTCTTCGTAGGTCAGCCCCTCGAACAGCCCGTAGCGCCGTTCTCGAAACTCTGCGCGCAGGGTCGGAACCAACCTCAGGCCGGCCGCGATTCGATCGGCTGTCTGTCGCGTGCGTAGCAGGTCGCTGCTGTACAGCACCGTCACCGCCAAGCGGGACAGCCAGCGTGCCACTGCCTCGGCCTGTGACAATCCAACGGCATTGAGACCGACGTCGATCTGGCCCTGGATACGCTTTTCCGCGTTCCAGGTGGTTTCACCATGGCGAACGAGGCACACTCGGGTTGCTTCCTGCATATCGTGTCGGTATTCCGCGAGCGGAGGTGAGCAATTGGCCAACGGCCATTCTAAGCCATCTGGCGAAGACGCGTCGCCCAGTGCCGCAGTCTGAACGGATATCTCCATCGACTGCGGGGCAAATCTCCGCAACAGCCACGTAGGAGGAACAGTCGTGAAAAATGGCTATGTGCTGGCAATAGACCAGGGCACCACCGGTTCGACAGTGCTGATTTTCGACCATGACGGTCAGGTCAGGGGCCGCGCCTATTCGGAGTTTGCGCAATACTACCCGAAGCCCGGCTGGGTGGAACACGATGCCGACGAGATCTGGCTGGTGACCGTCAAGGTGATCGGCGAAGCGCTCGCCGCAGCGCGGATCCGGGCCAGCGATCTGCGCGCGATTGGCATCACCAACCAGCGGGAAACGACGGTGCTCTGGGATCGGGCCAGCGGGAAGCCCGTGGCCCGGGCAATCGTCTGGCAGGATCGCCGCACGGCTCACCATTGCGACGAGCTGAAGGAGCGCGGGCTGGAAGAACTCTTCCGCCGTAAGACCGGGCTGGTGATCGATCCGTATTTTTCTGGGACCAAGGTCAAGTGGTTGCTCGATCAGGAGGATGGCCTGCGTGCTCGCGCCGAGCGAGGCGAAATTGCTTTCGGCACGATCGATTGCTGGTTGATCTGGAAACTGACGGGCGGCCGGACGCACGCGACGGACTATTCCAACGCCGCGCGTACGCTGCTTTACAACATCCAGGATCTTTGTTGGGACGAAGAGATTCTCGGACTGCTCGATATCCCGAAGGCGATCCTGCCGGAAGTGAAGCCCTCCGCATGCATTTTCGGGGCGACCGGTCCGGAGCGCTTTTTCGGTACGCCCGCTATTCCGGTGGCCGGGGTCGCCGGCGATCAGCAGGCAGCGCTTTTCGGCCAGGCCTGCCACGGCCCCGGTCTTGCCAAGAACACGTACGGCACCGGTTCCTTTGTTCTCATGAACACCGGCAACAAGCTCGTTTTCAGCAACGAAAGACTGCTCACCACGATCGCCTGGGGAATCGGCGACGAACCGGTCGAATACGCGCTGGAGGGCGCCATCTTCGTTACCGGCGCAGCAGTGCAGTGGCTTCGCGACGGACTGCAGATCATCCAGTCGGCTGCCGAATGCGAAGCGCTGGCGCGCTCCGTGGCAGACAACGAGGGCGTCTACTTCGTGCCAGCGCTGGTTGGGCTCGGCGCACCGCATTGGGACCCCTATGCCCGTGGCCTGCTGATCGGCCTCACACGCGGTACGACGCAGGCGCACGTGGCCCGGGCAGTCCTCGAAAGCATGGCGTACCAGACGCGCGACGTGATCGAGGCGATGCAGCGCGACTCCGGTATCACATTGAGGGAGTTGCGCTGTGATGGCGGCGCCTCGGTCAACAGCCTGTTGATGCAGCTGCAGGCCGACATCCTCGGGGTGCCGGTCGAGGTACCACGCATCGTCGAAACCACAGCCCTCGGCGCCGCGTACCTCGCCGGTCTGGCCACCGATTTCTGGAGTGATCGCCGCGAGCTGGCAGACAAATGGCAGCTCGACCACCGCTATACGCCGCGTCTCGATCAAGCCGAGCGGCAGCGTTTGTTCAGGCGCTGGCACCAGGCAGTCGAACGTTGCAAGGGCTGGGCGCTCGACGAGGAATGAACGGTTTGCCGCTGCACGGCTGCGCTGGCACGGAGAAGCGCTCGCCAGCGCCCGCAAGCAACGTCGATGCGGCTCGTGCCATACGCGAGCTCGCCATGCGGAGCAATAGGCAGTGCCGCCGAATTTCACTTCCGGTGCACAACCAAGGGGACCGTCGCCATCGGCATTGACGGCACGGGACAGGCAGGAGTGGCGCCTCACTGCTTGCATTCTCGCGACCTGACCGCGTGCCTGATGTCGCTCGGGAATCCCAGCAGCAGCGGTCGAACCCTACAAGAAACATTTGCTGCGCTGCAGCAATCTCTGCTATATTGATTACGTTCTCGGCTCGCGGTTGTGCTACGGCAGGAAACGCATGTACATCGTAGATGATCCCACTCTCGCGCTGATTATCCGGTTTGTTGGCGATTCGTCGGACCCGGAGATTGCGGGTGCTGAATTCTTTCGTCAGCAACTTGCTGCGATCGAGGAGTATGTGGCGGGTTTTCCGTCCACCGAGAGAGAGTCGAGGGCGGCGGCGTGGATCGAAGCGAACGCCCGACTATACCGGCAGCAGTGGCAGAAGCAGGTGGCGCTCGACGCCCTGGCGAGCAAGAGATGTCCGGACTGCCCGATCATGGGCGGCGACAGGAACACTCCCTGTGCAATCCATTCCCGCTGGCTGAGACTCTTGCGCAGCTACGCGGCGAGCGAGCTTTCTTCGCACGATTATGTGGAAAGGAGCCTCGCGCTGCTCTCCGCGCACAAGGAATCGCTGAAGGTCGGCCGCGCCCGCGCGGCTCTGCCGCGCGGGCACACGAGCAATATGTCCCTCCAGGTCGAAGCGGAGGCGCCGCTCGCCGCAACGATGTGACGGGCTTCGCTTGCGGCTGCCACAGCGCACCGGGTGGATCCTTCCGGTTCGACTACCTGCATTCTGATCCGCAGACAAGCCCGATACCCGCGGGCAATCGGGTTGCGACTATCTCACCGGAGCGTGCCCGTCTTCCGCTGCTCGTCATTTCGCAGGAGGCTCGGCGACGAAGATTTCCACACGACGGTTCTTTGCTCGACCGGCGGCCGTGGCGTTGTCGGCAATTGGCTGGCTCGATCCGCGGCCGTCGATGGCGATGCGTGACGCCGAAACTCCACGTGAGACCAGATAGTCTCGTGTCGCGGCCGCACGGTTCACCGACAGCGGATTGTTGACCGCGTCGGAACCACTGTTGTCGGTATGACCGACGATGGTGACCGTAGTCACCGGATACTGGTTGAGTTGTGCCGCGAGACGATCGAGCACCGGACGCATCTCCGGTTTGATGTCATAGCGGCCCGTGGCGAAGGAGACGTCGCTCGGAATGTCGATCTTCAGCTGGTTGTCCGCCGTCTGCGAAACTTCTACTCCGGTGCCTGCCGCCGCCTGCTGCATCGCAAGTTTCTGCTCCTGCATGTGCTTCGACCACAGGTAGCCACCACCCGCCCCGATAGCCGCGCCGATCAATGCACCGGTCGCCGTGCTTCTTCCCTTGTTGCCACCTGCCGTGGCACGACCGATGATCGCACCGGCGGCAGCGCCAATGGCCGCCCCCGTCGCAGTATCGCGTTGCGTTTCACTCATTTCGGCACAACCGGGAAGAATCCCGACGATCATGCTCACCGAGGTGACCAAGGCTATCGTTCTTTTCATCTTTCAGTCTCCGGAGAACGGCAGCGCCGAACTGACGCTGCGAGGTGGCAACATTCTGCTGTCGCAACGGAAAAAAAGAAACCCCCCCCGATTTTCGCTCCTCACCCCGCGAAGAGGGGGAAAGATACCGGACGAACATTCTCATTCCCTTCGCCTGCGCGTCGCCGGGATCACTTGCGCATGACCAGGCTCTCCGCCACCACGCGTCATGCGGATTGACGACTGCCGCGACCGCCGGATATGCTCCCGCGACCCGCTGGCAGGTGTCGAAGGCGCCAGAGCAATGGACTCCTGGTCGCGGTCGCTGCCGCGCTGGCTCGCGGCGCAGCGTTGACCAACGTTGGAAGGGAGGCAAATCGATGCGAATCGCCGTACTGGGCGCCGGCGCGTGGGGCACCGCGCTGGCCATCTCCTTCGCCCATCGCCATTCGGTCGTCCTGTGGGCGCGCGATCCCGCAAGAGTGGCAAGCATGCAGGCCGCCCGCGAAAACAGCCGCTACTTGCCAGGCCACGCGTTTCCCGCCTCACTCGATCCGACCGGAGACTTCGAAGGAGCCACCGATGGCGCGGAACTGCTGCTGCTTGCCGCCCCGCTGGCCGGCCTGCGCACGGCGCTGCAGTCCTTGCGCGAGGCGCGAATCTCTGCGCCTTTCCTGTGGGTGTGCAAGGGACTGGAAAAAGGCAGCGGACTGTTGCCACACCAAGTGGTGCACGACGTCCTCGGCCGACGGGTATGCGGAGTGCTTACCGGGCCGAGTTTTGCGGACGAGGTGGCACGCGAGCTGCCAACCGCAGTGACCATTGCATCTGACGACGCCACATTTGCGCTGCGTTGTGCGGAAGACCTGCATGGGCCGCGCCTACGAATCTATGCCAGCGACGACGTGATCGGCGCCGAAGTGGGGGGCGCCGTGAAAAATGTCATGGCCATCGCCACCGGCGTTTGTGACGGCCTCGGACTCGGCATGAACGCGCGCGCGGCGCTGCTGACACGTGGATTGCACGAAATCACCCGCTTTGGCAAAGCCCTGGGAGGACGCGCCGATACCTTCATGGGCCTGACCGGAATGGGCGACCTGTTTCTGACCTGTACCGGCGATCTTTCGCGCAACCGGCGGGTCGGCCTTCTCCTGGCGACCGGCAAACCGCTCGATCAGATTACCCGGGAACTCGGTCACGTCGCCGAAGGCGTTCCCGCCGCCCACGAGGTGCAACGCCGTGCTGCGGCACTGGGAGTCGCAATGCCGATTACCGACTGGGTATGCGCAGTACTCGACGGCACGGTAACGCCGATCCAGGGAGTCGCCGCCCTGATGGAACGCGATATCGGATTCGAGGACAAATAACCTGGACCGAATGCACCGTGCTATGTGGCACCAACGTAACCGATCTGGCGCCACGCTTCATAGACGGTGATCGCGACCGCGTTCGACAGGTTGATGCTGCGGTTGTTCGGCAACATCGGCAGGCGCAGGCGGTGCTCGGCGGGAAACTCGGCAAGTATCTCCGGTGGCAGGCCGCGCGTCTCGCAGCCAAAGACCAGCGTGTCCCCGGCTCTAAAATCGACACTGACCGGAAATCGGCTTCCCTTGGTGGTCAGCGCGAAACGTCGCCCCGACGGCGAAAGCTCTGACAGCGCCTCGCTGCAGCTCGCCCAATCCGGGTGGACCTGTACTGCCACCAGCTCAGAGTAGTCCATCCCGGCACGCCGCAGGCGGTTCTCCGTGAGCTCGAAGCCGAGCGGCTCGACCAGGTGCAATCGCGCTCCGGCATTGGCGCACAATCGTATGGCGTTGCCGGTATTGGGCGGGATTTCCGGATGGACCAGGACGACCTCGAAAGTCCGGCAGAGCGAGGAAAGGCCCGCCTTGGCCGATGCCTCAGCGCAAGCCAAGCACGTCCTGCATGTCGAACAGGCCCGCCTGCCGCCCAACCAGAAAATGGGCGGCGCGCAGACTGCCGAGTGCATACGGCATGCGGCTGCCCGCCTTGTGACCGATCTCTACCCGTTCGCCGACGCCGCAGAACATGACCTGGTGATCGCCGACGATATCGCCACCGCGAACAGTGGCAAAACCGATGGTTGTCTGCTGCCGCTCGCCAGTCACTCCTTCGCGTCCATAGACGGCGCAATCGTCGAGATCGCGACCAAGCGCCCTGGCCACCACCTCGCCCATGCGCAGCGCAGTGCCTGAAGGTGCGTCGACCTTGTGCCGGTGATGCGCCTCGACGATCTCTACGTCGTAGCCCTCGCCGAGAATCCGGGCGGCAAGGTCGAGCAGCTTGAAGACCACGTTGACGCCGACGCTCATGTTCGGCGCAAAGACGATCGGGATCTCCTGCGCCGCCGCGGTGATCGCCGCCTTGCCGGCGCCGTCGAAACCGGTAGTACCGATGACCATGGCCACGCCATGCCGGCGGCAGACCGCGACATGTTCGAGGGTGGCGACCGGGCGCGTGAAATCGATCAGGACGCTGGCCCGCGCAATACCCGCTTCGCTGTCGCTACCAACCCGGACACCACAAGGGCGCCCGACCAGCTCACCGGCATCCTTTCCCTGCACCGTCGCATCCGGCTGATCGAAAGCTGCCACGAGCGCCGCACGCGGATCGCCCAGCGTCGCCTCTATGAGCATGCGTCCCATGCGGCCACCGGCACCCGCGACCGCAACCCTCAGTTCATCCATTTCAGAATCCTATGCTGTCCATGATCCCACCGAAAAAGCCTCGCCCTTCGGGAGGCGGAATCTCCACAGTGGCGTCCGCCGGCAACGATCCCAGATCGATTTCCCGGTTGCGCACCTCGGTAACGCCGGTAGAGTCGCTCGCGTCGGCCGCAGCCACATCACCCGCGACCCTCTGCAGCCTGCCGTCGGCGTCGAAGAAGACGGTAAAGCGGCGCGTCTCGACTTCGCCGGAATTTCCCTTCTTCAGCCAGTAGAAATAATCCCAGCGATTACCATGGAACATGTCCATCAGCACCGGAGTACCGAGGATGAAGCGCACCTGATCCTTGCTCAAGCCCGGGCGCAACTGGGAGACCATGTCCTGCGAGAGGACGTTTCCCTGCTGCACGTCGATCCGGTATTCGTTGAAGATACGCGGCACCGAGGAGCAGGCGGCGAGCGTGGCAAGGGCCGCGACGGCTAGTGCGAATCGGGGAAAAATCATCTTCAGGTCGAACCGTCTTCCGTGGTCGATAACAAACGGGCAATGGCGTATGCCCGGGCCCCACTATGGTCGGAGCGTCGATCGTCCGGACGGGAAGCCAGCTTCGGGACCGCACGCCCGGCAGCGAGGGTATATCATAACCGAAACCCACCCCTCGTACCCGACCAAGGTAAGCCGATGAGCAACTCCGAAGACCTCAAGAACATCGGGCTGAAAGCCACCAGTCCTCGCCTCCACATCCTTGCCCTGTTCGAACGGACGGAAGTGCGCCATCTCTCGGCCGAGGACGTGTACCGGCTGTTGCTCGCCGAAAACCTGGACATCGGCCTCGCCACCGTCTATCGCGTTCTCACCCAGTTCGAGCAGGCCGGTCTGCTCGAACGCCACTACTTCGAAACCGGCAAGGCGGTATTCGAACTGAGTCACGGACAGCATCACGACCATCTCGTCTGTATCGATTGCGGCCGTGTCGAGGAATTCTACGATGCCGAGATCGAACGACGACAGACCAGGATTGCCAGGGAGCGCGGCTTCACCATTCGCGAACACGCACTCCACCTTTATGCGGAATGCAGCAAGCCGGAATGCCCGCATCGTGGCGAACGTGCCAGTGCGATGAGGAGTTCTGGCGAACGCCACAAGACGCCATCCTGAAGAAGCGTTCTCCTGGCCAGCAGGCCACTGCGGACGCGTGCTCCCCGTGGAAAGCACCGTGACCGAATCCATTGTCCGATTCCGCGAGCTCAGGAGCCGCTTGCGCCATTACCTGAGACTGGCCTGCGGGGGCAATTCGGTCGTCATCACCGACCGTGACGCACCGGTCGGCCGGGTCGTGCCGATCGAACGGGATCTGGACAGGCGTTTCGCCGCGCTACGTGCCGCTGGGCTTCTGCAATGGAGCGGGCGACGGCTGGCACCGCGCCAGCGGACTGTCCGATTCCCGCCGGGCACGACTGCCGCCGAACTGATCGTCGTAGATCGCAGGTGATTTCTTATCCTGTTGCTGAACGATGATTTCCGCCGGCAGCCGGTCGACCCGTAACCCAAGCCCACGTAGTTCGCCCTTTTCTGTCTTAATGTGAAAGTCGCCTCAGCGACTCACGAACCTCCCCTCGCCCGCTTGCGGGAGAGGGGTTGGGGGGCGAGATGGGGAATTCACGGAGCATGCTCCGTGCCCATCGAGCGATTCCGGCGTGCAAGCCGGAATGCGCCCTGCAAGGGAGGGAAACGGGCATGACTTTCATTATTGGGGGTGTCTGGGACCGTCATGCCCGTTAGCCCGCACTCGCAGAGTAGAAGGCCCTTCAAGGACAAAAGGGAAAAAACAATGACGAGATCCCTGCCGGCGCCGACGAACGGGCTTCCGTTCTTGGTGTCGCCGGCGGTCACGATCCTGAACTGCAGCTGGAGCAGCTTGTGCAGTTCGCGGTACCAGTTGCCCACCAGGACGCGGCGGATCCTCCTGCGCGACAGGCTCTTGCGGACGTAGAGGCCAGGCCGGTCATGATCGTCTTGCCGGCACCCGCCTCATCGGCCAGCAGGAGGCGCAGGCGATGCTGGAGCAGGGTACGCTGGTAGACCGCGATTCGCTGATGCGGCGGCGGATCGATCTCGCCGATCTCGATCGCAAACGCCGGATCGAACAGATGCCCGTCGGACAGCCGTTCGCCCTCGAAGAGAACGCGCAGCGCGTTTGCGTCCCCGGGGAAAAGTCCAGCCGATGCTCCTCGACCGAAGCGGCTATCGACATCGGCGCCGCTTCTACGGCTGTAGTTGCCCACACCCGATCCACCACAAGCGAGCGCCCTGAGCCTGGAAAGCCCGATCGCCGACGGCTTGGACTGCTCGTTCTCCCGTCGGTCGAGCGTGACGAACGAGACCCCCAGCAGATCGGCAGTTTGCTGTTGGGTCGAGCTCATCGACCTTCGAAGATCGCGTATCTGCTCTGGTTTCATGCGCGGCGCATTTCAACATGGTTTCCTCCGTTAGCCCATTGCGGCAGCCGGAGAGGGAGGGTCCAAGGCGATTGGGTAGCGGGTTTTCGGTGTGGCGCTGTCCGCGCCGGCCA
Organism: Accumulibacter sp.; assembly: GCF_023806565.1. Classification (GTDB taxonomy): domain Bacteria; phylum Pseudomonadota; class Gammaproteobacteria; order Burkholderiales; family Rhodocyclaceae; genus Accumulibacter. The sequence goes on along the minus strand of NZ_JAMTDV010000021.1, from coordinate 9,626 downwards.
GAAACTGGTGCGGATCTGACGGCTTGAAACTGGATGTTGATTGGGCATTGAGCATCGAGGGACGGTGAGCGAGCGAGACACAAGCGGCCGGCCCTGCGAAGCAGGAAGCCGGCGGCTCCTGGCGAGAAGAAGTTCAGGCGTCGGACTGATCGCGCATGCGGTAGCAGGGGCCCTCGATGACGATGGACTCGGCGTGATGGAGCAAGCGGTCGAGCAATGCCGAAGTCAGCGTGCTGTCGTTGTGGAAGATCTCCGGCCAGTGCTTGAAGGCACGGTTGGTGGTGATCACCGTCGAGCCGCGCTCATAACGCTGGCTGATCCCCTGGAAGAGCACATCGGCGCCGAACTTGTCGATGGGCAGGTAGCCGAGTTCGTCGACGACGAGCAGCGAAGGCTTGAGCAGCCGGGCCATCTCGCGCTTGATGCCGCCGGTGGCCTGAGCGGCGGCCAGCGCGTTGACGTTATCGACGGCACTGGTGAAGAGCGTCGTCTTGCCCTGGAGGCAAGCGGTATGGGCCAGGGCGATCGCCAGGTGCGTCTTGCCGACACCGACGCCGCCGAGCAGGATCACATTGCCGTGCTGCGGCAGGAAGTCCAGCCGAAACACCTGCTGCAGCAGCGCCCGGTTGATCTTCTTTGGCCAACTCCAATCGAAGCCGTCGAGCGTCTTGATCCCCGGCAGGCGGGCCGCCTTCACCCGGCGATCGTCGATCCAGCGTTGTGGCAAGGCGTGCACGATATCCTGGTGATCCACTGCCGCAACCGTGGCGGCGCGACGCGCTCCACCGTGCCGTTCCTGCTCAAGGGTATCGTGTTCGGGAACGATGGGCGTGCCTTGTCACCCTGGCACAGCATCAAGAAGGCGAGCGGGCGGCGCCATCGTTATTACATCCCGATGCGCGATACGAAGGAGCACGCCGGTGCTTCGGGGCTGCCGCGATTTCCGGCGGCAGAACTCGAATCCGCCGTGTTGGATCATTTGCGTGCGATTCTGCGCGCTCCGGCGTTGCTCGGCGACTTGCTGACCGAAGCGATCGAGCTGGATCCGACGCTGGATGAAGCCAAGGTCACCGTGGCGATGACGCGGATCGAGGCGATCTGGGATCAACTGTTCCCGGCGGAGCAAACCCGCATCGTCCGGCTGCTGGTCGAGAAGGTAATCGTGTCGCCCGACCACCTGGAAGTGCGTCTGCGCGCCAACGGGATCGAGCAACTGGCACTGGAACTGCGTTCGGATCAAACCGAACGGTGCGAGGAGGCCCTGGCATGAACGGGATTCGGATCGCCAAGGCCGGCGCGCCGGAGGTCATCGCAGCCAGTGACGGGAGATTGACGCTGTCGGTGCCGATCCGGATCAAACGACGCGGTGGCAGAAAGCTGGTCACGTTGCCGAACGGCGAAACGGCAACCCCAAGACCGTGGGATCAGGCGGCAACGCCGATGCAACTGGCACTGGCCAAAGGTCACCGCTGGCTGGCCATGCTCGAATCCGGCGAAGCGAAATCCATCAAGGCACTCGCCGCACGGGAGAAGATCGACAACAGTTACGTCGGCCGGCTGCTCAACCTGACCACGCTCGCGCCCGATATCGTGGCGGCGATTCTGGATGACACCTTGCCTCCCCACGTCACCGTGCTTGCTCTGGCGATCAATCCGCCGGTGTTGTGGGACGAGCAACGGTTGCGGATCAATGCGGTAGGCGACCGCCCATCGACGAACTGATGGGCCATCCCTCGGTCTATGCAATGTGGCCGCCTCGCGCAACGCAGAGCGGAAACGCTGGATCTGCGGTCCGCCGATCGACGACGCATGGCACCCCATTCCGCCTACCGATAACAAGGAGAAAGCCTCATGACCGCCTTCAACGTCGTGCGCTTCCGGGTGAAGCCGGGGCGCGAGCAAGAATTCCTGGATGCACATCAGAAGGTCTCGCGCGATTGGCCTGGCCTCAGGCGGGTCAACATGCTGCAGACCGGCGACAGAAGCTACTGCATCATTGCCGAATGGGACGGCATGGACTCGCTTGCCAACGCTCGACCAAACATGATCGCCACGCTCGATTCGTTCCGCGACACACTGGAAGATTTGGGTGGCGGTCTTGGCGTCACCGATCCGGTCTCGGGCCCGGTGGTGCTGGAGTTGAAATAGTACGTAGAAGTGGGCGCAAAGCCCGTCGCTGTTCGGAAACCGCCTATCAGCCAAAGGGACAGTAGCGACCCTTTGCCGACATAGGACAATGAGAAGTCCACCGGCCGTTACTGCCCTATGCTGCCGTTGACGTAGCTCATTCAAAGACAGGTATCCGCTCAACAGGCGACCTAAGAAATCTGTCAGCTTGCCTATTTCGAAACCCAATGTCGGAAGGCAACAGCTCTATAAAGACATTGCCTGTGACTTCGAGAATTGCAAGAATTTCGCAATCGCATTCCACATGCCCGGAGGATTGGAATACATCGGGAAATGTCCGCATTGCGTGATACAGGCTAGACGAACGCTGTGACGGGCAAGGTGCGGCAGATAGCTAAGGTGCTGGTTCTGCTCACCGTACATGAACATCTTTGGGCAACGCAGCTTCAGAAATCGGTGCATCAAGTCGCCATTGTCAGACAAGTCAACCATCGACCGAAAAATGCCAGGCACTGCTTGGGCCCGCACTTTATGAGGCAAGCTTGCAGCATATAGCGAGCTGGCGAATGCTGGGGACTGTCGTACCCGCTTGATGAAGCGCTGCAAGAATCGCTCACAGTCATCGTCTGGGAATTGATCGATCTGCCGGCTCAAGAAGCAGTCCTCGGAGGCGACGTTGCCTTCAATATTCGTGAAACTCAAGACCCTCTCCGGGATTCGATCTGCCAACATCAGCGACGTCAGCCCACCCATCGAGTGCCCTACAAGGTGAAAGCGCTCATATCCCGCAGCGTCCACCATGGCCACGGCCGTATCAATCAACAATCCAATGGATATGCGGTCCAAGCGAGAGCACTCTGTCACCCCGCAGCCGGGTGCATCCCACGCCAGAACTGGATGGTCATCGAATCTGGAGTGTAAGGAAATATCTGCGTAGTCTTCCTTGGTCGAACCGAACCCATGCAGAAACACAATGGGCTCGGCATTGCCATCGCGCTGCAAAGTAGCCACATCCAGATCCGTTTCATGAATCCGCAATGTGCGACGTGAAAATGCAAGAGGCGTCATGTCCGTCTACCTGTCGCAACCTCTGACAAAAGTCTCCAATGCACGGCATGCTTTTTGGAGCGACGCGTCGTCCAGCGCGTAAGCAATACGCAGATACGACCCCAAGCCAAATGCACTACCGTGAACAGTCCCCACACCCTGTTCATTGAGCAGCGCCAGGGCGACCTCTTCATCGCTTTGCAGTGGCGAACCGGCAGCCGTGACGCGGCCAATCAATGATTCACAGGACACGAATGCATAGAACGCCCCGGCGGGGGGCGAGCAATGCAAGCCTGGGATGCGGTTGATGCTTGCCACCACTACGTCACGCCTTCGCTGAAAGACTGCTCGTGTCTCCCGCACAAAATCCTGCGGTCCATTGAGAGCCGCCAACGCAGCGTACTGCGAAATCGAACACGCCCCTGACGTCTGCTGACCTTGCAGGGTCTCCATGGCCTGCAACAGCCATCGAGGCCCCGTGCCAAAGCCGATGCGCCATCCGGTCATTGCATAGGCCTTGGACACGCCATTCATGGTCAATGTTCGATCACGCAGGCGTGGCTCCACTTGGGCCAAGGTCTGGAACAGCGCGCCGTCATAGATCAAATGTTCGTAGATGTCGTCGCAGAGGATCAACACTTGCGGATGGCTTAGCAGCACATCGGCGAAAGTCCGCAATTCCGCAGCCGAGTACACCGCGCCCGTTGGATTGGATGGCGAATTCAGGATCAACCAGCGTGTGCGAGGCGTAATTGCGCTTGCCAGGGTATCAGCCGTGAGCTTGAAGCCATCAGATTCACGACACGAAACAAGGACGGCCGCCGCACCACTGAGTTGCACCATTTCGGGGTAACTGACCCAGTAGGGCGCCGGGATGATGACCTCATCACCAATGTTCAAAGTCGCGGCCAAGGCGTTGTACAAGACCTGCTTTCCACCACTGCAGACAATCGTGTCCTGCCAAGTGACGTCCAGCCCGTTCTCGCGCTGGAACTTGCGAGCCACTGCTTCACGCAGCTCACGCAATCCAGCTACTTGAGTGTATCGCGTCTTGCCAGCCTCGATGGCAGCGATGGCGGCCTGCCTGACGTGAGATGGTGTGTTGAAATCGGGCTCTCCAGCCGTCAAGGAAATGATGCTGCGTCCGGCCGTCCTCAATTCGGCCACGCGGTCAATCATCTTGTAGGTTGCGGACGGCTTTGCCGCGGCCAAATGCACGTTGAGTCGTTGAAGCCTGGCGTTCATGCACGCTCCCTCGAAGCTTGTAAACCCATGAGCTCAACCGTTGTGGCGCCCTTGGCCAGTTGTTCCATCATGGCCGCTTCCTTGGCAGCTCTTGCATCCCCAGCCACTATTACTCGAGATATGTCGGCGGCGGGCAAGATGACCACGCCATCGTCGTCGGCAACCAGCCAATCGCCCTGCTGAACGGGCACACCGCTAAAGCGCATGGGTTTTCCTACGGAGGGCGCTGTCGCCTTCACTGTGCCGCAAACGGAGATCCCTCGACTGAAAACCGGAAACCGCCGCCGCTGTAGCGCGGCAATGTCTCGCACGCCCCCGTCAGTCACGAGTCCCACGATTCCAACGGCCTCGGCTGCGACCGTTAGCACTTCACCCCAGTAGCCTGCCAGATAGCCGCCCGTGGCAACCAAGAGCACACTACCTTTGGGTGCTCTTTCAAGCGCCAAATGGATAGCCAAGTTGTCGCCCGGCGCACATTGCACGGGATAGACAAGTGCAGCGATAGCAGCCCCCTGCCATACCGGACGGATGGCCGGATCAACCGCACAGGCGAGCCCCGAAGCCTCATACAGCGTGGATGTGCCCAGCGATAGCGCTCGTTCCGACATCAACTCGGTATTCATGAAGATCTCGTTTGTAGTTGGTGGTAGCCCATGGACTTGCGGGCATCGCCCAAGGTCATGCCGCTGGAGATCAACTCGCGGATGCGGGATTCCGCATCCTCAATGTGTCGTGCGGTCTGGGCAACCTCTCTGGCACGAGCGCGGGGGACCACGACCACACCGTTGGCATCGGCCACAACAATGTCGCGGGAGCACACCCGCGCAGTACCGATGGAAACAGGTTGATTGACCGCCGCCACTTCCACACGATCCTTGCCTGTTCGCATGAAACGTCCCCGCGTGAACATCGGGTAGCCACCACCCAGTGCCTTGGCTACATCGCGGCAAACACCATCAATCACCGTTGCGGCAATCCCACGCAGTCCCGCGTACTGGGTCATGATGTCGCCCCACACCGTACAGTCCGTGCGGCTTCCGTTATCAATGACCACCACATCACCCGGTGTCACGTCGTCGATGAAGTCGCCGACCGTTCCAGCCGGTTGACCACAAGGAACGTACCGTACCGTGAAAGCTGGACCGACAACGGTGTGAGCGTAGTTATCCAGAGGGGAGATTCCCAGGCACTGGCCTCGAATTCCCAGTTTGTCCATGGCGTCGGACACGCCGGGGGTATCCAGCCCATCGAAAAGGGCTACCAATTCTGCATCGGTGGTGTTCATTGTGTCTGTCCCACCTTAATGGCTTCAAATTCCTTGTCGTGCATGACCGCTTCGACGGACCGGCCAGACCGTACGGCTTTCACCATGCCATCCTGGCGGCGCTGGATGCGCTCTGCGAGATCCAGTACTTCGTCAATGCGCTCCTGCGCAACGAACACGGTCCCGCACCGGTCTGCGATGACGTAGTCCCCTTCACTCACCGTGACGCCGCCAAATGCGATCGGCGTACCCGATGCAACCTGGATGACCCGGTTTCGGGCACTAACCATGGTGGCGCCACGGCCATAGAGCGGGTAGCCAAGCGCTTCGTTGGCTTCAATGTCGCGGGCGTAACCGTCGATGACGGTGCCCCGAATACCTTTGACGCTGGCTGCATTGGCCAAGATATCCCCCCAACACGACACACCATCTGTGCCACCTGCAATGACAAGTACACGGTCGGCACTGTTGATGGCAGCAATGACGGGCGATATCAGGTGCACGGTTGGCGCGGCCTCGCGTTTGGGGCCAAGCTGAACCGTACTGGCACGGCCCACGATACGCGGGCAATTCCAAAGAGGTAGTACGCCTACAGTGGCACCCGGCATGGCGAGAAAGTCGAGGGCATCGGACACCGTCGTGGTGTCGAGTTGTGAAAACCGGCTTAGTGCTTGGGAAGTGGTCATGTTTGCATCCTTCGATGGAATGAATGCAACTGTTCCTGAAAACGGATGATCTGTAAATTCCAAATTTAGTAAGCTTGTGATACGAAATAGATATGAAGGTGTCTGTACATGATTAACTTTCGTCTCATGCGCCATCTATGGATGTTTCTCGCGGTGGCTGAGGAGCAACACTTCGGCCGAGCAGCCCGGCGACTGGGCATGTCGCAACCGCCGTTGACGGAACAGATTCAGGTCCTTGAGCAAGCCCTGAAGGTCAAGCTCTTTGAACGCTCACGGCAGGGAACGCAACTCACCCCGGTAGGGCGTGCCATCCTGCCCGCCGTCCAACGGTTTGCATCACAAATGGAACAACTCGAACTGACCGTGCGCGAGGCCACGGCTGGACAGAGCGGAACCTTGACCATAGGCGCCATTTCGTCGGCACTGGTTGACGCAATTCCGCCTTTGGTCGATCAATTTAAGCAGGCGCACCCAGACGTTTCTGTATCGGTGCGCGAGATCGATAGCGCTGAAGCCATACCGGCCTTGCAGGCCGGGGAGCTTGATCTTGCTTTTGCAAGGCTTCAGGGTGAACTTGGTTCAGATATATCCACAAAGCTGCTTGCTCAGGACCGCATGGCAGTTGCTTTACCGTCCAAGCACCGATTGGCTGGCAGTCAGTCTATTCGACTTGGCCAGCTTGTCGATGAGCCTTTTGTGATGTTCATGCGCCAAGTAAGTCCGGTGTATTTCGACAGCATCATCGCCGGCTGTCAGGCGCATGGATTTTCTCCCAGGGTGCTACACGATGTACGCTCAGTGGCTGCGCAGATTGCACTCGTAGGATGCGGTCAGGGCGTGGCGTTGATTCCATCGGGATTGAAGCGTCTTGCACCAGAAAATGTTTTGGTGAAGCCACTGAAAGAAGAAATCGAAGTGGTTACGACAGCCGTTGCCTGGCGCCGCAATTCATTCAACCCGGCCCTACAACTGGCGCTTTCGACATGGAAGTGGGCATAACAACTGGCTGGTCTCCGAAGAACAACTGTCATTGGAAGCGCTCACTTGTGTGGCAGTTTGTGGCCGGGAACGGCCCGCCAACGGCAATCTTTCCAGCATTTTGCGTTCGCTGGAATGGAGCTACTGTTTCCACCGCCTACCAATGCTACGAATCAACCGCCTGATCGGACCACGCGTAACACGTTGATTTTAGGAATCGTAAATTGGGACCTTCGTGGACTTCAAGTCTCCAAGGGAAGCGAGGCCGGAGAGAAAAATGGCCAGGAGAGAGTGAAAACGGCCAAATCCGGGCGCCCGCGGGAAACCCCGAAGTCCACAGGAACCCGCACGAACCCGCGCCAGGACGCGGGAGTACCAAGAAAAAGCCCCGACCGAGAACGGCCGGGGCTTCTTGTTTGGTGGGCCCGCAGGGACTTGAACCCTGGACCAAAGGATTATGCTTGCCACTACGACTTTCGCCGCCCCTTTCGAGTTTGTGGTCTGGACTATACCTTCCCGTTACAGGCTGGCCGTCTAGTCTCTACACCTTTCCCCGTTCTGCTCGGAGACTTGGCTCGGTATTGGCTTGTCCCGAAGAAGTTAGCTTCCACCGAATTTGACCAGTTCTACCCACCGCCAGAGGCAATCTGGCGACGGACAACCCATGAGAACAACCATGCACCGGAGAGTGCTCAGGTTGGCCTCGCTAAGTCCTCTGCTCTGACCGACTGAGCTACAGGCCCGGGGCAGTATTTTACAGGGTTCCCACACGCTGACCACAGACAGACCGCGGATCCCGATGGCAACAGTCGTCCGCGGAGTCGGCCAGATGGGCGACCGGAGGTTCGCGAGTCGCGTTCGCGTCTTTCCCGACAACAGAAATCACCTCAGGTACGAGCGCGGCCAACCGGCCTGGCTCCAGCCTCGACCAGACAGCGATCGATGCGCGCCATGGTTTCCGCGATGTCTTCGTCGAGGCCGATCGAAAAGCGGATCAATCCTTCGTGCAGACCTGCTGCCTCGCGTTCCTCCAGCGGAATCTCGGATGAAGTGCTGTGGCCGGGCGTGGTAAACAGTGTCTTGAAGTAGCCGAGGCTGACCGCCAGATAGCCGACCTGCTCGCGTTGCATCAGCGTCATCAGGCGGTTGGCTGTGGCAAGATCGCCGGCATCAAGGGTCAACATTCCCCCCCAACCATACCCCGGATTCATCAAACGTCCCAGCAGTCCGTGCTGTGGATGACTCGCCAGCCCCGGGTAGTGTACGGTGTAGCCCAGACCCTCAAGCCGGGAAGCCAGATAGAGCGCATTCGCGCCATGCTGACGCAGGCGGATGTGCAGACTGTGCAGATTCTTCAGAATGCTCGCTGCGCGCGTGCTGTCGAGCACGGGGCCAAGGAGCATGCTCGGACCCGCATTGATGTCGTTCAGTCGGGCAATGAACTCGCGCGACGACACGACGCAGCCGGCAACACAGTCACTGGTGCCGTTGACGAACTTGGTCAGGCTATGCACGACGACGTCGGCACCATGGCGAAGCGGCGACACGATCATCGGCGTGAACGTGTTGTCCACGACCAATCGTGCCCCGTTCTCGTGCGCGATGGCGGCTAGCGCCGGCAGGTCGCTGACTTCGAGCAGCGGGTTGCTGAGCGATTCGCAGTAGAGCACTCGTGTGCGTGGCGTCATGGCGGCACGCAGCGCATCGTGATCGCAAAGGTCGACGAAACGGGCATTGACACCGAAGCGTGGCAACAGATTCTTGAGCAGGGCGTAGGTGCCGCCATAGATGGTGCGGCCGCAGACGATCTCGTCGCCGGCACTGCAGAGGGTCATCAGCGTGGTGCTGATCGCTCCCATCCCGGACGCCATGACTTGCGCGGCTTCGCCATCTTCCATCCGCGCCAGCGCACTGGCAAGGTACTTGTTGGTTGGATTGAAGTGACGCGAATACAGGAAGCAGCCTTCGATCTCGTGCTCGAACAACTCCGCCATTCTCTCCGGGCTGAGAAATGTGTAGGTGGAGGAGTCGGTGATCGATGGATTGACGTCCCCGAACTCGCCGAACACCAGGTAATCCTGAACTCGAGACGCCGGATTGAAACCCATTGCGATCCTCATCGGAGGCGGGTCAAAGCGGTACCGTAGCACGTGGCAGGCGGCATCGGCAACAGTCCGGTCGTCTGCTGTAGGGAACACGTAACCTGTCCGGGTTTGTAGCAAAGGGTCTGTCCGGTTTATGTTGCTCCAGAGGAGGAGCGAGATGAGACGGACGGAGTT
>NZ_JAMTDV010000020.1 GCF_023806565.1 Accumulibacter sp. | reverse complement strand
ATTGTGATTCGAGCGCGCCGCCTTTCCTTCCTCCGCGTAGCGGCTTCGTCCAACAAGGCATTTCAGCGGAGCGCCGCTTGCGGCGCTCCGCTGAATTTGATGGTAGCCTCAGAGAAGACCATGGTCCCAACAATCGTCCGCGATGGATCCTTCCGGCTCTTCTTCTTTTTACGCGAAGAGCCGAGAATGCATGTGCATGTCGCTCACCCGGACGGAGAGGCGAAGTTCTGGCTGGAACCAGGGGTGCATTGGCTGGACACACCGGTCTGTCACAGAAGGAGCTGTCAGGAGCCGAAGACATTGTTCTCCGTCATTTTCACGAGATCATCGATGCCTGGAACACGCACTTTGGCGGTTGACGTCACGCACATCTCAAAGCATGGCGTCTGGTTGTTGCTTGAAGATGAGGAACTCTTGCTGCCGTTCTCCCACTTCCCGTGGTTTCGTCAAGCCACGGTGGACCAGCTTTGCGATGTCGAGTGGCCCACCCGGGATCATCTTTATTGGCGCCAACTGGATGTGGATCTGTCAGTCGAGTCCATTCGCAATGCGGAGCGCTTTCCTCTCGTTTCAAAGGCGTCGGCTAACACTGCGCTCCAGACGGACACGCCGCAAGCGGCGCGTCCCTGAGCTTCACGTTGAACGAAAGCGCTCCGCGCCGGCAGCGTGTTCGGATCTGACCCGAATGGCACTGTTCTGAAGGGGATTGACATGCGTGCCGTTCGCCCTGTGTCCCCCGGGCGAAATGCTTGAGGAAGAATTCCTGAAGCCTCTCGAGCTGACAAAGTACCGTCTGGCAAAGGACATCGGTGTGCGAGCTCAACGGATCGGAGAGATCGTTACCGGTAAACGTTCCCTCACCGCTGACACCGCCTACGCCTTTGCCGATACTTTGGCTTGAGCGATGGGTGGTGGCTTCGTGGCCAGGTTGCCTACGATACAGCCGTCGCGAGAGAGTCCCTTGAAGAGGATCTGGCGCGCATCCATAGGTGCTCGCTTCTGCCGGCGTACAGTGTGCGGTTTGATCCGCCGCTCGAGCGGACAGCCCACGGCCGGCCTCGCCGTCCGCGGGCTGCCGCTTGGGGGTCGAGGCCGCCAGGGCTTGGCGCGTCGGCGAGGCGCCGAAATCAGCGTCCCGGGTTTGCCGCAATCCGGCGCCCCGCTTGACTCCGGTGATGTTGCCGCGACGACGCGAAAGTCTCTCGTGCCCCCCAACAGCGCGTCGGAACCTGCGCGCGGCTTGACCCAAGCCGCGCGACGCATACAATCCCCATGAGTGCTGCCGTCGAGGCGCTTTCGTCGAACGAGGTTTATCTGCCGCAGATGCGCCAGAGCTCGGACCGGGTGCTTTCGATGCGGCAGACAAACGCTCGTCGTTTATTCGTCCAATAGAAGAATGCGCACACTCATGAAGAAAGCACTGCTCGTTATCGACTTGCAGAACGACTACTTCTACTTTGTCAGATTAGTGCCCCGAACGATGCTGGTGGGGTAATGCCTTGTTGTTCATAGCGTTGCTTGGTGGCCTGGAACCGTCGTCGGTGACGCTGTGCGATGGAATGGACCAGGTCATCGTCGGAGCCGATCTTTGGGGGGAGTTTGTGGCGCAGCATGGCGACGATATCAAGGCAGGACAAGAAGCGATGGGAGTCACGCAGCGCCAGGCGTTCCTTGGCCAGGAAGAGATGAGCGACCAGCACCAGCGCCATGTGGTGGTGCCAGGCGAGCCAGCCACGCACCTGATAATCGGCCATGCCGCAAGCGCTCTTGGCGTCTTCGAAGGCGCGTTCGACGAAATGACGCGAGGCTTGCATCGTGACCAACTGGCGCAAGGAGGCCGACGGTTTGGCGTTCGACAGGCAGAATTTGAGCTTGTCGCCGCCCATTTCGCGCCGGACCAGCAGGTGCCAGTGGCTCGCTCGCATGGCCTTGCCGTCCCAGACGAAGAGGCGCCGCGTCAGGAAATCGGCGACGACCTCGCCCTTCTCCCCGTCGCGCAGCTTCATCCGACGCCAGGCACCCGGCGGCTGTGCAGTCGCCCAGGCGGTCACGATTTCGGAGGGTACCTCGGTCACCGGACGGGTAGGCGCCCGGCCTTTCCCGTGACGCTGCAGCACCGTCGGCGCCGGATCCTGAAGATAGACGCGCTGATCGGAATGCACCTCGATCAGAAAGCGCTCCCCATCGTCGTCGAGTTCGGTCAGGAACCACGGCAGGTGCCCGTAGCCGCCATCGGCGGCGACCCAATCGAAGGAGAGACCGTTGCGCCGGGCGCGGCGAATCAGGCCGAGAGCGATTTCCGCCTTACTCCGATAGATGCGGGCTTCTTCCGGAATGCCCGCTTCAATGCAGCGCTCGCTATGGGCCACCCAGGCTTTGGGGAGAAACAGTTCGGCATCGATCAGGCAAGCCGTCTCGCCGTGCGCCAGAGCGGCGAAAACCCCGATCTGACAGTTATCGACTTTGCCCATCCGGCCATTCCATTGCCGGGCAACCCCGGCAGAACACTCGCCCTTCTTGGCGAAGCCGCTCTCGTCAATGATCAGCGCCCGGCCGCCCCTCGGGAAGTGGGCTTGCGCTTCGACGGCGACTTGCCGGACCACGCCGGCGTGCTCCCAATCCGAAGCGCTCAGCATGTGGTGCATCCGCTGGTAGTCGCTGCCCGCGACGACGTCGGCCATACGTTCCAGGTTGCGTCGTCGCGCCTGATAGAGGCCACGCAGATAGCGCATCGCCCCGTCCTCGACACTTCGCGTCGAAGAGCGGAACAACTCGCGGAATGGGGAGAAGTGCACCTCAAGCCTGTCGGTGACCGTAGCGACCAGGGAGGTAATGCAGTTGACATATTGAGGCCACCATGGACAAGGAAGACCTCATAAGATTGTTGAAAAACAATGGATTATATTATAGCACATGACGTCAGCAGATGATTGATCGGGAATCTGACAAAGTAGAACTACTTTCCAGGCGGATTGTTTCCCTTGTGGAACACTCAGAAGACACTCGCGGCGACAAGGGATGCAGTCGCCCGCGCTCGTGCAGCAGGCATCGTGGTGGTTCTCATCCAGCATATTGCCGACCCGGAAGCTGGTATCGCCCCGTTCTTCAACGCCGGGACGGAAGGCGCAATGATCCATTCCGAGATTGTGGCGGCGGCTCCAGACGCCCCGGTAGTGATCAAGCACTTCGCGGACAGCTTCATCAAGACGGATCTCGAGGATGTTCTCTCCGCGCATGGCGTGGGTGAACTCCTTGTTTGTGGAATGATGACGCAGAACTGCGTGACGCACACGGCAATCTCGAAGTCTGCCGAGAAGTATCGGGTGTCCATTCTGACTGACTGTTGCACCACCGTCAGTGAGCCAATCCACCTGATTGCACTTCATGCCGTGTCCACACGGGTGGCTTTGGTCAATTCGAAAGATGCGATCTGAGCCGAACCAGATCACTGGAACGAACGCGGCCGAGCCACATCGGTTTTCAATCGGGATGACACACGCCGCGCGATGGTCAGATTCGTCGTTAGGCATTCTGGAGGACCATGTCTTCTCGAACCATCAAGGTTGCCGCCATTCAGTTCCGGGCTGATCTCGGTGATATTCCGAATAATTTGTCGCGCGCCGAATCGTTGGTTTCGAAGGCCGCGGCGCAAGGTGCGCGCATCGTCCTGTTACCGGAGCTTGCGCCCGGTGGCTATGTCCTTACCGAAGAAATCTGGAATACCGCAGAAACCATGCAGGGACCCAGCGTGGCCTGGCTCAAGGCCACTGCAAGGCGCCTGAAAATCTATCTCGGGATGAGTTTCCTCGAGGCCGAGGAAGCAGACTTCTTCAATAGCTTCGTCCTGGCTACCCCAGGTGGTGAGATTGCCGGTCGTGTGCGGAAGAATCCTCCGGCATCCGCCGAGGCGTATTTTTCCAATGCGGGAAACGATGAGCATTTCATCGACACGGACGTCGGGCGCATTGGTGTCAGCATCTGTTATGAGGCGCTCCTGTATGAGTGTCTGGCCGAGCATCAACGAAACCGTATCGACCTCCTGTTGATACCCATGTCGGCAGGAACACCCACGCGGACTTTCCCGATCCGCAAGAAGGATTGCATCGCTTACGACAGGATGCTGCTTGGCTTGGCGGCGAATCATGCCAGTGCACTGGGTGTACCAACGGTCATGGCCAACAAGTGCGGTCCGCTGGTAACGGCCATGCCGGCGGGCTTGCCATTTCAAGACACGTGCTTCCCTGGGCTATCGACAGTTGTCGCAGCGGATGGCCGGGTCGCCTGCCAATTGAGCAACGAAGAAGCCGTCGCCATCGCAGAGGTGGAACTCGACCCAACGCAAAAGGTGAGGAGCGCTCTCCGACCGTTTGGTCGCTGGGCATTGCCGGTTCCGTGGTTCAGTTTCTTCTTTCCATTGGCCGCATTCTTTGGGTCTCGCATCTACTTGAGGAGCAAAGTGCGTGCAGAACGTGCCTTGGCGCTGAGCCGAAGTACGGCTGAGCCGTCACTCCACGGGACGCTTCGCGACAAGGCCGCATCGCGCGCATGAGTTCTCACGTTGGCCGTCGCGCAGACATCAAGGCAGTCAAAGTGCACGGACAACGTTGCGTTGGCATCATGGCAGAAGACATCGATATCGCAATCGAGTCGTTCACTGAACCTGCTCTTCCACTGCGGCGCGATACTCGTCGGCAGGGTGGCGCGCTATGGAAACCTGTATCGTTGCTGCCACATCCGGGGTCCCGAAAGAATTTTCATCGGGCTGGCCCAACGGCTCGGGCAGCAGACTGCCCGGTAGGATCCCATGGGAAGAAGCCGCGGAGAACCGCAGAAGTGGCGTCAGACAACGCCATGCGGCGGACGGCGCCGCACTTCGTCGCTGATGCGGGGCGCTGGGCGGCAGCACCGATTGCCTGCGACCTGTTGATGGAGAATGACCTATGAACTCGTTAAGTGTCAGTCAGCATGACGGCGTTGGCCATATCACTTTGCATCGGGTCGGCGCGCTCAATGCGCTGAGCCGCGAGTTCTGCCAAGAGATCGATGCCGCGCTGCGCGACCTGGACAATACAGAGGAGATTCGCGCGATCCTCGTTTCGTCGGCACTGAGGCACTTCTGCGCCGGCGCGGACATCCGGGAAATGGCTGAGATGACCGCTGAAGAGGCAACTGCAAGCCAGTTCACCGGCTGCGTCTCGGTCTTGCCTGACATTGCGAAGCCGGTAATCGTTGCAGTCAATGGCCTGGCTGCCGGCGGTGGGTGCGAATTTGTCGAGATGTGCGATATCGTCATCGCGGCTGCCACGGCGAAATTCTGCCATCCGGAAATCTCCTTGGGGGCAATGCCCGGCGCTGGTGGAACGCAGCGACTCTCCCGGGCTGTCGGCAAGCACATTGCAATGGACTTGCTCCTGACTGGCCGGGCGCTGAGTGCAGACGAGGCTCTCGCCGCCGGCCTGGTTTCCCGAATCGCGCCAGACGAACAACTCGAGGAAGTTGCGTTGGCTGTCGCAAGGCAAGTGGCGTCCTTTTCCGGCCCGGTTGCTCGTCGCATCAAGGCCTCGGTCAACGATACGCAAGTGAACCTGGAGGCAGGATTGATCGCCGAGCGTGATCGTTTTCACCGTTGCTTCAAGGAACACGATTTCCGCGAAGGAGTGAGCGCATTCATGGAGAAGCGGAACGCCCACTTCCTGCATCGATAGACGATTCGATCCTGTTGGCGAGCAATTCAACTCGGATATGATTGACGCAAGTGCCGAATGGCAGTTCATTCCTCCGGACCTTCCGCTCAAGGCCGCGCCAGGCGGGGGAATGCAAACGCTCGGCGACAGGAGCGTTTCGCTGCGGAGCAAGTCATGACCAAGACCACATCGACCTACTGGAACGTATTCGAGCCGTCGAATCGGAGTCGCTGGACACCGATCGAAGGACTTGAGCAAATGGCCGAAGAACTCACACTGAGCCTCGATCCGGTCACGGGGGAATACACCAGGCTGACGCGCTTTCTTCCTGGGGCGGATACCAGCGCCTTTGGTGGGAAAACGCACGCGTACCCGGAAGAGGTTTTCGTTGTCAGCGGTCGCCTCTACGACAAGGCATTTGCTCTGTGGCTCGAAGCCGGACATTACGCCAGCCGTCCCGCTGGCGAACTGCATGGTCCGTTCCTGACCGATGTCGGATGCGTGGTTCTGGAAGTGTCGTTTCCCATGCGCACGGGCAATGACCTTGTCGCGCGAGATTGACAGCAGTGGACCCGGCGCGATCGGCGCGCCGCCGGGAGGGGAAGTCAGGCGGAAAGTGCGCTACAGCCGACTCCCGCTGTGTCCCCTGCTCCTCTTCGCGGCAGTGGCCAGTGCCGAATCTCTGCCGAAAGAGGCTCTCGCAACCGTGAAGCAAGTGCACGACGCCAGCGCCAGGAAGGACCTCGGGGCGCTGTCAGCACTGATGGCCCACGAATTCACATGGAGCTTCGGTGGCGATGCCAGCGCGGAGCAGGCGTTGCAGGACTGGAAATCGCACCCTGCCAGGCTTGCCACTCTCGCCCGGCTTACTGCCGGCCCGTGTGCTGTGGTGCAGCGTGGCCTGATTCAGTGCCCACCGGCAGACACCATGAACTACCGGGCAGGCTTCCGGCAGTTTCCGCAAGGCTGGCGCATGGTCTACTTCGTTGCGGGGGATTGAATGGCGGATGCCAACGAGCTGCCCGATGCGTGCGTCAACAGGATGGCAGGACGCCGGCCATCCTGGTTCGCTCCATTGCGCTTCGGCGTCCGTGATGTGCGGCGTTACCGCCGGCAAGTAAAGTGACAGATATCGTCCTGACACTGATCCACGGTACTTGGGCGCGGCACGCACCGTGGACGCTACCAGGCTCGCCATTGCGCAAGGCGCTTGCCGATCGACTGGGCGACCGGATCACGTTTGAAACTCTGGAGTGGTCGGGAGCCAACACGCACCGCGCACGGCGAGAGGCGGCACAGAAACTGCGTGCGCAACTGAAGGATTCGATAGCCGATCATCCACTCGCTCGCCATTTCCTCGTGGCGCACAGCCATGGCGGCAATGTCGCGCTGTACGCAATGGCCGATGCCACCCTGCGGCAACATGTGGACGGAATCGCCTGCCTCAACTCGCCGTTCCTGTGCGCCCTCAAGCGCAACACCAAGCAATTCATGCTCGAGATTTTTGCGTGGATGGCAGCCTACTTCGTGTTGCTCTTCATGGCCTACGCAGTCTTCCACGTGCTCGCCCCTCTGAGTACGGACCCAGACCTGCAGCACTTGGGTCTGCTCGCCCAGATCGGTATTGGTCTCGGCTTTGCCGCCGCGTTGATCCTGCTGATCTTTCTCGTGATCGTTCCTGGGCTGATGTATGGCCGTACGCTCGAAGAGCGCGTGGCGTCCTGGGCTGCGGCCCGCCGCTCAGCAATCTCGCAGGACATGATCCTGCCGCCAAACCCCGATGTGCCAGTGCTATGCGCCTGGACAGCAGGTGACGAGGTAATTTCCTCTTTCGGTCTGCTCGATGCGCTGGCCAATCTGCCCTATCTCGCGCTGAGCTTCGTGGGTTTGCTCTTGTCATTCGTGGTGAGCTATGGACTGCAGGCCTTTGGGGTATTTCCGTCGCTCTTTACGGTGCCGCTCGTCGACCCGACGCTGACCCCCTTCGTTCGCCTTCTGGTCCGGTTCGTGTTGGACTACCCGATCTCGACGGGTATCTACATGCTGGCTCTGCTTGTCGGCTTGTTCTCCGCGGCCGTGCTGGTGAACCTGATGTTTCGCGTATTGCCAATGGGCATCGGTTTCGACAAGCTGGTCGACAGCCTGTTCGTCCGCTTGAGCGTCACGGTGACGCCGGTAACCAGCAACCATGTCGAATTCCTGGATATCGAGTCGGAGCATGGTTTTCTCGGGCATTCCAAAGCGTACAGTGACGCCGCCGTTCTCACGGAACTTGCGCGATGGATCTCCGCCCGGTCGACCAGGCCAGAGTGAATTCGTGTCGCTGCGTCCAGCCACCGAGGATCGACAGCATGATCGTGAAGGCCGTCGGCGACGTGGGGAAGATCGATACGCTGTTTGACAGTCCGGTCATCCGGCTGGCGCCGCTGACGCCGGATATCGCAAGAGCAGTCCTCACGGGAGAGCAGCCCACGCATCCGACCTTGAGGGAACTGATGGCGCCATTTCCGGTGACGTCGTAGAGACGGAGGGCACGGCTTGTCAGTACAGCACCTGCAATGCCTCACATAGAAACCTCATGAAGGGGGTGGCGACGGCAAACCGAGCCCCGGCCAACTGCACAAAATCGCGATCGATTACCTCGTCCAGAGACAATGCCGCTATGGCGACATAGTCTTTCCGCTTCAAGTCTTCAATCGCTGCATGATCGGCCTGGTATCCGCGCGGAGGTCGCGTCAGACTCTCCCCCGAGTGTGTCCATTTTTCGCAGAAGCTGCCGTGGTCGCGAGCCGAAAACCATTTTTCCGGCGCACACGCAATCCAGTCACGAATGCGCGCGAGCGAGTTCGTATCCGGATGCCAGCAGCCGACGGCCAGGAAGCAGTCGTTGCCGGCGATATGCACATAGAATCCCGGCGCATGCACGTCATTGCCGCTGGCGTGGCGAAACTGGATTCCGATGTTGGTCTTGTACGGGGTCTTGTCGCGGGAGAAACGCGTGTCGCGGAAAATCCGCATCAGGGAGCCCCCAGTCTTGCGCGCGTCTGCGCGGAAGTGCGGCGCAAACGAATGCAGGACCGGTGACATTTCCGAGATGAATGCCAATGCTGGCTCACGCACCAGTGCTTCGTAGCGTGATCTGTTCTCCTCAAACCAGATCCTGTTGTTGTTGGCTGCGAGGTCGTCGAGGAACTTGATGCTGGCTGTAGTGAACATGCGGTCAATGCGAGGTGTCGTCACAGCAATGAGCGATCGCGTGCAACAGGGCGGCGCGCCTTGCGGTGAGGGCGTCGGGGCGGTGTCCCGAAAGATCGGTGCCATCGTACCAAGGTAGCGTCCTGCGTGCCACCACGTGCCGTGGGAGGTCGGTGCAGTTGAATCGTCTGAGCCTCAATTCACGCCTGTACGACTTCGAGACCGCAACACCGATTCCCACGTACGTCGCCCGGTCCAAGGACGTGGCGAACGGCTTCACCGCGTTGTGCCAGGCAATCTGGCCCTGTCAGGGCGCTCCAGGTCTGGGTCGGACGCGTCTTCTCTGGCGCCGTTGTCGCCTAAGCCGTAGTGCCGGCACCGACAGGCCAGGGCAATCCGCCTTGCGCACGTGGCGCTGCTGGTCCATCATCCGGCACATGGGCGAGGCATCTTTCCGCAGTCGGCGCCCAGGTCTGGAGTCGGCCATCACAACCACCCGGGAGACAGTCATGCGCATAGATGAGATGATCGCGGCAGTGCAACAGGAGCTTGGCGTCGAGGTCGATGGAAAGGCGGGCCCACAGACTTGGGGAGCCATATACGAGCGCCTTGTCAAGAAGGAAATAGACGGCCAAAAGCCGTGTGATGCGCTGGCATTGGTGGATTCGCGCAGCGAGAAGGTGATCGCGACGCTGCTGCCGGAAGTGCGGCCGATTGCTCGAATGCTGGTGCAAAAAGCTTCGGCCGCAGGCATCGCGATAAAGATCATCAGCGGTTTGCGAACCTACGAAGAACAGAATGCCCTGTATGCCCAGGGGCGAAGCGCCCCCGGAAATATCGTCACCAATGCCCGCGGCGGATACTCCAATCACAACTTCGGCATCGCGTTCGATGTAGGAGTATTCGAGGGCAACCGCTACCTGCCGGATTCCCCGAAGTACAAGGCGGTGGGCGCCCTGGGAGTGGATCTCGGACTGGAATGGGGAGGAAGCTGGAAGACCATCGTCGATCAACCCCACTTTCAATTGCGACCGACGTGGGCTGCCGGCATCACGGAAAAGCAGATGCTCGCGGAACTCCGTTCGCGGCATGACAGCGGCCAACCGGTGTTTGCCTGACAGTCGGCCGCCTCCGGGCCACGTCGTCTGATATTTCAGGAGAACTTCATGAGAGCGGTTCTTGCAATTTTCGGATTGCTTCTCCTGGCTGGCTGTCTTGGCATGCCGGCAACGGTTCAACCCGTCGGCAATTTCCAGTTGGATAGATACCTGGGGAAGTGGTATGAGATAGCGAGGCTGGACCATTCGTTCGAGAGAAACATGGACCAGGTGACCGCTCAATATGACCTGAACAGCGATGGTACCGTTGCCGTCATCAACCGAGGCTTCCTGCGCACGGAAGGCATATGGAAGGAAGCGAGGGGCAAGGCGAAATTTGTCGGTTCCCCGTCCGAGGGATACTTGAAGGTGTCTTTCTTCGGACCGTTTTATGGTTCGTATGTGATCTTTGCTCTGGACCACGAAGCATACCAATATGCATTCATTTCCGGGCCGAATGCGGACTATCTCTGGCTGTTGTCGCGAACGCCGACCGTGCGGCCGGAAGTGATGCGGAAATTTCTTGAGCTGGCGAAGGAAAAGGGTTTCGACACGGAGAAGGTGATTCATGTCAGGCAGGGAAGTGGCTGACACTGCGCTGCAGGCGCGACGGTCGTGACGGCCGCGGTGCGGGCGTAGGGGTCACAGCGAACAACCATGTGCGGCAGATACGTCACCCCCGACGAACGAGAGCTGGAGAGTTGCTTCCAGCTCCGCCGCCACCATTGGCAGGGCTGGATTGCGCGTTACAACGTCGGGCCAACGACGCCCGTTCCCCTGGTCTACATGCCGCAGGCGGAGGTGCTGGGCGACATCGCTCGCTGGGGGCTGATCCCGTCCTGGTGGAAGAAGGAAGCCCCGCCCACCGTGACCTTCAATGCCCGGAGCGAAGAGGCGGCAGCGAAGCCAATGTGGCGTCACGGCATTCGGTCGGCGCGCTGTCTCATGCCCGCCAAGGGCTGGTACGAGTGGAACGAGAACGAGTCCGTGCTGACCGGGTCTGGCGCCAGGGGCCATCAGCCGTATTACTTTCACTGCCCCGACGCGGAGGTGCTTGCCATCGCCGGCCTGTGGTCGCGATGGCGGGCGCCAGACGGCTCCGAGGTTCTGTCCTGCGCGCTTCTCACCAAGGAGGCGAGCGCTGCCGGCATCGCTGCCATTCATCAGCGGATGCCCGTCGTCCTTGATCCGTCGCACTTCGAAGAATGGCTCTCGCCGCGGAGCAGCGTCAGGGATGTCGAGGCAATGATCGCCGGCTCGCGCGCGGACTTCGTTGCCCACCGCGTAAGTACCAGGGTGAACAGCGTGCGCAACGATTCGCCGGAACTGATCGAGGAACTGCCGGCGCCTTAGGCAGGCAGGCGTGCTGCGCCGCGTTAGCGGAGCGGATGCTGCTTGGTCGCGTCGCGGATCGCTCTGCCGGCGGCGTCTTCCGTGTCGAGCGGCGATCCCTTGTGGTCGTCCGCAGCGCCTGCGGAGGGAGGCGGTCCATAGTCGGAGGTCGGCACCTCGATCTGCACCGAATCGAGATCGACCTTGACTTCCTGGTCGAGACCAAGCGTCACCAGCTCCGGGAAGGCGATCAACAGCGCGACCATGACGATCTGCAGGCAGACGAACGGAATCGCCCCCCAATAGATGTCCGTCGTCCTGACCGACGCAGGCGCCACCGAGCGCAGGTAGAACAACGCGAAGCCGAAGGGCGGATGCATGAAAGAGGTCTGCATGTTTACCGCCAACAGAACGCCGAACCAGATCAGGTCAATGTCCAGCGCTTGCGCCGCGGGACCGAGCAGCGGCACGACGATGAACGAGAGTTCGAAGAAATCAAGGAAAAACGCGAGCAGGAAGACGATGACGTTGACCACGACCAGGAAACCGATCTTGCCCCCCGGCAGTCCGGTGAGCAGTTCCTCGACCCATTTGTGACCGTCGACGCCGTAGAACGTGAGCGAGAAAACTCGTGCCCCGATCAGAATGAACACCACGAAGGTGGTCAGCTTGGCGGTCGTTTCCATCGCCTGCCGGAGCAATTCCCACGACAGCCGGCGGCGCGCCACGGCCATGATCAGGGCGCCGGTCGCTCCCATCGCGCCGCCTTCGGTCGGTGTCGCGATTCCGAGAAAGATCGTGCCGAGTACCAGGAAGATCAGAAACAGTGGCGGGAGCAGCGTCGTCAGCACGCGCAACAGCAGTCTGCCGCCGCTCAGGCTGCGCGCTGCACGCGGCAGTGCCGGTACCCAGCCGGGTAGGAAGATCGCCACCAGGGCGACGAAAACGATGTACAGACCGGTCAGGAGCAGGCCCGGAACGAAGGCTCCGGAATACATGTCACCGACCGACTTGCCCAACTGGTCGGCCATGATGATCAGCACCAAAGACGGCGGAATGATCTGGGCCAGCGTGCCGGAAGCTGCGATGACGCCGGCGGCGAGTTTCCGGTCGTAGCCGTAGCGCAGCATGATCGGCAGCGAGATCAGCCCCATCGAAATCACCGAAGCGGCCACCACGCCTGTCGTCGCGGCGAGCAGCGCGCCGACGCAAATGACGGCAAAGGCGAGGCCGCCGCGCAGCGGACCGAAAAGCTGACCGATCGTATCGAGCAGATCTTCGGCCATCCCCGATCTTTCGAGGATCAGCCCCATGAAGGTGAAGAAAGGGATGGCGAGCAGCGTGTCGTTGCTCATGATGCCGAAGATGCGATCCGGCAGCGCCTGGAACAGTTGCGGACCGAGCAGACCGAGCTCTATGCCGATCAGGCCGAAAACGATGCCGTTGGCGGCGAGGGCGAACGACACCGGGAAGCCAACGAGCAGGAATAGAACCATCGAAGCGAACATGACCGGCGCCATGTTGGCGATCAGGAACTCGCGCATCACGCTTCTTCTCCCGTCGGTGAGGGCTCGGTCCTTTCGGTCGGATCCGGGCACAGACCCCGCAGGAAACCGATCCGCTTGATCAGTTCCGAGAATGCCTGGATCACGAGCAGGAAAAAACCGGCCGGTACCAGCAGGCGTACTGGCCAGATCGTCAGACCGCCGGCATTGCTCGACTGCTCATTGCTGTGTAGCGCGAGCAGGAAGATCGGCCAGGACAGGGACAGGATGGCGGTCGCCATCGGCAGCAGAAAGAAGACGATCCCGAAGATGTCGATCCACGCTTGGCAGCGCCGGGAAAGCCGGCCGGCGACGAGATCGATGCGCACATGTTCGTTGCGCATCAGGGTGTAACCCGCGCCCAGGAGGAAGATTGCGGAAAACAGGTACCACTGAATCTCGAGGAAAGCGTTCGAACTGTAGTTCGCGCTGAAGCGCATGATCGCGTTGCCGGCGGCGATCAGCGTTACCGCCAGAACGAGCCAGATGATGGCCTTGCCGACAAACTCGGTGAGTCCATCGATCCGCCTCGCCAGCTTGAGTAATCCATTCACCGGATGTTTCTCCAGAGACCACCGAGCGGGCGCCGGTCGACAGCCCGATCGTCCTGCCTTGTCGTACCTGGCCGCTTGATCGAGCTGCTTGCCGGAACGGACGTCCGCGCAGCGACTGACGGGCACCCAGGCGCTGATTATGGCACATCTTTACGTCATGCAAGGGCGATTTCTCGGGCCGCGGACAGGCCACGTTCGAAATCGAAAAACGTCGTCGAATCATACACTTGTTTCCTGGGCGCAGATCTTGCGAGGCGATTGCGGCAGGCCTGCGGAGGCCTTTGCCGGCATGTCCGGGGGGCCATCGTGGCATGCGATCGATCGCCCCGTGTCATGCCCCTGCGGTTGCCAGGACGGTCGGCAAGGCCGTTCGTCGGGCAGGCCGCAACCGTCCGCCGACCCCAATGTCCGGCGTTGGCGGCGGATCAGCCTTGCGCGCATTCGGGATAGAATCGCGCGTTTTCGAAGGGGAAGCGTCGAATGTCTACCGGAATCATCGAATCGCTGGACCACGAGGCACGCGGCGTGACCCGTCTCGATGGCAAGACGGTTTTCGTCGAGGGCGCATTGCCGGGGGAATGCGTCGAGTACGCTAGCTACCGCCGCAAGCCCAGCTACGAGCTGGCCCGCACGCTTCGGGTGCTGACCCCTTCGCCGGCGCGGGTGACGCCGCGCTGCCCGCATTTCGGCGTCTGTGGTGGTTGCAGCATGCAGCACCTCGATCCCGATGCGCAGGTTGCCGCCAAACAGCGCCTGCTCGAGGACAATCTCTGGCATATCGGCCGCGTCAGGCCCGACCAGCTCTACGCGCCGATCTACGGTCAGCCCTGGGCTTACCGCCATCGCGCGCGGCTTTCGGTGCGTTTCGTGGTCAAGAAGGGCGGCGTCCTCGTCGGTTTCCACGAGAAGAAGAGCAGTTACGTCGCCGACCTGCGACAGTGTGAAATTCTCCCGCCACATCTGTCGTCGCTGCTCCTGCCCTTGCGCGAGCTGGTGGGTGCGATGTCGATTCGCGATCGGCTGCCGCAGATCGAAGTGGCAATCGGCGAGCGAGTCAGCGCGCTGGTCCTGCGCATTCTCGAAGCGCCCAGTGCGGCCGATGAAATCCTGCTGCGAGATTTCGCCGAACGCCACGCGGTGGTCTTCTACCTGCAGCCGCAAGGGCCGGCGACGGCGTATCGCTTCCATCCGGCGGAGGGGCCGCAGCTTTCCTACCTGCTGCCCGACTTTGCCGTCGAACACTTTTTTTCGCCGACCGAGTTTACTCAGGTCAATCACGCGATCAACCGTGTCCTCGTGCGGCGGGCCGTGGCACTGCTCGAACCGCAGCCAGGCGACCGCATTGCCGACATGTTCTGTGGCCTGGGCAATTTCACCCTGCCGATCGCGCGTTCAGGGGCCCACGTTCTGGGGGTCGAGGGCAGCCCCGAACTGCTGCGCCGGGCTGCCGCGAACGCCGTTGCCAACGGACTGGGGGCGCTGGTCGAATATCGCGTCGCAAACCTCTTACAATCCACTCCGGAGTCCCTGGCGGAACTCGGCCACTTCGACAAGATGCTGATCGATCCGCCACGGGAAGGCGCGGTCGAACTGATCAAGTCACTCGCCGTCGATGGTCCGCGAAGGATTGTCTATATCTCGTGCAGTCCGGCAACGCTGGCGCGCGATGCGGCGATACTGGTCACCCAGAAGGATTACCGACTGTGCGGCGCCGGCGTGGTCAACATGTTTCCGCAGACCTCGCATGTCGAGTCGATTGCCCTTTTCGAGCGTCGTGCGGCGGGCTGAAGCAGCGGCGCATGCAGCTACCAGTAGCGCACCCTGCCCGTATCGAGATGAACGAACCTGTCGCGCGGATAGAAACCGACGCCGCCTGCACCCAGAGAAATGGCGGCATCGCGCAGATCGACCAGCGGCACGTCGGCAACGCGGACATCGATCGCCATTCCCTGCATGTGCAGGCTCTGCCTGGCGACGCCACCAGCGCCGCGGTTGCGCAGGCTGCGGTTGGTCTCGGCGCAGCGGTAGGCGGAGATCACCTGAAAAGGCTGCGTGCAACCAAGCTCCTGCCGGAGCTGAAAAAGGAGGTCGAACAACAGCGGGTCGATACTGCCCACTTCACCCGAGTAATGGTCGCGCAGGAAGAGATTCAGCCGCTGCAGCGCATCGGGGAGATAGTGCTCGCCGATGGCAAAGACGATCGAGACGCGTTCGCCGGTATGGGTATGATCGAAGTCGAGGCTGCGCGTGTTCGCCAGCGCTGCCAGCGCCGGCCTGGCCAGCGGCAGGCTGGCGCCGGCGACGATGAGGCGCGCGGCATGACCCAGAAAGCGGCGGCGCGAGTGCTCTTGCATTTTTCCCATGTTTGCTCCAAGGCAACACTACTCTGTGAATTCTGCTGGAATTTCGCCGGCGCGGGAAGCTCGGACGGCAAGCGAGTGGCGATGCAGGGCCTGTTCGAGGATCCTGTCCTGACCGTAGATGTCGGGGAAGAAATGCACCCGCCCGTTACGGATGATCGCCGTCTGGTAGGTGATCACCACCGGCAGGGGTTCGTGCAGGCGGATGGTCGCGGATTTTCCCCGGTTCATCGCCTGCACGATGCGCTCTTCGCTCCATTGGGGTTCGTCGGCAAGGACGAATTTCGCCAGCTCGACAGGCGCCTCGACGCGAATGCAGCCGTGACTGAAGTCGCGTCGTTCGCGTTGGAAGAGTTGTGGCGTTGGCGTGTGATGAAGATAGATGTTGTCATTGTTGGGAAAGACGAACTTGATGTCGCCGAGCGCATTGTTCGCTCCCGGGCGCTGACGGAGGCGCAACTGGCCACGCTCGACGGCGTCGAGGTTGGCCGTGGAGAAGCCAGCGACGACGCGACCGTCGCTGCCGACGAATTCGAAGCCCTGACGGTCGAAATAGCCGGGGTCGCGGCGCAGTCGAGGCACGGTTTCGCCCTTCGCGATCGACGGCGGGATGTTCCAGTACGGGCTGAACTCGATGAAGCGCATTTCGGCATCGAAGAGTGGCGTCGGTGTCTTGCCGGCCGTGCCGACGATCACCTTCATCGTCGTCGTCCTGGCGATGCCGCCGTCGCGCGTGTCATGGGCGCGCAGCACGAACTCCGGAACATTGACCACGATGGCGCGCGGAACCTGCGGCCGTGGCGTCCAGCGCAGTCGTTCGAGCGCCAGTGCGAGCTGCCGGGCTCGTCTGGCCGGCGACACATTCAGATGCTCCAGGGTGTCCTTGCCGATCACCCCGTCCGCCGGCAAAGCGTGCCGTTCCTGAAACGAACGGACGGCCTCGACGACCGGCCCCTCGTAGCGTTGCGGTCGCGCGACCGGGGCGGGCAGATCGCCGAGCAGTCGCAGTCGCTCCACCAGCGACGCGATGCCGGGATATTTCCCGCCGGGGGCGAGCTTGTCGCCGGGCAACGGCGGCAGGGGATTCTGCCAGGCCGGATTGCCGATGAGTTCACGATAGCCTGCCAGGGCATCGCGCAAGTTCGCGTACTGCGACGACGAGGGTGCCGCGGCGCGCGCGGCCTGGCCAAGCCCGTCATCGGCGATGGCCGAAGCCAGCAACGATTCGGGGTCGAAACCCGTGTCTGCGGCGGAACTGTAGTTGGCGCCGAGCTGCTGCGGCTCGATGCGTCCGCGATGCAGGTCGGCAAGATAGCTCCGCAGTGCCAGCGTCAGCGCGCGATCGAGCTGGGCCACCTGGTCGTCGGCCAGTGGTGGTCCGTTGACCGCTCTTGCCATGGCCCGGCTCAGCGAATCGGCATGATAGTCGTGTGCGTCGAGCCCGTCGGCGGGTGCCGTGGCGAGCAGTTCGACGGCCTCTCGGGCGATCGGCCGCGGGCTTTCCGCGTCGAACCACAACGGCGTATCGGTCGCCGCTGCGAGGCTGCAGGAGGTAGCCAACGCGATTGCCAGGCAAAGGATCGGAATGACAGAACCGTTGCGACGATGGCAGCGCCGCGCAAGCGTCGCGGGAACGGGCAAGGTGTGGGAAGGCATGGGGATTCAGGGACTGTTGCGTGGCGACATTATCCACCAACGCCGCAACGTTCGCCCGTGCCGGCAGCAGACTTGTGGCAAGCGTGCGGGCAACGACCTCGGCTTGCTCACTCCATGCGTGCGGGTTGCAGCCAATGCAGCGAGAATTGCCGTGCAGCATCGACCCACAGCGCGCGCGGCGACCAGCCCGCGGCGCGCGCGAGTTGCCGGAAGCCGGGCACCGTATACTTGTATGAGGATTCGGTGTGCACACTGTCACCTTCGGCAAAATCGAAGCACTCGCCGCAAAAGGAGACGGTCTGTACGCACCGGCTCATCAGGTGCATCTCGATTCGTGCCAGCGGCGGGTTGTAGAACGCGCTGTGTGCAAACTGCGCCAGGTCGAAGTCGGCACCGAGTTCGCGGTTGGCGCGAGCCAGCAGGTTCAGGTTGAAGGCTGCGGTGACTCCGCGTGCGTCGTTGTAGGCGGCGTGCAACAGTTCCGGATCCTTGATCAGGTCGACGCCGATCAGCAGACTGCCGCCACTCAGCCAGCCCGCCATGCGCCGCAGCAGCCGCGACGCTGCAGCGGGATCGAAGTTGCCGATCGAGCCGCCGGGGAAGAAGCCGACGCGCGTACCGACCGGCGCCGGCAGGCTGAGCGCGACGGTGAAGTCGGCCACTACCGGCTCCACCCGCAGTCCGGGATGATCGTCCTGAAGCGCCTGCGCTGCCTGGACCAGATGCGCACCCGAGATGTCGACCGGCAGATAGCGCGCCGGCGACGGCAGGGCGGCGAGCAGCATCCGTATCTTGCGGCTGGCGCCGGCGCCGAACTCGATGATTTCGGCGTTGGCGCCGATCAGTCCGGCCATTTCGGGGGCGTGGCGTTCGAGCAGGGCGAGTTCGGTGCGCGTCGGGTAGTACTCGGGCAGCTCGCAGATCTCTTCGAACAGGCGAGAGCCTTGTTCGTCGTAGAACCACTTCGGACTGACCCTGCGTGGCCGCGCGCGCAGGCCGGCGATCAATTCGTGCGCGAAATCGTCGGCCGATGCTCCCTTCCGGCGGCGTTCGCTGCGCACCATCAGCAGTCGCGTGCCAGGCGCAGGCCGCTGAACTGCCAGCGGGCCGCCGGTGGGAAGAAGTTGCGATAGCTCGCGCGCGCGTGGCCAGCGGGGGTTGCCACGCTGCTGCCACGGAGAACGATCTGCCCGACCATGAACTTGCCGTTGTATTCGCCGATGGCGCCGGCCAGCGGACGAAAACGCGGGTATGGATCGTACGACGAACGCGTCCATTGCCAGACGGCGCCGAACATCCCGTGCAGGTCGGGATGCGTCGCGGCAGCTTCCCATTCGAATTCGGTTGGCAGGCGCGCGCCGGCCCATTCGGCGTAGGCAGCAGCTTCGTAAAAGTTCAGGTGGCACACGGGAGCGTCCGGTTGCCAGGCTTGCGCACCGTACAGCGAGAAACACGAGAGCGGCTGGTCGCCGTCCAGCGACCAGTACAGCGGTGCCTGCCAGCCATGCGTCTGGACCGCCGCCCAGCCATCGCTGAGCCATAGCTCGGGGCGGCGATAGCCACCGTCGGCGATGAAGTCGGAATATTCGCGATTGCTGACCAGCGTGGTGCGCAGCGCGTAAGGCTGCAGGCGAACGCAGTGGCGCGGCGTTTCGTTGTCGAAAGCGAAGCCAGATCCGAAGTGGCCGATCGTGGCGTCTCCTCCAGGGAATTCCAGCCAGCTTGCGGCGGGTTTTTCGCGGGTCGGCGGCGGCGCCGCGGCGCAATACGCCGGCTGCAGCGGGTTGAGCGAAAAGGCGTGCAGCAGGTCGGTGAGCAGCAATTCCTGGTGCTGCTGTTCATGGTGCAGGCCGAGTTCGATCAGTGCTGCCGTCGCGTCCCAGATCGTCGCGTCGGCATCGTCGATGAAGTCGAGCAGCGCCTTGTCCACAGTCGCGCGGTAGCGCCACACTTCGTCGATCGACGGCCGGCTGAGCAGTCCACGCTGCGGTCGCGGATGGCGGGGCCCAAGGCTTTCGTAGTAGGAATTGAAGAGGTACAGCCAGCGCTCGTCGAACACGCGATAGCCGGGCGCGTGTGGGTGCAGTACGACTGCCTCGAAGAACCAGGTGCTATGCGCAAGGTGCCATTTGCTCGGGCTGGCGTCGGGCATCGATTGCAGCCCCATGTCCTCGGGCGAGAGCGGTGCGGCCAGCGCCACGCTGTGCGCGCGCACGGCCATGAACTGTTGCCGAAGGCGTTGGCGTGCATCTGTCGGGGTCGGCGGTCTGGGCATCGGGTGCGGAAACTCGAAATGACTCGGGAAGTATCCGCGCAGCGTCGGGCCGCAGTCAATGTCGGCTGCTCAGCCGCGTCAACGTTTCGCCAGATTCCCCGCTTCCCGATCGGGTGCACGCAACCCGGACACGCTTTCCACACTACTCGAGTGCCCGGATTTCCGCGTTGGCGTAGCGCAGGCGTGACGAAAGGGCGCTGGCGACCCCTTCGAGCAGCTTCATCGCCACCTTCTTGTGTTCGTCGGCGAGCGTGTCGAAGGCCTTGCGACTGAGCAGGAAGAGTTCGGTGTCGCTGCCGGCCAGGGCGTCGGCAGAGCGTCTGGCACCGTCGAGAAACGACATCTCACCGAAAAAGTCGCCGCGGCCGAAAGTGCTCAGATGGTGACTCTGGTTGGCGTCGATCGGCAGGACGATGCGCACCTCGCCGCGACGGATCAGGCAGAGTTCGTCGCCGGCGTCGCCGAGCGAGAAAATCTTCTCGCCTGCGGCGTAGCTGCGCTTCACCATTCCTGATTCGAGTGCGGCCAGCGTCTCTTCCCTGCGGTTGGAGAAGATCTCGAACTCGGCGAGCGACAGCGCCGTATTCTCCGACTTGGCGAGACTGACACTGGCAAGGATCCGGTCCTCGACCCATTCGAGCGCATCGTGAAGTTCGTTGAACACGCGCACCGGACTTTCGGCCCGGACCAGGCCGACCTGGTCGAAGTAGTGCTGCATGTCCTTGCCGCTCGGCAGATTTTTCGGCAGATGGCTGATCAGGAGAAAACTGTTGCGCTCGGTCAGCATGTCCTTGATCTGATCGAGCATGTGCACGGCGGTGATATCCACCGACTGGACGCGGCGCATGTCGAGAATGACGTAGTTGCGTACCTTCAACTCGGGTTCGAGGGTGCTGTAAAGCTGATCGGTGGTGCCGAAGAACAGGCTGCCCTGCAACTCCAGAATCACCGTTTCCGACCCGTGCTGCTCGAGGATGCGCCTTTCCTCCAGCAATCGCACCTGCTTGGAACAGATCTGGTTGCCGTAGGTCTTGCGGCGAACGACGTTGCCGTCAATATGCTCGCGCACGAAAAGCAGGATCGCGAGGACGATGCCAACGCCGGACGCGGCAATCAGGCTGACGCTCAGGGCTACCGCCACGACCGAGACGATCACGGCGAAGTCGAGCATCGTCGAGCGTGCGGTCAGGAAATGCAGACTGCCAACGTCGATCATGCGCAGGCCGATGACGATCAGGATGCCGGCCAACGCGGCGATCGGAATCCAGGTGATCAGGGCGCCGAATGCCAGGAAGGCGACCAGGGCGAGCGCTCCCTCGATGATCCCGGAAAGGCTGCTCGTCGCGCCGCTCGACATATTGACCAGCGTTGCTCCCATCGTTCCCGCGCCCGGGATTCCCCCAACAGCCGCCGCGGCGATGTTGCCGAAACCTTGCGCGATGAGTTCGCGGTTCGAATCGTGGCGGCTGCGCGTCAGCGCGTCGAGCACGACGCAGGTTTTCAGGGTGTCGATCGAGAGCAGGACGGCGAGCGTCAACGCAGGAACGATGAGCAGTTGCAGCTCGTGCAGGCCGATACCGCCGAGCGCCTGCCAGCGTCCGGCGAGCGTCTCGGCAAAGTGGCTGTCGCCGCCGCCAAGCGGCCCGACGATCAGCGGATTGCCGCTCACCTGCAGCAGCGAGCGGTCGAACACGCCGAGCACGAGGTAGCTCAGGATGCCGGCAGCCAGCGCCAGGATCGCCGCCGGCACCAGCCTGGTGATGCGCGCCGCGCCGGCCATGACGACCATCGTCACGACGCCAACGGCAATGCCCTGCCAGTTCCAGTTGTTGAGCGCGACCAGCGACTCCCAGAACGGGGTTCCCTTGGGCGTGCCAAGCAGCTTCGGGATCTGGCTGGCAATGATGTACAGTCCGACGCCGGAAAGGTAGCCACTGACCACCGGGTACGGCATGTATTTGATCAGGCGGCCCAACCCGACCGCGCCGAACGACACTTGCAGGGCGCCGGCGAAGAGCGTGAGCAGGACCAGCAGCAGTGGTATCGTGGCGGCCGGTAGCTGTTGCTGCAGGCTGATCGCAAAGCCCGAAAGGACCGCCGCCGCCGGCGCACAGGGGGCGGTGATCAGGCGTCTGGCACCGCCGATGGCCGGCGCGACGAGGCCGAGCGCGGTGGCCCCCAGAATTCCCGCGAGCGCACCCTGCGCCGCGGCGGCGGCGCCGAGCGGTGCGTAGATGGTGACGCCAAAAGCGATCGCCGAGGGTAGCGCGACGAGCATCGCGGCGAGTCCTCCCCAGAAGTCGCCCGACGGGTTGTCGGTTCCCAATGTGCGCATGCTTCTTGCCTGTCAGTCAGTCGGTGGATCGTGCCTCCGACCTGCGATGATAGTGCAGCCCGGGTTGGCCGGGGAAATCCGGTGTTCACGTACGGTTTTTCGGCGTTCTTCGCTGGCGGGAATACCGGCGCGACATCGCCGCTTGACGGCGAGCGCTGCCGCCGGAGATACTCGTTCCGGTAGCGTCGTCCAACCCACGATCATTCAGGGGGGAATCTCATGCCAAGAAAGCTCTCGCGTATCGATCTCCATTACCGCCGTTTCGCTGCGGCAGCGTTCGCCGGCGCGCTGACACCGTTGGCCCTGTACGCGCAACAGGAACTGCCGACATCGTCGAAACCGCCCGTTTCGCAGGCCTGGATCGACGTGGCGACCCACCATAGCGACATTCCCGGCATGGCGATGATGGGGGGTGGGATGTCCGGCGGCATGGCCGGTCTGTTCGGAGGTGGCAAGGGTGGCAATACCTTCGGCAACACGCGCATGACGATGTCCCCGGGCAAATGGCTGGATGTCTCGGTGATGACGCGCAACCAGCCCGACCTGGCCGAGGCGACACAGGCCATTCCCCCGGCGCTCGGCCTGGACGCCGCGCTCAGGCTGCTTGCACCGCCGCCGGAAAAATACGACCCGCCGGGCAGGGATGACGAACCGCTCGAGCCCCGATACGAAAAGCCCAAAGGCAGGGTGCTGCTGTACTGGGGTTGCGGCGAAGCCGTTCGCGCCGGGCAGCCGCGCGTATTCGATGCGGCCAATGCCGACCTCGATGCCCTGCAGAAGTTTTTCGGCCGGATCCGCAACAGCACCACGCGCGGCGCGCGTTCCGCACCGGGCAATCCGGCTTGGCCGAACCGCGTCGATGACCGACGCGTGCCCGAGGGAGCGTCGCTGATCGGCGAACATCAATTCACCGGCAGCGGCATCGTCGAGAATTTCAGATTCACCCTCGGCAGCGGCCAGGACTTCATGCCCGCCTTTCGCATCTCCCAGAAAAACGCGGATGGCGCCACCCAGTTGCAATGGGCGAGCGTGAGCAATGCGCGCGGCTATTTTCTCTCCGCGGTCGGTGCCGGCGAGAAGGGCGACGCCGACATGGTGATCTGGACTTCGAGCGAGCTTCCTGAACTGGGCTTCGCCCTGATCGATTACCAGACGAACACGGCAATCGATCGCTGGATCAAGGAGAAATCGGTGCTACCCGCGAGCGCCACGCAATGCAGCGTTCCCCGGGGCATCTTCGGGCAGGGCGCGATGTTGCGGGCGATCGCCTATGGCAGCGAAGCCTACTTCGTTCATCCGCCGCGTCCGAGCAACCCGAAGGCGGCATGGGAGCCGCAGTGGCAGGCGAAGGTGAGAGTGAAATCGACCTTCATGACCATGCTCGGTGAAGCGCCGGCTCGGGCCGACGCCGCCGCCAGCGGGAGACCTCAGGCGAACGAAATGCCGAATCCGGTCAATGTGCTGAAGGGCCTGTTCGGTCGCTGATTCTGCAGGCCACTGCCGCTGGCAGGTCGCGACCGGGAAGGTCTGGCGGATCGATTGCGCGCAGTTTCTGCTGCCGGCGCCCCCATGTTCCCATCGCGCCGGCGGCAACGTACCTTTTCTCCGGCGGTTGCGGTTTCGCCATAACGCGTGGGGAGGGAATGGGGTCGGTCGATCGGATTCCGGGAACTGCTTTCAGGGCATGTCGAGCCCACCGGTTCCGGCGCCGGTCGGCGGGTGCTGCTTGCGATGTTGCGTCAGCCAATCGGCGATCCAGTCGATACCCGGTGAAGACAAGAAGACCACCAGCGCCAGGATCACAAGACCTGCGCTTGTCGTAGGGATGCCTGTTTCCATTTTTCTGCTCCTCATGCTTGAGATTTGCCTGCGTTTGCACGCCGATTTCGTTTCGGAGTACCGTCCGTGTTTCCCGATATCCGCGAATTCGTGGCAACTATATTGGGCAGAGGGAGTGCTGGCAAACGATCAGATCTCATGTGATGCATGAGATCTCCTCAGTCATCGTGCCTGTTTGCCGCTTCGGGCAATGGAAGGGTGCGGCGCTACTGCGGTGCCGAAGTCGGGGGCTTGCGCCAGCGGTGCGCGCGGGTGGCCGGCGTCAGTGCAGGCGGTTCGCGAATGGCGCCGGGCTGTTATCCGGGGAGTCGTCGCTGCACAGGTCGATGGCTGCGTAGTGTCGCAGGAGCGCCAGCCACTGTGCGTGCATCGTGCACGGGCTTGTCCGCTCGTCGCCACAACTCAGCGGGCAGGCAGCACAACGTTCATTGGCCAGGGCGTCGATGGCCGCCCGAATCTGCCAGCGCTGGCGATATTGCCGAGCGTTGGCGTCGATCCATGCCTGTGCGCGAGAGTCTCGCTCCGCCGCAGGAAAGCGTTCGACGTATTTCTCGATCGCGGCGAGCTGTTGCCGCAGGAACTCCGCCTCGGAAAAATCCGGATTCGAGAAATGATCTACGAAGCGGCCGAGAAGGGCGAGTGTTGGGTCATTTGCGAGATCCATAGGTTTTCTCCGAATCGCGCATGGGCAAGCGTTGATCTGAGAGTTTCTGGCTGTGGCAGCAAGCTCGTCGTCTGCTGCGGCCACCCGCGAAACTGTTCAAGCAATTTCCGTGCTGATCCGGATCTTCAATGCAAAACAACGGCTTATCAGGAGAAACCGACGCTGCGTTGGCGACGGTGTAAGAATGTCCGACACTTTTGCGGGAACCCGGACTTGCCTGGAGCCGGCCTGCGCAATGCATCGGCCGGTGCTGCGTGTGAATTCAGTTGCGCACGCCTGCCAGCCCCGACCAGATTTCGTCGAGATCGGGGAAGTTCCATTTGGTCGGGTCTTCCCGACTGACGATCTTGAGTTTGCACGCAGGTTGCGCCAGGTCAACGACCTGCGGCACGATGCGCACCTGGGCACGGGTCGAGAAAAATACCTTGACGTGCGGGGTGAGCAGCGACTTGCCGCCCTGTTCGATGACGACGCCGAGCCGCCCACAGCTCAACAGGACCAGTGACCCGATCGGGTAGATACCGATGCTCTTGACGAAGGCCTGAAAGATGGCCGGGTCGAAGTGGCCATTGCTCCATTCAGCCATTTTGCGCAGTGACTCGGCGGGGTCCCAGCCGCTCTTGTACGGGCGGTTCGAGGTGATCGCGTCGTAAACGTCGCAGACCGCGCCCATTTTGGCAAAGAGGCTGATCTCCTCGCCCCGCAGTCCTTCCGGGTAACCCGAGCCATCGATCTTCTCGTGGTGGTGGAGAACGACGTCCAGCGCCACCGATTCGGCGTTGCCGCTTTCGAGCAGCATGCGATGACCTTCCCGGGGATGCGACTTGATGATCGCGAATTCCTCGTCGGTCAGCTTCCCCGGCTTGTTGAGAACTTCGATTGGCATTGCCGCCTTGCCCAGGTCGTGCAGCAGGCCGGAAATGCCCGCCGAACGGGTCTGCACGTCGTCGAGCCCGAGCTGTCTGGCGAGTGCGGTCATCAGCGCGCAGACGGCTACCGAGTGCATGTAGGTGTAGTCGTCGGCATTCTTCAGGCGCGCCAGGCTGATCAGGGCACCGGGGTTGCGGCTTACCGAGTCGGAAATCGATTCGACGATTCTCTGCACGCCAGGAGCGTCTATCGCCCTGCCCATGCGCGCTTCCTCGAACATTGACTTGACCGCCTGCCGCGAGCGGGCGACGATCTTCGCTGCGCGTGCGAACTCGACAGAGCTCGGCACGCGCTCGATTTCGCGCACTTGGCTGGCTGCGCTGGCGAGTTCTGCATCGACTTGTGCCTGCGCTTCGGCGATGGAAACCGCCCTCTCGGCCGTCGGCAGATCCATGCCCTTGGTGCTGTCTATCCACACTTCCTTGATGCTGCTCGCGCGGATCGCATCGATATCCTTCGCGTCGGTGATGACGAAGGATGAGCGCCAGAACGGATGTTCCATCCAGGATCCGCAGAACTCCTTGAGATACATGCCGACCCTGAGTTGTTCGACGCGGATTCGTTTGAGCATGGCGATGTGGTGACTGGCGCAGCAGATTTGCGGACGGCCAGTCTACACCGCTCCGCGTTCGGCCGCAAAACGAGGGGCCGTCGGCCCCTCTGGTGTGCGCCTTGCTGCCTTAGAGGCCAGCTTCCGCGCGCAAAGTCGCCGCCTTGTCGGTCGCTTCCCAGGTGAACTCGGGTTCCTCGCGACCGAAGTGACCATACGCCGCGGTCTTTCGGTAGATCGGGCGCAACAGGTTGAGCGACTGGATGATGCCTTTCGGGCGCAGGTCGAAGTTTCTGCTGATCAGTTCGACGATCCGTTCGTCGCTGATCCGGCCGGTGCCGAAGGTATTGACCATCAGCGAGACGGGGCGCGCGACGCCGATTGCGTAGGCGACCTGAACTTCGCAACGTTCGGCGAGACCCGCGGCGACGACATTCTTCGCCACGTAGCGTGCGGCGTAGGCTGCCGAGCGATCGACCTTGGACGGGTCCTTGCCGGAAAACGCACCGCCGCCGTGGCGAGCGGCACCGCCGTAGGTATCGACGATGATCTTGCGCCCGGTCAGGCCACAGTCACCGTGCGGGCCGCCGACGACGAAACGCCCGGTCGGGTTGACCAGATAGCGGGTGTTGGCGGTCAGCAGTTCCTTTGGCAGGACCGGCTTGATGACTTCCTCGATCACTGCCTCGGAGATTTGCGCATGCGAGACGTCGGGATCGTGCTGCGTCGACACGACGATGGTGTCGATCGACGTCGGTTTGCCGTCGACGTAGCGCACGGTCAGCTGGCTCTTGGCGTCGGGGCGCAACCAGGGCAGACGACCGTCCCGGCGTACCTCGGCTTGCCGCTGCATGATGCGGTGCGCGTAATGGATGGGCAGCGGCATCAGCGTTGCCGTTTCGTTGCACGCATAGCCGAACATCAGTCCCTGGTCGCCGGCGCCCTGGTCGAGATCGATTCCCTGTCCCTCATTGACCCCTTGCGCGATATCCGGCGACTGCCGGTTGATTGCCGTGAGAATGGCGCAGCTCTTGTAGTCGAAACCGATCTCGGAGTTGTCGTAGCCGATGCGACGAACCGTATCCTGTGCGATTTCACGGTAGTTGATGTGCGCCTTGGTGGTGATCTCGCCCGAGATGACGACCAGGCCGGTCGACACCAGAGTCTCGCAGGCGACCCGCGCGGGGGGATCTTCGGCCAGAATGGCGTCAAGGACGGAATCGGAAATCTGATCGGCAACCTTGTCCGGATGCCCTTCGGAAACCGATTCCGAAGTGAAAAGGTACTCTTTGCTCACGCTAGGTCTGCTCCCAATGAAAAACCCCGAAACGGCCGCGTAGCCGGCTCCGGGGTTTGAGCAGACGACGCTTTAGCAGTATTTGGTGACCGCTCCTGCGGCTCCTCCGCCCTGCAAGTTGTCCTGATTAACTCGGCGGATGGATAATTATATTTTTTCCTTTGCCGGCTGGTCAAAGCCTTTGCACCAGCTGTTGCCAACTTTGTCACGACCGGATCAGCACGTGCTCACCGTCTTCCGTCTTCTCAGCCACCTGCCGCTTTCCTGGCTGCATGCTCTCGGCGCATTTCTCGGCTGGCTGACCTGGCTGTTTTCGCCGACCTACCGTCGCCACCTGCGCGAGAACCTGCAGCTCGCGCTCGGCGACGACGAGGCCAGGCGTGTTCACGCCCGCGCCGTCGCCGAAGTGGGCAAGGGCGCACTGGAACTGGCGAAAATCTGGCTGCGGCCGCTCGCCGAGACCGCGGCAAGGGTCGTCAAGGTGTCGGGCTGGGATCTGGTCGAGGCCGCTACCCGTCGCGGCAAGGGAATACTCTACCTGACCCCGCACCTCGGCTGCTTCGAGGTCACTGCGCAGTACCTGTCCACCCATGCCCCGATCACGGTCCTTTACCGGCCGCCGCGGCAGGCCTGGCTGCAAGCGATGATCGAAGCCGGTCGGGCGCGCGAGCAACTGCATATCGCTGCTGCCGACCTGTCCGGGGTGCGCAGCCTGCTCAAGGCGCTCAAGCGCGGCGAAGCAGTCGGCATGCTGCCCGATCAGGCCCCCAAGGCGGGCGAAGGACGCTGGCTCGACTTCTTCGGCAAGCCGGCCTACACCATGACCCTGGCGGCGCGACTGGCCGAAAGCGGCGCCAGCGTGATCATGGTCTGGGCCGAGCGCCTGCCGGGCGGTGCCGGCTATCACTTCCATCTGCAGCAGCCAACGCAGCCGATCTGCGGGACGATCGAAGAGCGTGCGCAACAGATCAACCACGAAATCGAGCATCTGATCCGCCAGTGCCCCGAGCAGTACCTCTGGGGCTACAATCGCTACAAGCGGCCTCGGGGGAGCGAGGCGCCTCCCGTCGCCGGCGAGGTCGCGCAGCGTTGAGAAGAGGCGCGCCCGTGCATTCTACAAACGGCCATTCTTGGCGCGCTCGCTTCGCGCTATGTCCACTATTATGGCGACGGTGACTCTCGATACGTTGAAGTCTGTGGAACAGCTCATCGCTGCGTGAGTACCCGAGGCGCACACCAGGGCTGAGGCGGTTGCGTTATCGGTGGCTACGCAGACTTCGGAGGTGGCGACTCCACACAACATCGAGCACTTGGCGAACCGGTTCGACCATCTCGACGCGAAAGTCTCCGGCGAGCTCACCTTGGTCAAGTGGATGCTTGGGGCGGTGCTGGGTCTGGCAATTGCCAACTTCGCAAAGCAGTTCTTCTGACCCAGTCTGGGGTTGCTGGAGGTCGGGTCTTTCTTGCTTCCGAAAGCGAAAAGGCAAAAGGGAAGACCTGATCCCGAAGCCACGCGAGGAATGACCCCCAACTGTCGCTGCGGCGGCGGACATGTCCTCCATCTTGCGCTAACCTCGCGTTCGTGATGAAGATCCCCCGGATGAGTGGCGAGGCGACATCGTGACTCAAACACGGCTACAGCGCAGCCGTTTCCTCCGCGTAGCGGCTTCGTCCAACGTTTCGCCCAACACGGACGCTTCGCGAGAGAGCCGGCTCGCGCCGGTTAGTTCCACTTTGGTCACCACAATCGACGGAATGAGCGACAATTGAGCTCTCGATCGTGGAGAAGACAATGGAAATGACCGCAGCACTCACCCCTGTCGAAGA
The DNA here is from genome assembly GCF_023806565.1 of Accumulibacter sp. Lineage (GTDB taxonomy): Bacteria > Pseudomonadota > Gammaproteobacteria > Burkholderiales > Rhodocyclaceae > Accumulibacter. The sequence goes on along the minus strand of NZ_JAMTDV010000020.1, from coordinate 12,374 downwards.
AGGTGGCTACGTCGCCATGAATCCCGAGACCGGAACGACTACTCAAGGTGAAACGGTTGAAGAGGCAATCGCCAACCTTCAGGAAGCGACAACCCTCTATTTGGCCGAGTTTCCCATGCACGTGTGTGCCAATGCGAGAACTGACGCCTAGCTTCCAATTGCCAATTTCGCAAAGCAGTTCTTCTGACTCACTCTGGGGTCGCCGGGGGTCCGCGCTGTTGGTCGGGTCTTTCTTTTTTCCCAAGACAAAAGGCAATAGGAAAGACTTGACTCCCACCGTTCCCTCAAGGCAAAAGGGAAGACCTGACCCCGAACCCCGAAAAATCAGCCCCGCAGGGCGAATTTTGCAAGAGGCTCTAATGACAAAATGCTATAGTTTTACTCATAAACCCGCATCAACTGTAAAGGGAGCAATCATGCGAACGACAAAGTCGTTAATTCTCTCTGCTGTCATTCTTTCTTTGGCCGCCCTTCCGTGTTTTGCCGACGTATCCGAAGCCACCCATGTGCTACAAGGAGACGAAGCGTATAGTCCGATTGACGAGAGCCAGGTTAAGATTTTTGCTTTTAAGCCGAATGTCCCGTTCAAGGTAATCGGGGCCATCGAAGCCCACGGAATGGCAAAATCCGGTCTTCTTGACCAGTTGGATATACTTTCACAACTCGGTGCGGCCCTTGCCAATGAAAGTTATGGCCCCGGCGAAAAAGAGGACATGGCACTTGCGGTTCGTGCACTAAAAAGGGAAGCTGCAAGTATGGGTGCCAATGGGGTGATTATCCTGAAGCAAGCACAAGTCCGAGTCGGCCCGAATGCCACCGAACGCAGAATAATCGGCGCTGCAATACGCTACTAATTTCAATCTCGAAGACATTTGCAATTGTTAGACCTCTCATCCAGTTCGCTCACGATGCCCGGTTCAAACATTCCGATTGTCGATCCATTCGCCGAGTTTGATCTCATCTGCGAATTTCCCTTCGCTATCGATACATTCGCACAATTGCGAAGATATATTCGCGCCGCCAATGATTTCATTCCTCATGTCACCGCTCAACAAGGTGTAAGGATCACCGCTCGTATCAAGCGTGCGTCAGACCCTGTGTCAGTTGCAGAAATGGAGGCAGAGTTGGAGGCGGTTACTCGCGATGGCTCAACGGTTCTACCTCGACTTATTTGGGGTGGCATATTAGTATCGGTATTCGCGGCATTCGAGTATGGGGTGAAGAGGACTCTCAAGCATTGGCAAGCCACCGTTGGGCACTCGGCCGAATTTAGAATCCTACCGCGAAAAGATTTTATCAAATCCGCTGAAATATATACCCGCGATCAGATAGGGCTGCCTTTATTTAATAGCCAACAAACCCGCAATACGCTTGTTGATCTTAAGAGCTTCAGAAACTCATTTGCTCATGGGAGTGGTTTGCTGTCTGACCTACCAGAAAACTTGGTTACGGCGATCAATCAATGCCGAAATCCCGGCGTTTCGCTGGAAGTAGAAGACGGCCAGTGGGTTGGTAACGCTCGAAGCGCTGCTTACTATTTGCTCAGTAGCGAAAGAGCCATCCAGACTTTTGGTGAATCCGTCTTGGAGAAATGCATTGTCTACAATCGTAACAGTTCAAGGATCAGTAAGCCGTCATAGGCTTTCCAAAATCAAGGGTAGGTCCTTGTTGAAGAAATAGTTTGCCACGCCAGCTTGGCAAACATATTTTTCGGTTTATTGCTCGGTGGCAGTGTTACGCGTTAGCTACAGCGGAGGTGTGCAACTCTTACGGATTTGCCTAGCCCTAGGAACGCTCCCGATTCGCACTGTCTACGGTGTTCCCCTGAGTGACCGATGGAGCAGAAGGACCTGTCAGAGAATAGCGAAAACTGCCTTGCTATAGACGTGATAACCCATAGCAAGCCGGGCCAGAAGAGCTGGCGCGCGCGCAGCGGGTCGGGTCTTTCTTTTCTCCGCAAGAGAAGAGGCAAAAGGAAGGATTTCACCCCAACCTTTGAAGAGTAAACGACACTAGTAAAGGCCCAAGGAGTTCTGTGGAATCATCTTCAATGGATTTTCGCTTACCCGGTTGGCTGAGGCCGGGACTGGTCTTGCTTCTGCTGGCGTGCTTGCTGACCTTCAGCGGTTTGAACCGTCTGGATCTGCGGGAATCGACCGAGCCGCGTGAGGCGGGGATTGCCGCCGACATGCTGCAGCAGGGCCAGTTCCTGGTGCCAACGCTCAATGGTCGTCCATTTCTCGAGAAGCCGCCGCTCAGTTACTGGCTGCAGGGCGCGGCGATCTGGCTGTTCGGCTACGAGGCGTTTGCGCCGCGCCTGCCTTCGGCGCTGGCGGGAATCGCCACCGTCCTGCTGTTCGTCTTCTTTTTCCGGAAGTCACCGGAGAAGGACTGGCTGACCCTGCTCAGTGGCTGCCTGCTGATCACCATGGCGTCGTTCGTGGAGTACGCGCGAACGGCCGGCCAGGATGCGATGCTCGCTTTTGGCGTTTCACTGGCTTTGCTGTCGTTTTATTTCACCCGTGAAGACCGCTCGCCGGGCTTGTGGCTGCTCTATTCGGCGGGCATCGCCATCGCCACCCTGACGAAAGGAGTGGTTGGGCTGGCGATCCCGGGCGTGGTCATCCTGGTGTATCTGCTGGCGGAATCGATCTGTTTCGACCGGCGCTTGGTCGTTGCCAACTGGCTGTATCCGGCGGCTTTCGCCCTGCTGGGTTTGTTGCCGATCCTCGCCTGGCTCTGGACGCTGTTCGCCGCGCAGGGTTTCGACGCGGTCAGGGAAGTCGTGTGGACCAACAGCGTCGGAAGATTCGAAGGCGAGTATTCGCAGGGTGCGCATGCCGAGCCGTTCTACTTTTATCTGAAAAGATTGCCGGAAACCTTCCAGCCCTGGTCTGTGCTCTTGTATGTGGCCATCTGGCAGTCGATCAGGCTCCTCCGCAAGAATCGGCGGATGCTGTTCCTGTTCTGCTGGATGGTCGCCCCGTATGTCCTGCTCTCCATTTCCGCGGGCAAGCGTCCTTCCTATTTGCTGATGCTCTATCCGGCGGCGGCGGCCTTGCTCGCGCATTTCGTCGTGCAGACATTTGCCGCCGGCGTCTCCGCAAGCGGCCTGCGAAAAGCCCGTTGGCTGGCGGGGATCCAGGCGATGATCGTTTCGGCGATCCCCTTGTACGTCGTCTTTCGTCTGGTGAAAGTCGACGCTCCCTTGGTCGCCGGGCTGTGCGCCGTGGTGGCGCTGCCGCTGCTGTTCGTGCTCTGGCGATCGGCGGTGCGGTTGCGGATCTTTCCCTTTGCCGCAGCCTGCGTCGGCATCCTCGGCACGGCCTATGTCGCCTATTTCAGCTTCGTCGTTCCGCACGACGACCAGGGCAAGTCGGTGAGACGGGTGATCGAGCGACTGGCCGATTTTGCAGCATCGGGTCGGCCGATCGCGCTGTATCAGCCGACCGAACGGATCGAGGGCGCGGTCTCGTTCTATTTGCAGCGCGAAGTGCCGGTCCTCGTCGGCGAAAAGGCTCTGCAGCAGGCGCTGGCGGCAGCGCCCGATACCGTGGTCCTGCTCGATGAAGCCGCGCTGGTGGATCGCGCCAGGGTCCGCGATGAAGCACAGATCGACTATGGCAAGACGCGCTATCACTATGTCAGCGGCAACTGAACGGCGGCCCGCCGTTGCCGGTGGCGGCGGGCAATGATGCACATCGCCTTCTGTCTGTACAAGTATTTTCCCTTCGGCGGCCTGCAGCGGGATTTCCTGCGCATTGCGCTGGCTTGTCAGGCGCGTGGCCACGCCGTGCGGGTATACACGCTGGAATGGCGCGGCGAGGTTCCCGAGGGCTTCGAACTGCTGCGGGTGCCGGTTCGCGCGCTGAGCAATCACGTCCGCTACGCGAAGTTCTCCCGATGGGTCGCGGATCATCTCGCCGGACATCCGGTCGAGCGTGTCGTCGGATTCAACAAGATGCCCGGCCTCGACGTCTATTTTGCCGCGGACCCCTGCTACGAAGACAAGGCTCGCACGCTGCGCAGCCGCTGGTACCGCCTGTCGGCACGCTACCGCCATTTTTCCGAGTATGAGCTGGCGGTATTCGGGGTGAACAGCCGGACCGAGATCCTGCTGCTCTCGCCTGTGCAGAAGCCGCTGTTTCAACGCTATTACGGCACGCCGGATGATCGCTTCCACCTGCTGCCACCGGGTATCTCGCCCGATCGGCGGGCGCCGGTCGACGCGCCGGCCATCCGGGCCGCGTTTCGCCGCGAGTTCGGGCTCGCGGCGAACGACCTGCTGCTGCTGCAGCTCGGATCCGGTTTCAAGACCAAGGGGCTCGATCGCAGCCTGCGGGCGCTGGCCGCGCTGCCCCCGGCCTTGCGCGAGCGCTGCCGGCTGTTTGCCATCGGTGACGACGATCCGAAGCCTTTCCAGGTGCAGGCGCGAGCCCTGGCGCTCGCCGATCGCGTGCGCATCCTGCCGGGACGTGGCGACATCCCGCGCTTTCTGCTCGGCGCCGACCTGCTGGTGCATCCCGCGTACAGCGAGAACACTGGTACGGTCCTCCTCGAAGCTGTCGTCGCCGGCCTGCCGGTGCTGACCACCGCCGTTTGTGGCTACGCGCATTACATCGGCGAAGCCGACGCGGGTCTGGTCGTTCCCGAGCCTTTTTCACAGGCGGACCTCGACCAGGCACTGGCGCGAATGCTTGCCGACGACGAGGCGCGCTTGCGCTGGCAAGCCAATGGCCTGGCCTACGCCCGGCACGCCGACATCTACGGCAACGCCGAACGTGCCGCCGACGTGATCGTGAAGGGTTGCCGGTGAGCGCTCCCGAAGGCTTTCTCGAAGAACCGTTTCGCTCGCTGTGGGCCGGAAGCGATCCCTTCGTCGCGGTCGAGTCTCTCCAGGGCAAGATCTTCCGTGAACTCGAGGGGCGGCGTACCCTGCGCACCGAAGTGGCGGGAAAGGGCTATTTCGTGAAGATTCATCGCGGCGTTGGCTGGGCGGAAATCGCCAAGAATCTGCTCACGCTGCGCCTGCCGGTTCTCGGCGCCGAGAACGAGTGGCGAGCAATCCGTCGCCTCGGCGAACTCGGTGTCGACACCATGCGCGCTGTCGCCTTTGGCCAGCGCGGCGAAAACCCGGCGCGGCAGCGTTCGTTCCTGATTACCGAAGAACTGGCGCCGACCATCAGCCTCGAAGATTTTTGCCGCGACTGGGCGAAGACGCCGCCGCCCGTTCGCCTGAAGCGCGCGCTCATCCGTCGCGTCGCCGAGATGGCGCGCAAATTGCACTCGGGCGGTGTCAACCACCGTGACTTCTACCTCTGCCACTTTCTTCTCCATCTCGATCCGACGCCGACGGCAGCCCGGCTCCGGCTGTCGCTGATCGATCTGCATCGCGCCCAGGTCCGTGCCCGCACGCCTGCCCGCTGGCGCGACAAGGATCTCGCCGCGCTCCATTTTTCCGCGCTCGGCATCGGTCTGACGCAGCGTGACCTGCTGCGCTTTCTGGCAGTGTATTTCACCCGCCCGCTGCGCTCGATCCTGCGGGACGAGGCGCCGCTGCTCGCCCGTTTGGCGCGGGCGGTGCCGCGCCTGCAGGAGCGATATGTCCGCAAGTTCGCCAACCGGGATGCGCGCTGATGGGGTGGGGGTACGCTTGCCCGATCGAATGCCGGTGAGCCAGCCCGCACTGACCGGGGTCGGCGCCCTGCGGGCAGCCGGACGCGCTCCGCAATTGCCTTTCCGCATCGCGCTGGACGACGGCCGCGAACTGACGATGCGCCGCCTGTTGCGCGTGCTGCCGGGCAAGCGGCTGGTCGGCGAGGCGGAACTCGACGACAGCCGCGTGCTCGCCAAGCTGTTCATCGATCGCCATGGCGGGAAGCGCTGGCAACAGGAACGAGCGGGTCTCGATGCACTCGCCCGGGCCGGCATTCCGACCCCGGCCTTGATCGCCGCGAAGACGATCGCTGGCGGTGGTTACGCGCTGCTCACCACCTTTCTCGAACCGGTCGAGAGTCTGGCCGAGGCGTGGGCGCGGGTCGCCGGGCGGTCAGCGGACGAGCGTGAAGCACTGTCCCTCCTGGTGCCGCTGCTGGCCGCTTACGGGCGCCTGCACGCCGCCGGTCTGGTGCACGAAGACCCGCATCTGGGCAATTTCCTGTGCCACGCCGGTCACTTGTGGGTCGTCGACGGCGATGCCGTGCAGCAGGTCAGCGCTCGGCGTTCGTTGCCGGCAGCGCGCGCTCGTGCCAATCTGGCCATGCTGCTGGCGCAGTTGCCGCCGGCCTGGGATGACCGGCTGAGCGAGCTGCTGCCGGCGTATGCCGCAGCGGCGGGCGCCGATGAGAGCGAACTCGCCGGGCTACGCGAGGAAATCGCTCGCTTCCGGGCCTGGCGCCTGCGCGACTATCTCGCCAAGACCGTTCGCGACTGCACCCTGTTCGCGGTCGAGCAGAGCACCACCTGTTTTCGCGCCGTACTGCGTCAGGAGGCCGCGGCGCTGGCGGTCGTGCTCGCTTCGCCGGATGCTGTGATCGACGGCGGCGAGCTGCTCAAGGACGGTGCGACCTGTACTGTTGCCCGCGTGCTGGTCGACCGCCGCGAACTGGTGATCAAGCGCTACAACCTCAAGAGCCTGCGCCATGCGCTGGGCCGTCTGTGGCGTCCGAGCAGGGCCTGGCACTCGTGGCGGGAAGGGCAGCGCCTGCAGTTTCTCGGCATTTCGACGCCGGCGCCGCTCGCCCTGATCGAGGAACGCGCCGGACCATTGCGCCGCCGCGCCTGGCTGATCTGCGAGTACTGCCGGGGGCCGAACCTGCTGACGCACCTGTCTCCGGACTGCGCGCCGCCTTCCGCAGAGGCGCGGGCGATTCTCGACCTGTTCGAGTCCCTGTGCCAACAGCGCATCAGTCATGGCGACCTCAAGGCGACGAATCTGCTGTGGCACGATAACCGTGTGCTGCTCATCGATCTTGACGCGGTCGTCCAGCATCGCACGGCTGCCGCGCATGCGCGCGCCTGGCGGCGCGACCGTGCGCGCCTGTTGCGCAACTGGTCGCCGGGGTCGGCGCTCCATCGCTGGTTGGACGATCGCCTGCCGGCGGCCTGAAGTCCGCGAGGCTCTCGTTCAGGCGACTTCGTTCGCCGCTTCCTTCGCCGCTTCCTCGTTGAACTGCATGGCGTGCAGGCGCGTGTAGTGCCCGTTGGCGGCGAGCAGATCGGCGTGACTGCCCCGCTCGACGATCCGCCCGTGTTCCATCACCAGGATCAAGTCGGCTCTTTCGATGGTCGACAGGCGGTGCGCGATGACCAGCGTCGTCCTGCCGGCCATCACCTGGTCGAGCGCATTCTGGATGTGGCGCTCCGATTCGGTATCGAGCGCCGAAGTCGCCTCATCGAGAATCAGGATCGGTGCATCCTTGAGCAAGGCGCGGGCGATCGCCAGCCGCTGGCGTTGCCCGCCAGACAACATCACGCCGTTCTCGCCGATCAGCGTGTCGAAGCCATTCGGCAGCCGATCGATGAATTCGCGGGCAAAAGCCGCTTCGGCCGCTTTCTCGATCGCCGCCCGCGGCGCGCTGGCGAGATCGCCGTAGGCGATGTTGCGCGTGACCGTGTCGTTGAAGAGGACGACCTGTTGTGTGACCAGCGCGATATGCCGGCGCAGGTTGCGCAGCCTGTAGTCTTCGACGTCCACTCCGTCGATCAGAATCTGGCCCGAGTCGTGGTTGTAGAAGCGCGGGATCAGGCTTGCCAGCGTCGACTTGCCGCTTCCCGAGCGTCCGACCAGCGCCACCATCTGTCCGGGTTCGATCGAGAAGCTGACGTGGTCGAGCACGCGCTGGGTGCTGCCGGGATAGACGAAGGAGAGGTCAATCACTTCCAGGAGGCCGCTGACACGCTCCTTCTCGACAGTGCCGCGGTCGGGTTCGGGCTCTTCGTCGAGCTGGGCGAAGATGCTCTCGGCCCCCGCCAGTCCTTTCTGGATCGTCGCGCTGACCTCGGAGATCTGGCGAATCGGTTTCGGCAGCATGCCAGCCGCGGTAATGTAGGCGACCAGATCGCCGGCCGAGGAATCTCCGCGCAGCAGCAGCACCAGCGTCAGCAGCGCTGCCATCGTGGCGAAGGTGACGAGCTGGAGGGCCGGCGTGTAGCTGGCGACGGTCTTCACCATGCGCAACTGTTTGGCCGTGTTGTCGGCACTCGCCGCGCGATAGCGCGCCGATTCGTAGTCCTCGCCGCCGAAGCTGCGTACGACCCGGTAGCCCTGGATGGTCTCCGATGCGACGTGCGTGAGGTCGCCCATCGCGGCCTGAATCTTGCGGCTCTGTCGGCGGAACTTCCGGCTGGCGTGGCTTACCATCACGCCGATGATCGGGAGAACCGCGACCATCACCATCGTCAGCTTCCAGTTCATCCAGAGCAGATAACCGAAGAGGAAGATCACGGTCATCCCTTCCCGGAGCACGACCTTGATCGCCTCGGTCGCAGCGCCCGTCACCATCGTCACGTCGTAGGTGATGCGCGAGATCAGGTGCCCCGAATTGCGCTGATCGAAGTAGGCATTCGGCATGCACAGCAGACTGTCGAAGAGCGCGCGCCGCAAGTCGTCGATCAGTCCGAGCGAAACCCGTGTCAGATAGTAGAAGCCGAGATACGATCCTATCCCTTGCCAGGTGACGACCAGCACCAGCAACAGCGGCACGCCATAGATCATGTCGACCTGCCCGAGCAGCGGAAGCGGCAGTGGCATCGCGCCGCGCGGCGCGTTCAGTCCATCGACGAAGTATTTCAGGATGGCCGCCAGCATTGGCGGCGACGAGGCGAAAATCAGATAACCAAGCAGGCTGATCAGGAAGAGGCCGACGAAAGGGCGCAGATAGCCGAGCAGCCGGAAATAGATGCGCAGCGAGGAGACGGGACGAGTGGTCGCAGGAGGCATTCGTCGGCGCTACCGGAAATTCTCAAGGCGCGGAGTGTAACACGCGCCCCCCTCCACCCTTTCTGCCGCAGCGAGCGCTGCGAGCGGCCCCGGCAGTGGCACACCGACGACAACATCGCCCGCGGGCAGGCCGCGCCGGAGCGAGCGATCCGCCAGCCGGGCGCAAGCTCCCGAGCGTCTTTCAGCCGACTTCGGGGGCAAGCTCCGCGCAGACGGCAGCGACCGGGGTCGCAGTCACTTCCGCCGTTCCCTTCGAGCTTGCCAGGGTCTTGCGGAAATCTCCACGGACACCCAAGGCCGCCAGCAGAGCGCGGCCCTCGGCATCCTCCGGCTCGATCAACAGTGCGCAATCGTCGCCTTCCACAGCCATCATCACTTTCATTTCGACCTCCATGTTGCCCGCCTCCGGCAACCGACAGACGGGCCAGATTCCCAGCGGCTCGAAGCCGTCTTGGCGCCCGCTGCTCACGTCAAGGCGGAAGGTCAAAGGGCGACTGACCTATGGAGGCAGTGTCGTCGATTCCGTGCTGCCGGGAAAAGGAACTAGTGCACACCCGCGGTCATTCCGGTCTGCCGCGCCGGGTCATACGCCGCCTGCAGCTCAGTCCTCGGGTTTGCTGTTATCCACCGGTGGTTCCGGTTCCAGTTCGCTCGGGGCGTTCTCCTTGTAGAACAGCTCCTGCGCAGGACCCTTGCCGCTTGTCTGCGAATCGATGGCGACGATTCCCTCCGGCGTCGGCAGGAAAGCTTCGGGAGCATCCTTCAGCACTCTCGCCATGTAGCCGATCCACGTAGGCAGCGCCGCGGTGCCGCCGGTCTCGCCGTTGCCAAGATTGCGTGGCTGATCGAAGCCTATCCACGAGCAGCCGACGACCGTCTGCTGGTAGCCACAGAACCAGGCGTCGACGTGCTCGTTGGTGGTTCCGGTCTTGCCGGCAAGATCCTTGCGCTTCAGCGTCGCCGAAGCGCGTGCCGCCGTGCCGTAGATCGTCACATCGCGCAGCATGCTGTCCATCAGGAAAGCGTTGCGCGGATCGATCGCACGCAGGCTCTCGTCACCGGCGGTGAGCGGCTCGGCACGTGCCAGCACCTGCTTCTTCTCGTCCTGGATTTCGCGCACGATGTACGGGCGTACGCGATAGCCGCCGTTGGCAAAGACGGCGTAGGCCGTGACCATCTCCCACAGCGTGACCGAACCGGCGCCGAGGGCCATTGTCAGGTAGGGCGGATGCCGGCTGGCCTGGAAGCCGAAACGGGTGATGTAGTCCTGCACGAAGTGCACTCCGCTCGCCTGCAGCAGGCGGATCGAGACCATGTTCTTGGACTTGGCGAGGGCCGTTCGCATGCGCATCGGGCCTTCGTACTTGCCGTCGTAGTTCTTCGGCTCCCACGCCTGGCTGCCGGTCACCGTTGCCGGGAAGCTGATCGGTTCGTCGTTGATCACCGATGCCGGGGTGAATCCCCTCTCCAGCGCCGCCGAATAGATGAAGGGCTTGAAGCTCGATCCCGGCTGCCGCCACGCCTGCGTCACGTGGTTGAACTTGCTGCGGTTGAAATCGAAACCGCCGACCAGCGCACGGATCGCGCCGTCGTGCGGGTCTGCGGCGAGGAATGCCGCCTCGACTTCGGGCATCTGCACGATCCGCCAGTTGCTCTTGTCTTCGCTCTGCACGCGAATGACCGCGCCGCGACGCAGGCGCTTGTTCGGCGGCGCCTTGTCGTCGATCATGCGGGCCGCGAACTTGAGGCCGTCGCCGCTGACGGTGACGATGTCGCCGCCGCGACGGTAGGCGCGAACCTTCTTGCTGTCCGCCTGCAGCACGATCGCCGGATGCAGGTCTTCGCTATCCGGGAAATCGGCCAACAGCTCGTCGAGCGTCTCGTCCTGTTCCGAGTTGATTTCGCCCAGGTCAACGTAAGCCTCGGCACCGCGGTAACCGTGCCGGCGATCGTAGTCGAAAACGCCACGCCGCACGCTTTGGTAGGCCGCTTCCTGATCGTCCCGGAGGATCGTCGTGTACACTCGCAGTCCGCGCGTATAGGCGTCCTCCGGGAAACGCTCGACGGTCATCTGACGCGCCATTTCGGTGACGAACTCGGCGTGCATGGGCGTTTCATTGACGTCGCGCCGGATCACCAGCGCCTGTTCCAGTGCCGCCTTGTACTGCTGGTCGTTGATGTATCCGAGCTCGTTCATGCGCCGCAGGACATACTGCTGGCGGATGCGGGCGCGCTTCGGGTTGACCACCGGGTTGTAGGCGGAGGGCGCTTTCGGCAGACCGGCGAGCATGGCGGCTTCGGCGATCGTCAGATCGGCCAGCGGCTTGCCGAAATAAATGTGCGCGGCAGCCGCGAAACCGTAGGCGCGCTGCCCGAGAAAGATCTGGTTGATGTACAGCTCGAAGATCTGGTCCTTGCTGAGGTTGTTTTCGATCTTGAAGGCCAGCAGCGCCTCGTAGAGTTTGCGCGTGTAGGTTTTCTCGGACGAGAGGAAGAAGTTCTTGGCTACCTGCTGGGTGATCGTCGAGGCTCCCTGGCGCTTGCCGCCACTCAGCAGGTTGGTGTAGACGGCACGCAGTACTCCCAGCGTGTCGATTCCGCCGTGCTGATAGAAGCGCTCGTCCTCGGCGGCGAGAATGGCCTGCTTCATGATCGCCGGCACGTCCTGGATGCTCACCACCGCGCGCCGCTCCTCGCCGAATTCGCCGAGCAGATGGCCGTCGGCGGTGAAAACGCGCAGCGGGATCTTCGGCCGATAGTCGGTCAGTATTTCGAGCGACGGCAGGTTCGGATAGGTCAGGCTGAGAACGATGACCACCATCGCGACGACCATGGCGGCCAGTCCGAGGAGGACGACAAACGGGTAGATCAGCCAGCGGAGGGCAGTAGGCAACAGGGCGTCCGACGGAAAGGGCAAATGCCCGCCATTATATCGGGCTTGCCCGCGTACGCGTCGAATGCGCGCGGCCGCGTGCCGGTACCCGGCCTTCGCGAACAATGTGGGCCCTTGATGGCCCGGCGACGGTCCGCTCCACAGCGTCGGGAAGCGCAACGCCGCTGCGTCCTTCGGCTTGGTCCTTCAGCCACCATGCCCGGGCACGCGCCAGTTGTTCGCGCAGGTCAGGCGCCAAGCTCTCGGGCAACATCAGTTCGCAGCGCCGCGTTATCCACCGCCGGCCGGATTCCGGTTCGTCGCAAGCGACCGAACCGGCCGGCCGTGGATAACGCTCCTCGCCTCTTGGCGTCCATCAAAAGGGTACCGGTTGTTCGCCGTGATCGGCGGTATATCCAGCGGGTTCAAGTCCCGTGAAAGGAGTTGTCCGTACGCCTTTCTAGCACCGGGAAGCGGCGTCCGAGTAATCGGGGGTCGTAAGTTTCCTAGGGAAACGCTGATTTTATTTCCTTACTTTGGGGCATACAGGTTGTTGGGATG
>NZ_JAMTDV010000019.1 GCF_023806565.1 Accumulibacter sp. | reverse complement strand
CGAGCGTACTCGAGCGCCAGCCACTTCATGCCGGCGGCGCCGAAATTCACCTGCACGCGGGTTTCCGGCCCCGAGCCCTGCGTCGCCACGATCACTCCGACGCCGAAGCGGGCATGACGCACGCTCTGACCGATGCGCAGGCCGGCAGTCGCCGGCGTTTGCCCGCCAGTGTCCGCATTCTGCCGGGCGCCGGGAGGCACACCGATTCCACCCCGCCGCGTCCTGCGCAACAGATTTGCCGGCAGTTCGTCGAGAAAGGCCGAGGGTAGACAGTAGCGCGTCTGCCCGTGCAGCAGACGCGTCTGCGCGTGGCTCAGGTAGAGACGGCGACGGGCACGGGTGACGGCAACGTACATCAGACGGCGCTCCTCCTCGAGCCCGTCGCGTTCCTGCGCCGCGTTCTCGTGCGGAAACAGACCCTGTTCGAGGCCGCTGATGAAGACAACGTCGAACTCGAGCCCCTTGGCGGCATGCACGGTCATCAACTGCACCGCTTCCTCGCCCTGACCGGCCTGGTGCTCGCCGGCCTCCAGCGCGGCGTGGGCAAGAAAGGAGGCGAGCGGGCCATTCTCGGGTGCTACCTCGCCATCGACGATCGGCTCGCTTTCCTCGCGCAGGAAGCCGGTCGCCGCGTTGATCAATTCGTCGAGATTTTCCAGGCGATCCTTGCCCTCCTTTTCGGCCAGATAGTGCTGACGCAGACCGCTCTTCTCGAGCACGTGGTCGATCAGTTCCGGCAAGGGAAGATCGCCGGTTTCGCCGCGCAGCGTCTCGATCAGGCGGACGAAACGGGTGACCGCCGCCCCCGCCTTGCCGGCGAGACTCGCGGCCGCGTTGTAGAGACTGGAATTCGCCTGCCGCGCAGCTTCCTGCAATGCTTCCGCGCTGCGACTGCCGATCCCGCGCGTCGGAAAATTCAGCACCCGGGCGAAGGCAGTATCGTCATCCGGGTTGGCGATCAGGCGCAGATAGGCCAAAGCATGCTTGATTTCCTGGCGATCGAAGAAACGCAGACCACCATGCACGCGGTAGGGCACCGCCTGCGTGAATAGCTGATGCTCGAGCACGCGGGACTGCGCATTGGAACGATAGAGAACGGCAATCTGATCGCGCGAGATCCCGTCGCGCACCAGTTCGATCACTTCGTCGACGATGCCCCGCGCCTCGTCGGCGTCGGAGAACGCCTCGAAAACGCGGATCGGCTCGCCGGCACCGGCCTCGGTCCACAGGTTCTTGCCGAGACGACCACGATTCTGTTTGATCAGCGCGTTCGCTGCATCGAGGATATTGCCGTGCGAGCGATAGTTCTGTTCGAGGCGAATCACGTTGGGCAATTCGAACTCCCGCTGCAGATCGCGCATGTTGCCGATCTCGGCGCCCCGGAAAGCGTAGATCGACTGATCGTCATCGCCGACCGCGAACAGGCACGCGCCCTCGTTCTCGGGGGCAACGCTGCCGCGTCCGGCGAGCAGCTTGAGCCAGGAGTACTGCAGCCGGTTGGTGTCCTGGAACTCGTCCACCAGGATGTGCCGGAAACGCGCCTGGTAGTGCCGGCACAGCGGCTCGTTGCGCAGCAACAGTTCATACGAACGCAGCAGCAGCTCGGCGAAGTCGACCACGCCTTCACGCCGGCACTGCGCCTCGTATTCGGTGTACAGCTCGACACGGCGGCTGGTGAAGTGATCGTACGCTTCCGCCTGCGCGGCGCGAATGCCCTGTTCCTTGTGTGCATTGATGAAATGCATCAGCTCGCGCGGCGGATATTTCTGGTCGTCTACATTGAGGTTCTTCAGCAGACGCTTGATCGCTGCCAGTTGGTCTGCCGAATCGAGAATCTGGAATTGAGCCGGCAGGCCGGCTTCCCGGTGGTGGGCACGCAGGAAGCGGTTGCACAGCCCGTGAAAGGTCCCGATCCACATCCCGCGCGTGTTGATCGGGAGCATCGCCGCCAGCCGCGCCTGCATTTCCCTCGCTGCCTTGTTGGTGAAGGTCACCGCCAGGATTCCCTGCGGCCCCACCTGTCCCGTCGACAACAGCCAGGCGATGCGAGTCGTCAAGACGCGCGTCTTGCCGCTGCCCGCACCGGCAAGGATCAGCGCGTGCTGGGCCGGCAGGGTGACGGCAGCCAGTTGCGGAGGATTGAGGTGGGCAAGCAGGTCGGACATGGATCGCAGCATTTTCGACAAGGCAGCCGTGATTATCCGGGAAAACGGCGATCGACACGGGAAACCGGCAATGTACCGGCCAATTTCTGCTCGCTCATTCACACGCGACGCGGTCTCTGCCAACTGCTTCCCTGCGCGCGTCAGCGCGACGGCTGAAAAACTCCAGCTTCGGTCACCATCACGTCGAGCGGCTGGTCATGCGTCTCCGGGGCAACCGAGTCGATTCGGGCCAGCTCGAAACCGACGCCGACAGCGAACGGACGTGGACGCAGCGCGGCCAGCGTGCGGTCGAAATAGCCGCCGCCATAGCCGATGCGGTAGCCTGCCGCATCAAAGCCGACGACCGGGATCATGACTGCCTCGGGAATCAGCAACGCACCGCAGGCAGGAACCGGGATGCCGTGGCGGTCGATCTGCATGCGTACTCCGGGCGACCAGGCGCGAAACGCGAGCACGCCGTTTTCCGCGACCACCACCGGCAACAGCGCAGCAAAACCTTCGCGACCTTCGCTGGCCCATCTTTCGACCAGAGGCCGCAAGTCCGGCTCATTGTTCACCGGCCAGCAGAAAGCGACCCGCTTGGCAGCGAACTGCGGAAAGCGGGCCAGCAGCGAGTCACAGATACGACCGGAAAATTGTGCGCAGAGATCTGCCGGCAAGGCTCGACGGCGGTCAAGCAGCATCCGGCGCAGCGCGCGCCGGTCGGCAGCAGCACCGGCAAGCGGTTTCGCGGCAGCGATTCCGGACGTCAACCCGAAAACCATGTGCTATGCTCAAACGCCGTCTTGTCGAGGAAACCAGCTTAACATGAAGTATCGTCACTCGCTCCTGATCGTCCTGCTGCCCTTGTTGCTGACTTCGGCGCCGACTTTCGCGCTGACCGCCGACGAACAATTTCTCGCCGCACGTGACGCTTATCGAGCTGGAGACAAGGCCAAACTGGAGCGCCTGGCGCCATCGCTGCAGGACTACGAGCTTGCCGCCTACGTCGAGTACTGGCAGCTTCTGATGGATCTGAAGGAGAGCGACCCGACGACCATCCGCGCCTTTCTCGGACGCAACGAGAACAGCTACGTCGGCGAAAGAATGCGCATCGACTGGCTACGGCAACTGGGCCGAAGACAGCAATGGGAGCTTTTCGACAGCGAGTATCCGCGCCTCGCGCAGCCCGACCAGGAACTTGCCTGCTATGCGCTGCAGAGCCGACAGGCACAGGGGGACCCGCGCGCAATGGACGACGCGTTGCCGCTCTGGCTGACTCTGCTCGAGCCCCCGGACGCGTGCTACCCGGTGCTGGAGGCGTTGATCGTCAACAAGCGGGTGCTGGCCGACGCGGTCTGGGCGCGCATCCGGCGTCAGTTCGAGGCCAACAAGATCGCGGCTGCCATCTACAGCATGAATTATCTGCCGGCAAGCCAGATGCCCGACAAGAAGCTGGCGCAGGTGGTTGCCGACTCCCCTTTGCCCTGGCTGAACAAATTGCCGAGCGATTTCTCGGGCTCGCGCATGCAGCGCGAACTGGCGGTGCTCGCGATCCAGCGGGTGGCGCGCAACGATCCGCGTGTGGCCGCCGATCAACTCGAAAAGATCGCCGGGTCGCTGAAACCCGGTGAGAAGAACTGGGCATGGAGTCAGATTGGCTTGCAGGCGGCACAGCGGCACCTGCCGGAAGCCATGGACTGGTATCGGCAGGCCGGCGACAGCGCGCTGTCCGACGAGGCAGCGGAGTGGAAGGTGCGCGCCGCGCTGCGCGTGCAGGACTGGGGCAGCGTCCGGGCAACCATCGAAAAGATGCCGCCGACACTCGCCGCGCAGCCGGCCTGGACCTACTGGCTGGGTCGTGCGTACCGTGCCGGTGGCCGCCTCGAAGACGCCAACAACCTGTTCGCCCGGATCGCGGGACAGCCGGATTTCTACGGCAGTCTGGCCAACGATGAGCTGGGCCGGACGACCATGACGCCGCCCAAGGCCGCGCCGCCAACTCGCGAAGAGCTGGCGCAGGTCGCGGCGATCCCCGGCGTACAGCGCGCACAGGCTTTCTTTCGCCTGAACCTGCGTACCGACGGGGTCAAGGAGTGGGGCTGGGCACTGCGCGGAATGAGTGACCGCGAACTTCTGGCAGCATCGGAAATCGCGCTGCGTTCGGGCAACTACGACCGGGCAATCGCCGCCGCCGACCGCACCCGCAACGAACACGACTATTCGCTGCGTTACCTCGCGCCCTATCGCGATCAGGTTAGACCGGCGGCACGCAATCAGGCACTCGACGATGCCTGGGTTTACGGCCTGATGCGCCAGGAGAGCCGCTTCATCACGAGCGCCAAGTCGAACGTTGGCGCCTCCGGCCTGATGCAGTTGATGCCGGCGACCGCCAAGTGGGTGGCCAACAAGATCGGCCTCAAGGATTTCAACCAAGGCCGGGTGAACGACACCGAGATCAATCTGTTGCTCGGCACCACCTACATGCGCCTGGTCCTCGAAAGCCTCGACAACCACCCGGTGCTGGCGTCCGCCGCCTACAACGCCGGTCCGGGTCGGGCACGCCGATGGCGCGCCGATCGGCCGCTGGAAGGCGCAATCTACGCCGAAACCATTCCCTTCAGCGAAACCCGGGACTACGTGAAAAAGGTGATGAACAACTCGGTCTATTACGCCGCGCTCTTCGATGGCAAACCGCAGACGCTCAAGGGCCGACTCGGCGTCATCGCTCCGCGTACCGGAGGGGAGACCGCCAAGAGCGACGATTTGCCGTAAAATGGTCGTCTTTCGACCCTTACCTCTACATCACCGGCAGGACGCTATGAAACTCGAGAACGTGTTGTTGATCGGCGGCAGTGGCTTTGTTGGCGGTTGGATTGCCAGCCGCCTTTCGGATCGCGGCATCCGCGTGACGATACCGACCCGCCATCGCGACAACAGCAAGCGGCTTACCACGCTGCCCATGGTGGACATGGTCGAGGCCAAGGTCCACGATCCACAAACGCTCGCCGATTTGATGCAGGGTCAGGATGCGGTGATCAACCTGGTCGGAATTCTCCACGATGGCGATTCGCGTCTGCCGTATGGCAAGGGCTTCGCTGCGGCGCATGTCGAACTTCCGAAGAAGATTCTCGCGGCCATGCGGCAAAGCGGTGTTCGCCGGCTGGTGCACATGAGCGCCTTGCAGGCGGCGAGCAAGGGCCCATCGGAGTACCTGCGCTCGAAGGGCGAAGGCGAAGCGCTGGTCAGGGCCGCGATTGCCGAATTCGACATCACGATATTTCGCCCATCGGTGATCTTCGGCGCGAATGATGCCTTCCTCAACATGTTTGCCAAACTGGCCAGAGTATCGCCGGTCCTGCCACTTGGCGCCGGCAATGCGCGTTTCCAGCCCGTGTACGTTGGCGACGTGGCTACGGCCTTCGCGGACTGCCTCAATGATGGCGCCACTTTTGGACAGACCTACGACCTCTGCGGTCCGAAGACCTACACCCTGCGTGAAATCGTCGAATACACGGCACAGCTGGTCGGCAGGTCGCCACGCATCATCGACCTGGGAACCGGTGGCTGGGCGTATCTGCAGGCGGGTCTGCTCTGGCTCCTGCCGAAACCGCCGCTGTCGCCGGACAATCTGCGTTCCATGGAAGTCGACAGCGTCAGCGACGGCAGCCATGACTATCCGGGCTGGCAACCAAGAGCGCTCGAAGCGGTGGCGCCGACCTACCTCTCGGCGGTCGAATTGCCGCAGGCTCGCCTCGACCGCTTCCGCTATCGTGCCGGCCGCT
>NZ_JAMTDV010000018.1:22336-42660 GCF_023806565.1 Accumulibacter sp. | reverse complement strand
AACCCTCGGCTCTAGCTTGGGAAGCTAGGGTATTGCCATTATACGACGCCCGCGCTGAATGCCATTTTACGACGCTTGTGGCGCTTTCGACAATGCATTCGGGGAAGTCTCCCGGAGGTCGACGACCATACGGAAGAGGCGATGGCGCGAGGCGAGGTATTTTCGCTCGAAGGGAGTCATCGGCTGCTCGGGCACGAAGGGCTCGCAGACGGCGGCGCGCCGGGTCAAGTGCTCGACCGCGAAGCACAGTTCGGCCAGGTACAGCGGCCAGTTGCTGCGACATTCGAGAATCCCGCCCAGGGCGAGCAGTGTCGGGAAAACGGGATGCCCGTGCCAGCGACGGCCAAGCTGAGTGATCTTCGGCCACGGGTTGGGGTATAGCAGGAAATGCCGGTCGAGGCGAACGCCGGTGGCGTGCAGCAGGCGCCAGTAATCGACCACGTCGGCACGCACCAGGTCGAGGTTGGACGGCCAGTCGCCGGCGGCCAGCCGGGCGCGTTCACCGCGTGCCAGTCGCACTGCCGACCGGTCGATGCCGATGACGTAGTGCGAGGGAAACGCACGGGCGAGAAGCACGCTGCTCTCCCCGACTCCGCAGCCGGAGTCTAGGATCAACGGTGCCTGCGGACACGCCTGCCGGAAGCGTTCGAAGCTGGTGGCAAAGGCGGCTCGATTGTAGGCGGCGTACGGTTTGCGGTAGGAATCGGCGGCATGGCGATCGAGCAGCCGCAGCAGATGCGGATGCATGCCGGTCTGGCCACTCGTCGGAAGAGGGGAGTTGCCATCCATCGTCGGGGCGCTAGACTGCCGCGGGCGTTACCGGCACGCCGTGCAACGCAAGCACGCGGTCGACTTCCTCCACGCCGCGCAGCGGACGAACGGCGACGAACAGCGCATCGGCTTCGACAAAATTGCGCCGCAGCGCCGCCAGCCATAGCTTGAGCCGACCCGGCGCCTGACGTGCCGAAACCTTGGCACGCACCTGCTGCCAGTAGGAAGCCAGCAGCGGCAGGAGACGGCACCAGTCGCGCGAACGATCGACGGCGACCGCTTCACCCCGCGCCAGCTTCCGGATGCGCTCGGCGAGAAAGGGATCGGCCACCGCACCGCGGCCGATCATCACATCCGGACTGCTGCTCATCGCGCAGCAGCGGGCATGGTCCTCGGTCGTCCAGACTTCGCCATTGGCAGTCACCGGTCGGCGCACGACCTCGCCGATGCGTGCGACCCATTCCCAGTGGGCGGGTGGCCGATACCCCTCCTCCCTGGTGCGCGCATGCACCACCAGCGAAACGATCCCGCCGGCCTCCAGCGCCCGCGCGCAATCGAGCGTGCGCGCCGTATCGCTGACGCCGAGGCGCATCTTGGCGGTGAAGGGAATGGCTGCCGGGATTGCCCGCCGCACTGCCGCAGCGATGCGATACAACTGTTCCGGATCAGCCAGCAGAGTCGCGCCACCACCGTGCCGATTGACCGTCGGCGCCGGACAACCGAAATTGAGGTCGATGCCGGCCGGCGACAGCGCAACGAGTTGCGCCGCGTTCTCGGCCAGACAGGCGGGATCGCTGCCCAGAAGCTGCACCGCCACCGGCGTCCCGGCAAGCGTGCGACTGCCGCGGGCGAGTTCCGGGCAGACCCGGCGGAAAGCTCGCGCCGGCAACAGATTGCCGGCCACCCGCAGAAATTCGCTGACCGCGAGATCATAGCCACCGACGCGCGTCAGCACGTCGCGCAGCACGTCGTCGACGAGACCCTCCATCGGTGCCAACAGCAGTTTTCCCATCTTGCAGCCGCAACCGTCCTTGCAGTCGAACGGGCAGGAGGTTTCCAGACAACGGCCATGGGGGAAAAGCCTGCCCGCTCCCCCTACCCCGCTTTCCTCCACCCCTTCCCGCCTGCGCGAGAAGCGAGTTTCGTGAGTCGCCCAGACGACTTCCCGCTTCGTCCGTGCCATCGGAATCCACCCAGGCACCATCCCAGCGGCTGCGGCAAAGCCCAGCCGCGATGATACCTGGGCGGCCATTGCAACTTTGCCTGTCAATCTACCCCAAGACGAGGAAATCCGGCAGTAAACTGGACCATTGCAATACCACTTCTGTGCTAAGATCTCGCCTGCCCCGACCTGCAGTGTGGCGCTACTCGTCCCCCGGAGAATGGATGCTTGCCGCGATGATCGATACGAAGAATCCCCGCGAAGTGGCGCGTGAAGCACTCCGACAACTTGCGCTACGCAAACTGCCGCCGACACCAGCCAATTATCAGCTCTGTTACAACGAGGTTGCGGGTCTGCCCAACGTCGTGGGTTTTCCGGAAACGCAGTTGCGCCACATCGCGGCAGCGCTGCCAGCGGCTACTGCCGAACGGCAGGAGCATCTGCAGCGGCTGCGCGAGGCCATCGGCCGGCGAAGTTGGCAAGGCGTCGAAGAAGCGCTGGTCGCGCTCGGCACCAACGGCGGCGGCCACGCGGCCGCGGTCGAGACGAGTGCGGCGCCAGCTCAGGAGTCCCGGCCTGAAATTCCGGAAAGCCACTCCACCCTGTTGGCCAGAGTCACCCGCCTGGTGGAAAACCTGCTGCCTGCCCTCGGCAACGACGACCAGTGGTTGACGGGGCAGGCGCTCAGGCTGCTGGAGTGCCTGAAGAATCCCGCAGCCGACAGCGGCGAGCTGTTGCAACTGCTTGCGAGCTTCAACCAGCGTGTCTCGCTGGCTGCCGAAGAACAGTGCGAAATCAAGCAGTCTCTGCTCAAGCTCCTGCAATTGATCATCGAAAACATCGGCGAATTGAGCCTCGATCAGGAATGCGTCCAGGGCCAGATCGATTCGCTCGCACGTGCGGTGCTGCCGCCGCTCACCCTGCGCCGCCTGGACGACGTCGAGCGCCGTCTGCAGGATGTCCTCGCCCGGCAGCATCAGGCGCGGGAACGCAGCCTCGAAGCGCAGGAGGCGATGCGCCAGATGCTCGCTTCGTTCATCGATCATCTGGCGTCGATCAATCAATCCAATACGGATTTCCAGAACGACCTCGAACAAAGTGCGCGCGAGATCGAGCAGGTGAGAACGATCGAAGACCTGACTCCGCTCCTGCGGCGCGTCATCGATGCCACGCGCGGGATGGCCGAACACACGGCCAGCGTGCGCGAGGAACTCATCGACCTGCAGGACAGGGCGCACGCGACGGAGAGCGAACTGATTCGCCTGCACGAAGAGCTTCGAAGCGCGAGTGCTTCTGCCCGCCACGACCCCTTGACCGACGTCCTCAACCGCCGCGGCCTCGACGAAGCGCTGGCGCGCGAGATTGCCAGCGTTCGCCGCAAGGACTCCCCCCTCTGCCTGTCCGTGCTCGATGTCGACAACTTCAAGCAGATCAACGATCGTCTGGGACACAGCACCGGCGACGCGGCGCTGATCCATCTGGTGAAAACGGTCCGCGAGCACATGCGGCCGATCGACACGCTGGCGCGCTACGGCGGCGAGGAGTTCGTGATCCTGATGCCCGACACGCTGCTCGGCGAGGGAATCGAAACGATGAAGCGTCTGCAGCGAGAGCTGACCCGGAACTTTTTCCTGGCCGACAACGAAAGGCTGTTGATCACCTTCAGTGCTGGCGTCGCACAGCTAAGTCCGGACGAATCCGGGGACGACACCATCCGGCGCGCCGACCAGGCAATGTACCTGGCCAAGCGCTCGGGCAAGAACCGGGTCATGGGAGTGTGACGCTGTCCGGCAGGCCTGCCGCCTGGCCGTCGGTGCGCAGGGCGCCGACGGCGCGTTCGCGGCGCGGCAAGGGCAGTCGCTCCATCAGGTAACACAGGCAATCCTGTCGTACGACGCGCTGGTCGAGCGTCAGCATCGCCGGTGTCGCGGCGCGTCGCAGGCGGATCGCACCGTCGTCGAAGGCGAAAAACTGTGCCGTGACATCATCCCCACTTTCGTCGCAGACGACGATCGGCGATTGCAGCTGCGTGCGTCCAAATACGGTGCCGGAATCGAGTTGGCGAAAATTCATGTGGTCGAGCTGCGGATCGAACTTGACGTCGGCCGGCGCGTCACCGAAGGCGAACGATACGCTGCTCGGTACGCGCACCGTCGCGACGGTGTGATAGAGGTCGATGTCACGCTCGCGCACGTCGTGCGCGGGAAACTGCGCCAGATGCAGACAGGCCTCGACGAAGGAAGCCGCGTGCTCTTCGTTCGCCGCCCATCCCGGCTTGCCGCATTCGATCGTCAAGGCCGGACAGAGCGACGAAAATGCAGTCGTCTGCGTTCCCGCCAGACCACGAAACCAGACGACCGTGCGCGAAAACAGCAGAGCCAGGTGCAGCACCGGTTGATCGAGCCGATTGACGACACAATACTGCGGATTGAGGCCGGTATTGTTGTGGATGTCGATGCTGGCGAAGACCTGGCGGGCCTGCATCCGATCGTACACCTCGCGCATCGCTGTGCACTCCGGCGAATTCTCATAAAGCCTGGCACCCGGCCAGACCCGGTTGTAGTCGGGCTGTCCTTCGAGCCGACGCATCCCGACGCGCGCCGCAGAAACGTTGCCGATCAGAATCGACAGCGCGCGCGGCAGCGGTTTGCGGGCATAGCCGCGCAGCAGTCGCTGCAGCGCAACCACGCCGGTATCTTCGTTGCCGTGCAGCAGAACGGAGACGAACAGCGGTTCGCGCCGCCGCCCCGGAAGGTGGATCAGCGTCGGGCCGGAGAGCAGGCAGTGCAGTTGCCGGGCGGGGGTGTCGAGAAAGCCGTTAGGCAGCGAATCGAGTACAGTGAGCATGAAGGAGGAAGCTGTTCAGATCGGCCACTCGTGCACGGGTGCGAGGCGGCGCTGATGGTCAAGATAATCGGCGGTAAGGCGGATGAAGTCCCGGTGTCGAGCGAAGTGGGCGAGCTGCCAGGCGGCACCGTTGCGACCGCTCTGCAGGCGCTCGCCGATCACCTGCAGGTAGCGTTCGACGTCCGCCGCGAGCAGGTCGAGTTGCCTGAGACCTTCTCGCGCCAGCGGCAGCAACACCTGCTGCAGGAGTTCCGCGGCCGGCACGCTGCGTCCATCGAGCCAGAGCAGCCTCGCGGCGAGGCCGTCGCGCGCCGCGCGGTAGAAATTCTCGCGCGCGTCGGCGAAGGAAAGCTGCGTTTCCGGCGGCACCGCCCGGCTCGCTAGCATGCGCACCGCGCCGTAATAGAAAGCGGCGTTGGCAATCATGTCGATGATGCTCGGTCCGGCCGGCATGACCCGCTGCTCGACCCGCAGGTGCGGCCTCTCCTGCGCGTCGAAGCCGATCAGCATGCGATTCCAGCGCCAGATGGTACCGTTGTGCAGGCGCAGGTGGGCGTACGCGTGTACCGGCCCCGGCACCTCGTAGGGCAGGAGTACCGCATAGCTCGACAGATTCTCGGCAAAACAGGCGGTCGGGTCGCTGCCGAGATAACCCGAGCCGAAAGTGACGCGCAGGTGCCGGGGATGCTCCGGGTCGGAGCAGTCGACGGCCTGTTCGAAGAGCGGGATGCGCGTTTCGTGCCAGAGCGCACGCTCGAAAAGGAACGGGGAATTGGCGGCCAGCGCAACCAGTGGCGCGGCGAGGATCAGCGAAGCGTTGTAGGTGCGCGCCGCCTCGCCAGCGGGAATCTGCAGATGCGCCTGAAACGACGTCGTGGCGGCCTCGAGCATGACGTCCTCGTGGGTCGCGCAGAGTTCCTCGATGCCGGCGATGTCGAGTGTCAGCGGTCGCCCGCCGCGCAGCCGCAGGATCTGTTCGTTGAGCATTGCGTATCGGCGCGAGGGCGACATGCTCGCCAGCGACAGATCACTCTCGCGAACCGTCGGCAGCGTGCCGATGGCGATCAGGGCGGCATCGTCCTCGCCGGCGACCTGCAGGCAGCGTTGCCAGGTGGCGGTGAGCTCGCTCTCGAGCTGCGACAGGGCCGCGCCGTGCAATGGTTGTGGCGTTCCGTTGAGTTCCACGTTGAAGCGTGACAGTTCGGGCACCACCAGCGGGCTCGCCATGCGTGCGAGAAACGACACGTTACGCGGCACCGGGCAAAGCCTCTCGTCGATCAGCCAGGCCTCGAGTTCGAATCCCGCCACCACTCCCTCGGTCGCGAACTCGCCGCGCGCACAGGCATCGTGTGCGTGCTTCGTCTCGAGCACCAGTCGCTGCTGGAAGCGGGCAAAATCATCCGCGCTGAAGCTGTCGCTGCCAATCTCGCGCCCCATCGGCTGTCCCTCCAAACGTTCGTCGCAGGCGCAGTCTATGCGCCATACGATTGAGGTCTCTTGCGGCAGATCAAGTTCCGGTGCCAGCCTGCCGGCGAAGTCAGCGTCCCTGCACCGGCAGGCGCGCGGCGACGGCGACCGCCACGATCCGACCGCATCGGGCAGCGGCGCGCTGCCCCGGAGACTTTCCCTGTCGGCGGTCAACCATCGACGACCCGTCGGCCGCCCAGGACTCTGGCGAACGGCTCGCGATCGACGTTGCCACCGGACAGGATCAGCGCAATCCGCCGCCCCGACAGTCGCGATTTCTCCTGCATTGCGGCAGCCAGCGCCGCTGCTCCTGCTCCCTCGGCGACGTTGTGCGTCGCGGTGAAGAGGCTGCACATCGCCGCGGCAATCTCGTCGTCGGTGACCTCGACGATGCGGTCGACGCCACGCCAGATGACCTCGAGCGCCTCGGGTTGCGGCGTCCGGCAAGCCATCCCGTCGGCAAGCACAGTGGTCACCGGTGCTTCGCGCAGTTCCCGATCGGCGAACGAAGCGGCGTAGGCACGGGCGTGCGCCGACACTACCCCGACCACCTCGGTTGGCAGGCGCAGAGCGTCGCGGACAGCGACCACGCCGCAGATTCCCGAGCCGAGACCAATCGGCACGTAGACCGTCGCCAGATCGCCGACCGCGCGCAACAGCTCCAGCGCATAGCTGGCGACGCCGGCCACCAGCAGCGGATGGAAGGAAGGTACCAGATGCCAGCCGAGTTCACCGGCCAGGCGCGCCGCGTATTCGCGTGCCTGTTGGAAGTCGTCGCCATGCTCGATCAGCTCGGCGCCGAGTGCGCGCATGGCCGCGTTTTTCTCGACGCTGTTGCCGAACGGCACGACGATGCGCGCCGCCAGTCCATGCCGCCGGGCAGCCAGGGCAACCGATTGCCCATGATTGCCGCGAGTGGCGCTGAGTACGCCGGGTGGCGCCTCCTGGTGGGCGAGACTGGCGAAGTAGGCGAGGCCACCGCGCAGTTTGAAAGCGCCGACCGGGGTGTGATTTTCGTGTTTCACCCAGACCTCGCAGCCGAGACGCTGGCAAAGCAATGGCCAGCAGTATTGCGGGGTCGGCGGCATCGCCGCGTAGACGTTGCGCGCGGCAGTTTCAATCTGGTCGAGATCAGGAAGCATGGAAGGTCCCATCGATGTCTGCGTCGCCAAAGCCCGCGCTCGCGAACCAATCATGGCGAAACCGCACCCGGTGCGATGGCTGCGCCATGGGGCAGCCACCGGCATGACGAAGCAGGACGGGTCAGCGTTGCCCCGGTCGCAGCAGCCTGCTCGCGCGATGTGTGTAGAAGCGTATCGACGGAGCCACGATGATCGCCTTGCCGGAGCTGTCAACGACGGCGGCTTCAAGCTGGTGTTCGACATTCTCGACTGCGGCGCCCTCCCACTCGGCAGCGCTGATGTCGAATTCCGTCGTCGTGCGTCGCGTCGGCAAGGCCGTGTTGTCCAGCCGGACCACGATGGCATCGCCGCGCGCCGTCCGCAGCGGTGGATCGATCGTCAGGCGAACCGTGAACTCACCCGTATTGGTGTGTATCGTGCCACCGCTCTCGGGCTCGACGATGCGCAGTGTCGAGTAGGCGCCGGCCGGCGCTGACTGCGTCGAATCGGCAGGCGCCCGCGGCGAGTCCGAGGAGTTGAGCGGCGGCAGGTTGAGCTCGCTGGCGCCCGGACTGGGGATATCGGAAAACACCGGCCCCGCCCGGTCGCGTGTTTCGTACACGGGCTGGGCCGCAGCCGTGGCCACGGCGAGCAGCAGGGCGAGCAGCGGAACGGACGAACGGATGAGCATCTCGCCGGTCACCTCAGTCCTTGTCCTCTTCGAAGGGAATGCGCGCGTCCTTCTCGTAGCGCGCCTTGCGCTTGCGTCCGAACACCCAGACCACGATGGCGACGAACGCGGCGATCAGGACAAAATGGTAAATCGTGAGATCCATGTTCCTTCCCTTTCACCCAGCTGCACGCGCCTTGACCACGCTCAGGCGCCGCTGGCGGGCGGTTCCTGCTTGGCCGCGTCGAGTACGGCCTGCAGCTTGGCTTCCTCGTCGTGCGTCAGCGAAGTCTTGATCACCTTGCCACCGGTGCCCTGCAGCTCTTCGAGCACCTTGTCGGGAGTCGCCTTGCGCACGAGCACGAACAGCACCGAACTGCCGTTCTGGAAAGTCGAGGCCAGGTCCTTCATGAAATCGTCGTTGATGCCGACGTCGGTCAAGGCCCCGCTGACCGCTCCGGCGCCCGCCCCGACCGCCAGGCCGAGCAAGGGATTCAGGAAGATCAGACCGATCAGCGTACCCCAGAAGCCGCCGCTGAGCGCGCCGCTCGCCGTCAGGTTGTACGTCTGGTGCAGTTTGACCTTGCCCTTTTCATCCTTGACGGCGACCACTGCATCCTCGAGGTCGATCAGATACTCCTGTTGCAGCTTGCGCAGTTTGGTGCGCACTTCCTCGGCCTGGAACGGGTCGTTGTAGGCAACGACGATCAGATTGCTCATGACGTTTTTCTCCTTGCGTCTGGTTGATCAAAAAGCTCAATGATTGTTGTGGTGGCCCTTGTGTCCATTCTGCGCGTGGTCGTCGTGCCGCCGATGGTGCTCGGGGTGGCTGTTCTGGGTCCCCAGGGCAAGCATCTCGGCGACGTCGGGTTCGTTCTCTTCGAGATCGGCGAGCAGCCCCTCGTCCGAAAGGTCCAGCTGGCGGGAATTCGCCCAGTCGTGGTCAGCCACCTGCTGCAGGCGAGTGACGACCGCTTCGTCGTGCACCTCAATGGCCAGCTCGCGCCGGCTGTCGAAGCTGCCGGGCGCCAGGTTGATCGAGCCGATGATCGCGCGCTTGCCGTCGGCAAGCATCATCTTGGCGTGCAGCTTGAGTCCCTTGAGGCGGTGCACCTTGGCACCAAGGTCTTCGAGAATGCGCAGCCCCTCGACGCCCTCGACCAGTTTGCCGGCCTTGAGGAAATGCATCGGGCGGGCCAGCACATGCAGCTTGACGCCGCGGCGGGTGGCGCGCACCAGGCGCTCGATGATCACTTCGTCCTGATAGCGTTCGTTCTGCAGCAACAGCGATTCCTCGGCGGCATCGATGAAGCGCGCCACCCGGTTACGTCCGTTGATGTTGCACCAGATCAGGTGCGAGTTCTCGCCCGGATCGAACGTCTGCCGATTCCAGTCGGCGTCGAAGCACTCGACGACCTCATCGACCTCGTGCCGATGCGAGGTGACGACGGCGTAATCGCGCGTTTCGGTGAGGTTCTTGGTCTCCCAGTTCAACGAATGGACGAAAGCCGTTGCGCCATCGACGACCAGCGATTTTTCGTGCGTGATGTCGAAAGCCGGATTGCTGTCGGCCACTTCCACCCCCGCATCCTCCAGCGCCTTGCGGCTGGCCTGGTTCTCGACTTCGCCGCTGCGCCGCGCCGGGTTGAGCATCACTCGGACCTGCAGCCCCCGCTGCCTGGCCGCGATGACTGCGGCGAGCAGACCGGGGTCCGAAAACAGGAACATCTTGATGCGCAGCGACTCTTTCGCGGCATCGATGGCGTCGACAATCGGCTGGCCGCTGTCATCGGGAAGGACGATCAGGGAACGGTGCATGGCAACTCCGAATGCTTATGCGCCGCTCGCCGGCGCGGGTTGAACCTGGGTCCGGTAAAGCTCGGCATACACGCCGTCGAGCGCCACCAGTTCGTCGTGCGTTCCCTGCTCGGCGACCACGCCCGCCTTCAGGACGACGATCTTGTCCGCGTTGCGAATGGTCGACAGGCGGTGCGCAATGGTGAGCACCGTGCGCCCCTTCATCAGCTTCTGCAACGCGTCCATCACCAGCTTTTCCGACTCGGTATCCAGCGCGGCGGTGGGTTCGTCGAGGATCAGGATCGGCGCGTTGCGGATCAGCGCGCGGGCAATGCCGATCCGCTGCCGCTGGCCGCCGGACAGCGTCATGCCGCGTTCGCCGACCACCGTATCGTAGCCGTGCGGCATGCGCGAGATGAACTCGTCGGCGTTCGCGAGACGCGCCGCCTCGACGATTTCCGCCTCGCTCGCGCCGGGCCGGCCGTAGGCGATGTTCTCGCGGATCGTCCCATGGAACAGGGCAGTATCCTGCAGGACGAAACCGATCTGGCGGCGCAGCGCCTGCAGGTCGTAGTCGCGGACGTCGACGCCGTCGATGCGAACTGCTCCGGCGCTCGCGTCGTAGAAGCGCGGAATCATGCTGACCGCGGTCGACTTGCCGCCACCCGTCGGGCCGACGACGCCGACGGTCTGCCCCGGGGCGATGGTGACTACCACATCGCGCAGCACCGGCGCTTCGGGGTCATAGCTGAAGGCGACGTGGTCGAAAACGATCTCGCCGCGCAAGGTTCCCGGGTCGCGCGCATCGGGCCGCGCCGGCAGGATGTCGTCAGTGTCGAGAATGATCTGGATGCGCTCGATGGCCACCGCCGTCTGCGCGATGGTGTTGCTCATCTTGGCCAGATCCTGCACCGGCTTGAAGAACTTGGACAGATAGGTGAGAAAGACGGTCAGCGCCCCCACCGTCATCGCATCGGCAAGCACCAGGCCGGTGCCGCGCCAGAGGACGTAGGCCGTACATCCCGCGACGGTCATCGAAACCGCCGGCGAAAGCAGCGACTTCACCTTGCGCGCGGTCAGTGCCGCCTCGACCGTGGCGTGGCTGACTTCGGCGAGCTGGCTCTCCTCGAGTTCCTGCCGCCCGAACGCCTTGACGATGCGAATCGATTCGAGACCCTGCTGCACGACGGCGACGATGTCGCTCTGATAGCGGCGGACTTCGTGCGTGGCGTCCTTGACCTGCCGGTTGAAGCGCGCCACGAACATCAGCAGGAAAGGCGTCACGCCAACCGCGATCAGCGCGAAATCCCAGTCCAGCCAGAACATGATGCCGAGCATGCCGACGATGGTCAGCAGGTCGACCACGATGCCGAGCGTCCCCGAGGAGGCGAAGCCCTGGATGGTCTTGACGTCGGCGGTCAGCGTGGACAGGATCGAGCCGGTTCGATGGGTGTCGTAGTAACCAAGCGAGAGGCGCTGCAGGTGGTCGTACACGCGCATGCGCAGGTCGTGGGCAACCCACTGGCTGACGCTTTCGGTGTAGTAGTTTTCGACATAGCTGGCGACCGCGCCGAGCAGCGCGATGACGACGACCATGGCGCCGGCGACCGCCGCGAGTTCCATCTTGTCACCGGAAAGATCGATGAAGCGCAGCGAATCGAGCCAGTGGGGCGCCTTGCGGTTACCCACTACGTTATCCAGGATGATCTTCAGCGGCCAGGGGCCGGCCAGCGACATCGCCGTTTCGACCAGCATGGCGCCCAGGATGACCGCCAGCCAGCGGTGGTACGGCGCCAGCAATTGTCTCACCAGCCGGATCTTGCCCGACATGGGGGGTGTCGTCTGGGCTGTTGCAATGGCCATTGTCTCGCTGCTCCTCCTTGCTCTAGGGTCGCCGCCAGCCAGCCATTCCGCGCCCGCTTGCACAGCCCCTGCGGGCAGCATCGATCGGTCTGCCTGGATAGGAATAGGGTCGAGACCCGGCTTGCTCACGACAAAGATGCCCGGTCTGTCAACGGCAGCGCGGCATACCCGTGCCCGGTCGCGTGCGACCAAAGACTTGCTGATCGCTGCAATCCAACGTGTGACCGCGACGGGCAGATGACAGGCGGTGGCGACGCGAACGCCGCCGTGACCTCCGACCTAGCCCTTCTTGCTGTCGTCCGCCACGCCGCTGGCGTCGACCGTCTGCTCCTGATCCGCTTTGGCCTGATCACCCGTCTCTCTGGCGCTGTCGACGAATGTGGCGTCGGCAATTGCAGTACCAATCCCCTTGACCATGTCCCCAGCCTCGGTCACGAGTTCCTTGGCTTTTTCCGTGGTCGCATTCACCCCTTCGACGACTGCTTCGCCTGCTTCCTGCGCCAGCTCCATTGCCTTATTCCCCGCTTCTTCCACTACCTCGACTGCCGAGCTTGCCACTTCCTTGGTCATTTCGAGTGCGGCGGCGGCTGCCTCCTTGGCCTTGTCCAGAATGCTCACGTCGATACCTCCAGTCGAAGAAAATCACCATCGTCAAGCGGCGTATTATAGGCAACAAACTTGCCACGGGGTAGCCTGCTGCAGGCATCTCACCACCGTTCCCTTTCAATGTGACCTTTGAAAATGATCGTTCAACCGGTTGATGGAAAATGGGAAAATCCCAGAAGCTTGGAGCGGTGGGGGTCGGAGCGTGGAAGAAGCGCTGCCGAAGATAGGGAAAACCATACGGCAAGAGGAGCGCCAGGGGTCACCCCTCAGCCAGCCCCGGTCAATAGGGCGAACAAATCTTTTCGCGCCGTAGGCGCGACTTGTCCTGGATTCCCCCTGGTCTGGCTTCGGGCCAAGGTCCGCGGCCTGGTTTTCATACAGGCGGTGTCGGAACCGGTCCGCATCGCCGGGGCCTGCCGGATCGTCGGCCGCATCAGCACTTATACCATTTACCGCGTGGCGCTGACGATGAACATCCTGTTCGTCGTCGTGCTGGCGTCGATCTTCCTCGGCTTCGCGCCCCTGACCGCCTTGGTGATCGTCGTCATGTCGCTGTTCGACGACGTACCGATCATGACGATCGCCTACGACAATGCTGCCGTCGCGGCGTAGCCGATCCGCTGCAAGATGACTAACCCGCTCGTAGTCGCGGCGGCGCAGGGAAGCTTCTCGGTGTTGCCGTTCTTCGGCCTGCTGCTGACCGGTGTGCACGCGCTCGACAGACCGTTGTCGAGCGCGTTCTCCGACATCGCTTCGCGTGCGTAATTGCAGTCGGCCATGTTCCTGCAGTTCGTCGCCTGCCGTCACGTGCTGCTCTTCGTGTCGCGCAGCAAAGAGTGGTTCTTCCGGCGTCCGTGGCCGGCTGCACCGTCATTCCTGGCAATCCTCGCCACGCAAACCGGTCGCCATGCCGATTTGCGCGTTTGGCTGGCTGGTAACGCCGATTTCCTGGGCGCTGACCGGCCGGATCTGGCTATACAATATTGGCTGGATGTTCGTGCTCGGCGCCGCGCGCGTCGCGAAGAGCATCGCGCTCGTGACGCATGCGCTGCGTCCCGCCGCCAACCTTCGCTGACACTGGGGAACGCACCATGGATTACCGCAAACAGTTTTTCGTCAGCCCCGGCAAGAAGATCGACCTCGGCAAGATCGACCCGTCGGAAACCGGCGGCCATGCTTCCGTAGAGGCAGCCCAGCCGGAGATTCAGAAGCACGTCGCGCGCATGGACGAGCTGCAGGCGCTGCTCTACGCCGACGGCAATCAGTCGCTGCTCGTCGTCCTGCAGGCGCTCGACGCTGCCGGCAAGGATGGCGTCGTTCGCCACCTGTTCAGCGGCATGAACCCGCAGGGGACCCGCGTCTTCGGCTTCAAGCAGCCGAGCGCCGAAGAGGCGGCGCACGATTTCCTCTGGCGCGCGCACCAGCGAACACCGGCAAAGGGCGAGGTGGTCGTTTTCAACCGGTCGCATTACGAGGACGTCCTGGTGGTCCGCGTGCACAAGCTCGTGCCCGAGGCGGTCTGGTCGCGGCGTTACGAACTGATCAAGGACTTCGAAAAGCTGCTCGTGCAAAACGGCACGCGCATTCTCAAGTTCTTCCTGCACATCAGCCCGGAGGAGCAACTCGCCCGCTTCAAGCAGCGTCTCGACGATCCGGCGCGCAACTGGAAGATCAGCGAAGCCGACTACAGCGAACGCGCCCTGTGGTCCGATTACACCGAAGCCTACGAGGATGCGCTCGCGCGGACCAGCAGCAAGGACGCACCGTGGTACGTGATTCCTGCCAATCACAAGTGGTTCCGCAACCTCGCAATCTCCCAGATCATTGCCGACAGCATGGACGAAATGGGCCTCAAGCTGCCGCCGACGCGGGTCGATCTCGACGCGGTCGCCCGCAAGTACCACGCAGCCGCTGCGGAGCAGAAGAAAGCGGAAGGCAAGGCGGGCAAGAACGGGAAGAATGACAAGCCCCGGTGAGTGGCGTCAACTCGATCGTCAATGAATCGGGTGGCGAGCCGGCGATCGGGATTCCGTGCCTTGTTGCAGAAGCGACCGTCGGCGACTCAGACGGGCGCAGCCTGTTCCGGCAGCGCCCGGCGCTGCACGATCCTTCCCAGCAGGCAATAGGCGAGTACGAAAGCGATCAACTGATACGCCGTATTGAACAGTAGTCCGTGGCTGACATAGATCCCCACGGTGAGCGCGAGATAGCCGAGGACGACCGCCAGGGCCAGCAGGCGACGCGCGAGCGGAGGTGTTGCCGGGCGGAAGATGCGCAGCCAGCCGCCGGCGGCGGCAAGGAGCAGCAGCAGAACGAACTGCGCCGCCGGACCCAGGCGACGCACCTGGATTCCCTGGAGCAGGTTGTTGACGACGTCGGCATGCAGTTCCACGCCGTGGCGCAATTCTGGTCGCAGGCCGTAGAGAACTCGGAATTCGTCCCGGTCGGGTCGTGTGTCGCCGATCAGCACGGTCTTTCCCGCCAGCATGCCCGTTTTGTCCGCAGCAAACGGTCCGACGAGCTGTTCGTAGTCGTAGCGTCGCAACGGGTCTCGCCACGTACCGGCGGAGGCCAGACGCAGCATCTGCTCGGCCACCTGGTCACCGGCGACGAGCAGCGGGCAATCGTTGCTTGCCTCGCCCGAGGCCTCGAATTGCGTCTTGATCGGCTGCAGCGGGCCCTGCCAGAGAGTCTGACCACGATCGCTGACCACCGTCAGTTGCCGCCTCAGCGGGTCCACGGCAAGGGTTTCTGCACCTGCCGCAAGCATGCCGAGCGCGATGTACCTGCCGTCGACGGAAGCAGCAGCGCTCTGCGTTGTGCCCGGGCCGACGGTCTTCAGCACGGCCAGGGGAACCGTCGAACTGTAGCCACTGCGACCGCCAATGCACAGCACGCCGAGCGCATCGACCGCATCGCGCAGCCCGGGGACGACGTCCGGCTGGTCGCCGCGCAATTGTCGCAAGCCGACGAAGACCTTGCTGCCGCGCTGCCTGGCGCGCTCGATGGCGGCGACCAGTTCGCCATCGGCCGGGCCCGCGTTCTCGAAAAACTGATCGAAGGCAATCACCTTGGCACCTGCGGCGACCAGCCGGTCGACCAGCCGTGCGTGCTCGCCGCGCCAGGCCGGGCCCGGACTCCCCAGGCGAGCTTCCGATTTCTCGTCGAAACCGACGATCACGATCCGCTCGTCGACCGGCACGCGCGACAACAGATCGCCCACTGCCATCGTGTAACTGGCGATGCGGGCGTCGATTGCGAACAGGTCGAGCAACTGCACCCAGGCGAGAGCGAGCATCAGTACGGCGATGCCCACGCTGCTTCCCTGCCGCCACCTGCGCAAACGTTCGGCATCGCTCAGTTGCGCGAACTGTCCGAGGAGCGAGGGTCTGCGTTCGATCGAGCGGATGAGCGAATCGAGATCGTACTCGAAGCGCGTATCGTCCACGGCTTGCGCCTGGCAGCGTGCCAGCCGGGCAATGACAGGCGGCAGTTGCCTGACATCGGGCATGGTCGCGCCGCCGACCAGCACCGGAATGACGCGCTTCCCCTGAGCGAACGCAGCGGCGAGCTCGTAGCGGACGAAGTCATCGGCCTGATCGAGGCGACGGCCCTGTTCGTTGGCAAGCTGCAGCCATTTCGCTCCGATCAGCGCGATGACCAGATCACATTCCCGAATCCTGGCGTCGAGCACCTGCACGAAATCGTCGCCCGGCGCGATCTGGCCGAGGTCCATGAACACCTTGTCGGCACCGAAGTGCTCGCTGAGGTGGTCGTGGAGCCGCCCGGCATACGCGATGCTGTCTTCGCGACGATAGCTGATGAAGATCCTGGGCATGCTGTTCCTCGCTCGCGAAGCACCTGCCGGCAATCCGGAACACCACGGCAACGGCCCCCTGCCCTGCCGCTCCCGCTGCCTCCGCGGCGGGACCGCTCTCGACCCGCCGCCCGTCGGCGAATTACTGGAGCGGTGGCAATCGCAGCGGTGGCGACGGACTCGAATCGGGCTGTACGGGAGGACTGCTCGGCCGGCGATACGAATCCGGTGGCGCGCGATCGACGCTGTCCCGGTGCGAATCCTGATGCGAGTCCTGGCGTGAGTCCCTGTGCATCTCCTTGTTCAACAGCCAGCCTAGGCCAAAGACCACGCCGGCCGCCGCGACCGGCCGCAGATCGGCGGGCTGCGGAACCAGCGCGTCGAGCACGCGTATGCGCTGGCGTATTCCCTCGATTTCCGCTGGACTCACCGCATCGGCGCCGACGCGCGGAGCTTCTGCGCCAACGATCCAGGCGCTCTGCCCGCTCGCGAGAACAACCTTGCGCCAGTACTGGTAACGGGAAGCCAGCAGCACGTGGTCGTCGGCGACGACGACCCGGACGCGCTCGCCGGGATCGACCCGCACCTGATATTCGGTCCCTTCCGAGCCCGCCGTCGCATAGGTGGTCTGCACCTCGAAAAGCCCTTTGACCTTGACCAGGACCTCGCCGAGGTACACGAAGATGGATCCGACGCGGACATGCGACCCCGGCAGGACGAAGACGCGGGCGCCGTCGACGAAGCTGAGCACCACCGTCGACTGCGGACCCGTCCAGATTTCGTCGCCCGCCTGCAGGGCCATGCCCGGCTGCGGCGGCTGGCGAACCCCCTGCCGGAACACCTCGACCCCGGCAATCGGCCCGGCGACTACCAGCCGACCATCCTGTACCGTGTTCAGGGTGATCGAAGCGCAGGCGCTGAGACCGAGGCAGACGACGAAAATGCAGCCAGCCACGTAGCGCCGCAAGAGCCGCGAACCGCCCATGGCGTGAGGTCGATGCATGCACACTTCCATTGGCGTGCTCCCCTTCCCTCGTGCGGAAGCGGCTGCCAGCCGTCTGGCGCCGGGCAACGAAGGCGTCGATGGCGAACGCCGCCGAAGCGGACAAACCCGTCTCGGCGACGCAGCAAACCGCTCGAACAGCAGACCGGATCCCTTCTGGATTATGTCCGCTCGGACGGCAAAAGGCAAATGCGCTATTCTGGCGGGGTGCCTTGCTGCTCGATTCCTTTTTGCCGTGGTTGCGCTGCTACGCTCCCTTGATGATAGGGGCCCCACCCTTGCCGACGGAAGGTCGATGATCGCCGTGCGCCGCTACCTGCTCGCGCTGCTCCTGCCGCTGCTGACGCCGCTGGCACATGGCGAGATTCCACTGCTGAAGCCGAAAGCCGACCCGCCCAGAATTTCCGCGGCAGCGACTGCCTCCGACCCGCGGGCCAGGGCGGAAGCGCAGTTGGCCGAGGCGCGCCGGCAGCAGGAGGCAGGGCAGATCGAAGACGGCCGGGCGACGAGCGCTCCCGGACTGAGTGCCACCGATCGACAGCGCCTGCTGGGCCGACTGGTCGTCGCCTACAGCGAGTATCTGAAACAGATCGAGGAACTCGAGAATCAGAAAAAATCGCAGAATGACGACAAGCGCGTGCAGGGCCTGTTGGCCACCTTCGCCAGCGCGCCACCGTACTCCGCCCTGCAGGTGGACACCTTGCGCGACAGCTACGATACCGGCAAGGAGCGTTTGCAGAACCTGCTCTCGACCGAGCGTGCATTGCAGACGCTGAAAGTCGGACGCATCGACGCGCAGCGGCGCGCAGCGGAAGCGGTCCGCCTTGCCGAAGATCGACTGGCACGTGCGAGGGGTCGCGACGAGATCGAGAAGGAACGCCTGAATCGGGAGCTGGCGTTGCTGCGCAAGCAACTCGCTGAGGCGGAACTGGCGAACATCGGCCTCGGCGCCGAGCGAATGGCTCTCGAAATCAAGGGCCGGCAGGCACTCAACGGCGAAATGGAAAGTCTGTTGGCCCGAGTCCTCCCCGAGCAGCGCCTGAGCAAGGAAGAACTCGAGCAACAACAGTCAGCGCTGCGCAAGGAGCTCAACAAGGTAGCTGCCGATATCGACAGCACGGTCGCGGCGAATACTCGCCGTGTGAAGGAACGCGAACGACTCGCCAAGATCGTCGCGAAAACGGACAGCAGCGCCGCCGACGCGGCTCGCTTGCAGCTTCTCGACGAACGCCTGGAAAGCGACCGCGTTGAATTGCTCACGCTCACCTGGATGCAGACGCTGCTGCAGACGGCCAGCGATGCCTGGGCACAACGTTACGTCGGACTGCATTCCGACGACGCCGCCAGCCGTCAGAGCGTGCTTGCCTGGCTCACACGCATGCGCGAGGACCTGAACAGCCGCAAGCAGATCGTCGATCAGCTCCTGCAGACCGCCCACGTCGCGGTCCGGGAACAGGAACTGCGCCTTGCCAGCGGCACCCTCGACAGCACGGCAACCGCGCAGCAGACGGCGATACTGGACGTGCTGAAGGAGCGGGTGCGCGCGTTCCAGCGGGTCGAGCGAGGCAGCAGCCGCCTGCAGCGCCAGCTCGAGCGTTGGCTCGGAGATTTCGGCTTCCAGGGAAAGGGCGCCGGGTCCACCGACTGGCAACTGGTTCTGGTGCAGCTGACGCAGACACTCAAGGGAATCTGGAATTTCGAGATGTTTGCCGTCGAGGATTCGACGCTGATCGACGGCAAGACAGTCACGGTAACGTACGGGGTCACGGTCGGCAAGAGCATCGGCGCCCTGTTCCTTTTCCTCATCGGCTACTGGCTGTTCGCACGGCTGTCGAGAAGGATGCAGGGCTTGCTGGTCAGCCGTTTCGGCGTGAACCAGCAGGTGGCCAGCGTGATTCGGCGCTGGTCGATGATTGCGCTGGCCGTGGTGCTGATCATCTTCGTCCTCAACCTGGCGCGCATTCCGCTGACCGCATTTGCCTTTCTTGGCGGCGCCCTGGCCATCGGCATCGGCTTCGGTACGCAGACGATCATCAAGAATGTGATCAGCGGCATCATCATCCTCTTCGAACGCAAGATCCGCGTCGGCGACATCATCGCCCTCGGCGGCATGACCGGGCACGTCGTGGCCGTCGATCTGCGCGCCTCCACCGTCCGCGGCTTCGACGGGGTAGAGGCTCTCGTGCCGAACTCCAGCTTTCTCGAAAACCAGGTGATCAACTGGACCTATTCGAACCCGCGCATCCGGCGCGAAGTCCGCGTCGGGATCGCCTACGGGTCGCCAGTGCGCCAGGCGGCCGAAATCATCGGCGGCTGTGCCGCTGATCATGGACAGGTCCTGAAAGACCCTCCGCCGGAAGTCTTCTTCGAGGACTTCGCCGACAGCGCCTTGCTGATGGTGCTCGTCTTCTGGGTCGAACTGGGCGAAAACCTGGTCGCCCGACGAGTGGATAGCGACCTGCGCTACGCGATCGAGAAGCGCCTGGCGGCGGCCGGAATCCAGATTCCTTTCCCGCAGCGGGACGTCCACCTGGAAGTTCCCCGGCCCTTGCCCGTCCGCATCGAACCCGCTCCCGGCAATTAGCCACCGCGCCGCTCGCGCGATTCGCCCTTCCCATCCCTGCATGGCGCGCGGCTGGCTCGACAGCGGCGCCGGCGAGGGCTACACGCTGGCCCGGGTGCATCAGTGGATCGCGCAGGGCGCCGTCGTTCTCTTCGACGAGCTCGATGAAGTGCTGGTCAAGCTCACCGAGGCCGACGGCAAGGTGTTCACCGACAACCTGCTCAAGCTGATCGCCGACGCCCTTGCGCGGGCGGAAGGGCGGCAGCCACGACTCAAGGTGCTGATCACCTGCCGTACGCAGTACTTCCCCACCCCGCGGGCACAGAACAGCCACTTCACACAGTCGGGGCGCGGCGAATTCGGCCCGGCGCGCTACCAGGCGATGGTTCTCCTGCCGTGGAACTAGGAACAGGTTCGCCGCTATCTGGAGCACGCCGTTCCCGACGTCGCGGTGGAGCGGCTGATCGAAATGGTGCGCTCGGTACACAATCTGGAGGAACTGACCCAACGCCCCTACACGCTGAAGCTGGTCGCCGACTTCATCCCGGCAAGCGAACGCGATCGCGCCGCCGGGCGGACCGTCTACAGCGCCACGCTCTACCGCGGGGTGGCCGAGGGCTGGCTCGCGCGCGACAGC
>NZ_JAMTDV010000018.1:8063-22236 GCF_023806565.1 Accumulibacter sp. | reverse complement strand
CTGGCGTTCGTGCAAGGGCCAAGGAAAAACTCGCCCGGCTGGCCGGTTCCTCATCACGATTCCAATCGGTCGCCTTTGCCCCGGCGCGACGCCACCGGCCGCCAGTGGCTCGCCATCCCCGGCTGGGACGGCAGCGTGCGCCTCTGGGACGCCGATCTGGCCGGAATCGCCGGCGCCGGGCACGCGAACTGGGAGCCGGCGAGCGACGGCGTCCTGACGGTCAGCGGCGACGCCTGGCGTTACCTGGCCTGGCTTCGTCCGCTGGCGAACGCGTTGCCCGAGCGGCTGCCGCTGGAAAGCTTCGGACCGGTTCCGGGGCTGACTTGATGGACCTCGGCCCGCCGGTGCTCGCCCGCTTCCGGCTCAGCCCTGCTCGACCGGCGGCGCGACCTTGAACACCTCGGCCAGCGTCGTCACGCCGGCGGCGACCTTCATCGCCCCCGCGATGCGCAGCGGCTTCATTCCCTCGCGGAAGGCGAGATCGCGAATCCGGGCGATGTCCCGGTTTTCGCTGATCGCGAGCCGGATTTCCGGCGACAGCGGCAGGATCTCGTAGAGGCCGACCCGCCCGAGATAGCCGGTCATGCGGCATTCGAGACAACCGACCGGCCGGTAGAAGCGCGCCGGCCGGTTGGCTTTCCACGGCGCCACCAGTTGGTCCCACATCGTCTCCTCGATCGGGCTCGCCGGGTGCACCCGCTTGCAGTGCGGGCAGAGGATGCGCACCAGCCGCTGCGCCATCACGCCGAGCACCGTCGCGCCGAGCAGATACGAGGGAACGCCGAGGTCGAGCAGGCGCGTGATCGCCGCCGGCGCGTCGTTGGTGTGCAGCGTCGACAGCACCAGATGGCCGGTAAGGGCCGCCTGAATCGCTACCTCGGCGGTGTCCAGGTCGCGGATTTCGCCGATCATGATGATGTCCGGGTCCTGGCGCATCAGCGCCCGCACGCCCTGCGCAAATCCGAGGTCGATGACGTTCTGCACCTGCATCTGGTTGAACGCCGGTTCGACCATTTCGATCGGATCCTCGATGGTGCACACATTGACCGCCGGCGTCGCCAGTTGCTTGAGCGTCGAGTAGAGCGTCGTCGTCTTGCCGGAACCGGTGGGGCCGGTGACCAGGATGATCCCGTTCGGCCTCTCCGCCATCTCCTTCCAGCGCGCCTGATCCTCATCGCCGAAGCCGAGATCGGCAAAGCTGCGCACCAGGACCTCGGGGTCGAAAATCCGCATCACCAGCTTTTCGCCGAAAGCGGTCGGCAGCGTCGACAGGCGCAGTTCGGCCTCGCGGCCGTCGGCGGTTCGCGTCTTGATCCGGCCATCCTGCGGGCGACGCTTTTCGACGACGTCCATGCGGCCGAGGATCTTGACGCGGTTGACCATCGCCGCCATGACGCTCATCGGAATCTGGTAGACCTGATGCAGGACGCCGTCGATGCGGAAGCGCACGATGCCGACCTCGCGTCGCGGCTCGATGTGGATGTCACTGGCGCGCTGCTCGAAGGCGTATTGCCAAAGCCAGTCGACAATGTTGACGATGTGCTGATCGTTGGCGTCGAACTGGCGATTGGTGCGGCCGAGCTCGACCAGTTGCTCGAACGACGACAGATTGCCGGACGGACCGCCGAGCTGCGCGGCCTTCTTGACCGAGCGCGCCAGATTGTAGAACTCGACCAGGTAGCGCGCCACGTCCACCGGATTGGCAAACACGCGCCGGACGTCCTTCTTGGCGATCGCCCTGATCTCCTTCTCCCAGTCGCGCAGGAAAGGCTCGGTCGTCGCGACCACGATCTCGCGCATCGTCACCTGGATCGGCAGGATGCCGAAGCGCGTCGCGTAGGCGCTCGACATCACTTCGGTCACCGCCGTGAAGTCGACCTTGAGCGGATCGATGTGCTGATAGTCGAGGCCAACCCGGCGCGCCAGCCATTCGCCGAGGTCTTCGAGGGTCAGGGGCCGATGCGGCTCCTGCCGCGACTTCCATTTCTGGTCGGCGACGATCACCAGCGGATGCGAGACGAGGCGCTTGAGGCGGCTTTCCTTGAGCAGGGCATCGGCGTCGCCTGTCTCGACCAAGCCGTCTTCGGACAACCAGCCGAGGACCTCAGCCAGCGTCAGGCGATGTTCATGCACGGGGTGGACCTCTCTTTGGCGCATCGGCTGCTTTCGATGAGATTGAGCAAGGGACTATACCGGACACCGCCGGCGGCGCTCAATGACCGTCGCCGGACGGTGTAAGATGTCCCACGCGGCCTGGCGCCTGGTCGCCATCGCGCACCGATCGCATCCAATCTGAAGGAGAGCTTCGATGAAAAAGACTGCACTGATCATCGCTTCACTCACCGCCGCCCTGTTTGCCCTGCCGGCCGTCGCCCAGCCCGGCATGGGCGGCGGCATGGGCCCGGGCACGCCGGGCACCGGCATGGGCATGACCGGCGGCGGTGGCGGGCCGGGCATGCGCGGCGCCGCCGACTGCAGCAAGGCGCCGTATCCGGAGCAATGCCGGGCACGACAGGCCGCGCACCAGAAGATGCTCGACGCCTGCCGCGACACGGTGGGCCCGCAACGCCGCACGTGCCTGCACGAGCAGGCGCAGCAGTTCGATTGCAGTCAGTCCGCCAACCCGCCGCACTGCGAGGCCCGCAAGCAGGCTTACGCGGCGTGCAGCGCCCAGGCTGGTCCGCAGTTCCGCCGTTGTGTGCAGGAAAAACTACCCCCCGCGGACTGCAGCAGGATGCCCGGTCCGCAGTGCGCGGTGCGCCAAGAGGCTTACGCAGCGTGCAAGCAGCAGACTGGCGAGGATTTCAAGCTGTGCACGCGACAACAGCGAGCGCACGAGCAGTGCAAGGACCTCCTGGGGCCTGCTCACCAGCAGTGCCTGCGGGACATCCTGGCCCCCGCCAGATAGGCGCAGATCGCCTTGCCAGCCGGCTTGCCGAGCGGCCTGGCAGGCGATCAGGAAGGGCCTGGCTTGCCGAACCCCGCCGCCCGCCAGGCAAGCAGTTTACGTTCGAAAGCGAGGGTATGGGCCGGGCTGCTCGAAGGCAGGACCAGGGTTTCGTAGCCCTGCTGGCGAAACCAGGCGGCGAACCTGCCGGCGGTCTGGCCGTTGAAGCAGATCCGTTGCAAGACCGGAGCCTCGCTGCGCAGGCGGCCGAAATCGTTGACCACCGGCGACTCGATCGCCGCGTCGAGCGCGCCCTCGCGCCGGCATTGGCGATACACGTCCCAGACGCCGATGGCGTGTCCGAGCAGGACCCGCTGGCGCTCGACGTAGGCGAGCTCTGCGAGCGGCTCGCCGAGCAGCGCGCCCAGCAATCGCCAGAACTGGTTCTGGCCGTGCGCGTAGTACGCCTGCGCCGCCAGCGACGCCGGCGATGGAAAGCTGCCGAGAATCAGCGTCCGTACGCCGGCATCGAGAATCGGCGGCAGACCGTGCAGCAGTTCCGGCCCGCCGCCGCTGGTCAACGGCCGCCGCCGAGCGAGAGCGCCAGCATCAGATCGTTGATGCGTTTGACGAAGCCGGCGGGATCCTCGAGCGAACCGCCTTCGGCCAGTGTCGCCTGTTCGAGCAGCAGATTTGCCCAGTCGTCGAAGCGGGTCTCCTCGTATTTGAGACGCTGCACCGCCGGATGCCGGGGATTGATCTCGAGGATCGGCTTGCTCGCCGGCGCCTGCTGTCCGGCCGCCTTGAGAATTCGCTGCAGATTGCCGCCAAGGTCGTACTGATCGGCAACGAGGCAGGAAGGCGAATCGGTCAGGCGATGTGTGACGCGAACGTCCTTGACCTTGTCGCCGAGCGTCGTCTTCACCTTCTCGATCAGCTCCTTGTACTCGTCGGCCGCCTTCTCGGCTTCTTCCTTCTCCGTCACGTCCTCCAGCTTGCCGAGGTCGAGCCCACCCTTGGCCACCGACTGCAACTGCTTGCCGTCGAATTCGGTGAGATGTCCGGTCACCCATTCATCGACGCGATCGGAGAGCAACAGCACTTCGATTCCCTTCTTGCGGAAGATCTCGAGGTGCGGGCTGTGCTTGGCCGCGGTGAAGGTTTCCGCGGTGACGTAGTAGATCTTCTCCTGCCCTTCCTTCATCCGTGCGACGTAATCGGCCAGCGATACATTCTCGTCGGCCGTGTCGGCATGGGTCGAGGCGAAGCGCAGCAACCTGGCGATGCGATCCTTGTTGCCGAGATCCTCGCCGACGCCTTCCTTGAGCACGCGCCCGAATTCCTTCCAGAAACTCGCGTATTTCTCCTTGGTCGCATCCTCTTCGCTGTCGGCCAGGCTTTCCAGCAGGCCGAGAACCTTCTTGACGCAGCCGCCGCGAATCGTCTCGATGTCGCGCGATTGCTGCAGGATTTCGCGCGAGACGTTGAGCGGCAGATCGTTCGAATCGACGACTCCGCGAACGAAACGCAGGTACAAGGGCATCAGTTGCTCGGCGTCGTCCATGATGAAGACGCGCCGCACATAGAGCTTGATGCCGTGGCGGGCCGTGCGCTCGAAGAGGTCGAAAGGCGCGCGCGACGGAATGTAGAGCAGTTGCGTGTATTCCTGCTTGCCTTCGACGCGGGCATGGACGTGCGCCAGCGGATCTTCGAAATCATGTGCGACGTGCTTGTAGAACTCGTTGTACTGCTCCTGGCTGATCTCCGACTTGGGGCGAGCCCATAGCGCCGAAGCCTGGTTCACCGTCTCGTCTTCGTCGGTGGTCACCTGCGCCTTCTTTTCCTCGTCCCATATCTCCTTCTTCATCACGATCGGCAGGGTGATGTGATCGGAATACTTGCGAAGAATTTCGCGCAGCTTCCAGTTCGACAGGAATTCGTCCTCGCCCTCGCGCAGATGCAGCGTGACTTCGGTACCGCGTTGCGCGCGATCGATCACTTCGATCGTGAAATCGCCCTCACCCGACGATTCCCAGCGGATCGCCTGATTGGCTTCGAGACCGGCGCGCCGGGAAATCACGGTCACCTTGTCGGCGACGATATACGAGGAGTAGAAACCGACACCGAACTGGCCGATCAGGTGCGCATCCTTGGCCTGATCGCCGGTCAGCGCGGAGAAGAACTCGCGTGTTCCCGACTTGGCGATCGTTCCGAGATGCTCGACCGCCTCTTCGCGTGAGAGGCCGATCCCGTTGTCGGCAATGCTGAGTGTGCGCGCTTCCTTGTCGAACGAAACGCGGATTTTCAGGTCGCTGTCGTCGCCGTACAGACCGGCGTTGTTCAAGGCCTCGAAGCGCAGGCGGTCGCAGGCGTCGGAAGCATTCGAAATCAGCTCGCGGAGAAAAATCTCCTTGTTGCTGTAAAGCGAGTGGATCATCAGATTCAGGAGCTGTTTGACTTCCGCCTGAAAACCGAGAGTTTCCTTTTGTGCACCCATGCAAGACTCCGTGAAAAGCGTTTAGAAAGGCAAGCGAAAAACCAGCGCAGTACGCGCCACGCGCGACGGATCGGCAGATGGGGATGGATGCCGCCATTTCAAGTCCCGCTGGCAGCCGATTGGCCCCGCCGGCAGCACCGGTCAGGATTCGATGCTTCGATACTCGACCGTCACCACCTCGAGCTCGCGCCAGCCGGCGGGACTCTGGAAACGGACGGTTTCGCCTTCCCTCGACTTGAGCAGCGCGCGCGCCAGCGGCGATACCCAACTGATGCGGCCGCGCGCGAAATCGGTTTCGTCGACACCAACGATCTGATACGTCTGCTCGTTTCCCTGCTCGTCGCAGACAGTCACCGTCGCGCCAAAAAAGACCTGCTCGGTAGGCTCCCGCCGGCCGGGATCGACGATTTCAGCGAGATCCAGACGCTTGCTCAGAAAGCGAATCCGCCGGTCGATCTCGCGCAGCCGCCGCTTGCCGTAGATGTAATCCGCGTTCTCCGAGCGGTCGCCGTTCGCCGCTGCCCACTGCACGACGCTGACCACCTGCGGTCGCTCGACGCGCACAAGTTGTTCGAGTTCGCTACGGATGCGCGCGTGGCCGGCGGGAGTGATGTAGTTGCGAGTCCCATGCGGCAGCCGCCGCGCGCTGTCGGCCTCCTCTTCCGGG
Source organism: Accumulibacter sp. (assembly GCF_023806565.1). GTDB lineage: Bacteria > Pseudomonadota > Gammaproteobacteria > Burkholderiales > Rhodocyclaceae > Accumulibacter. The sequence goes on along the minus strand of NZ_JAMTDV010000018.1, from coordinate 16,185 downwards.
TCTTCCTCGTCGCCTGCGTTTCTGATCAATCCCTTGTCCATCACTAGTGTCGTCGCCCAGACACCCCTGCTGCGCCGCCCGCACCTCTTTCGCCGGCCGGGCGCGCCACCAGGACTCCAGGGAAGCCGATCGATCAGTAACCGATATTGAACGCCGCGACGTCGATGCGCACGGTATCGCGCCCCAGGGCAAGGGCCGTGTAACGCGCAAATCGCGTCGCCCACTCCTTGCCGTCGCTGAATCGCTGTTCGCCACCGTAGCGGGCAACGTTGAGGATCTTGTCGATAATCAACACCTTGCCCATCGGATTGCTGGGTTCGCATTCGAGATCGGCAAACTCCTTGTCAAACCAGCGGCGCGCTTCTTCGGGAGACCCGGCAGCAAGTTCGCTCTGGGAGAACTTGAACTCGTATTGCCTCTCCCGCCCGAACGAAACGATGATGTGATAAACCATTTGCCTCCTCCCGAGGATGTCTCAAAGGTACGCTGCCACCCTACATTCTATTCGCAAAAATGCGCCTTGCCGCAAGTCTGCGGCGTGTTGGCGGCGGGTTCGTGCGCTGAGCGCGCCGGGTTGCCCTGCTTGCCATTGTCTTTTGCCGTCGGCGCGCCTACCATAGCTGCCGACTGCGCCGCACTTCTCCTGCTCGTCGTCGCTACCGGCGTGCGCGCGCACTGCGCTGCCAGCTCTCCTCGACCAGCCGAATCACTACCTTGAGGATATCGCCGACCATGCTGACCGAAGAACAGATCTCCGAGAACCGCGTAACCCTGCTCGAACTGCAGGTCGAGCATCACGACCTCGACCAGGTCATCGACCACCTGATGCTCAACCCGCCGCCCGACGACCTGCTGATACGCCGGCTGAAGAAGCGCAAGCTGCTGCTCAAGGATCGCATCACGGCGCTCGAGCATCTTCTCGAGCCGGATGAACTCGCCTAGCGCGTGCAGCGATCGTCACCCGCATGCCGGCAGGTTGGCCACCGGCAAGCACCCGGCGCGGCACGGCGACCGCGCTGCGGACCGGATCACCAACGGTTCCGGCCATCGACCTAGCCGATTGCAAACAGTACACGCGCGGCCTCGAAGCAGCGACGCGGGTCGCCTCATGACCATAGCGACGAATCGTTAGCGTTCTCCGCCAGCCCGCCCGGCAGGCAGAGTACGCGGGAGGAGCCGATGTTCGCCCTTGCCAGCCGTTGCCACACATTTGCCGGCAAACCGCCTTTGCCCTCGGCGCGCCGGCTGGCTGCGGCGTCCATCCGGATCGGCGCGCTGCTCGCCTTTGCCGTCGTGGCAGTTGCCAACGCCGGCGAAAGCGACCTCGAGGAAGCGCGCAGGCGAATGGTCGCCGAACAACTCGCCAGCAGCACGCGCGGAATTCGCGATCCGGAAGTGCTCACGGCGATGGCGACGGTGCCGCGGCACGAGTTCGTGCCCGCAGCCCTGCGGCGCTACGCGTACGACGACCGGCCGTTGCCGATCGGTTACGAGCAGACGATTTCGCAACCCTACATCGTCGCTTTCATGACCGAGAAGCTGCAGCCACAGGCGAGCGATCGAGTCCTCGAAATCGGCACCGGTTCCGGTTATCAGGCAGCGATCCTGTCCGTTCTCGTGCGCGAAGTCTACAGCATCGAGATCGTCGAACCGCTGGCGCGACAAGCGGCGAGAGTTCTGTCGCGACTCGGCTACGGCAACGTTCGCGTACGTCACGGCGATGGCTATCGGGGCTGGCCGGAAGCGGCTCCGTTCGACGCCATCATCGTTACCTGCGCACCGGATCACGTACCGGCAGCGCTCGTCGAGCAGCTCAAGGATGGCGGGCGCATGGTGATCCCGGTCGGCGACGCCGATGCGCAGAACCTTTTCCTGCTCCGCAAGCGCGGCAACCGCCTGCAGCGCGATGCAGTCCTGCCGGTACGTTTCGTGCCGATGACCGGTGCCGCCGACGGCCGGCCGTGATGCCGTCCAATCGTCGGCTAGGCCTTTTTTCGGCGACGACGCTGGTCGTGGCGAGCATGCTCGGCAGCGGCGTATTCACCACCGGCGGATTCCTGCTGCAGCAACTGCAATCCCCGTGGCTGGTATTGCTCGCCTGGCTGATCGGCGGCATGCTCGCCACCTGTGGCGCGCTGAGCTATGGTGCGCTGGCGCGACGCCTGCCCGAGTCGGGCGGTGAGTATTTCTTTCTCTCGCGCACCGTGCACCCGGCAGCCGGCACGATGGCGGGCTGGGTGTCGATCGTGGTTGGCTTCGCCGCTCCACTTGCCGCCACCGCGCTGGCTTTCGGCGAATACCTGCGCGACTGGTTTCCCCGCAGTTCCCCGCAATGGCTGGGCAGCGCGCTCCTCTGCGGCCTCGCCCTCGTCCATGCCCTGCGCATGCAGCGAGGCACCCACCTGCACAATCTGACGGTCGGAGTCGAAGTGCTCCTGGTCATCACCTTTTCCGCCCTGGCACTGTCCAGCCTGCCGCCCGGCACGACGATGCGCGCGCCGCCGCCAACTGCCGCGGCCGGCGAATTCGCGGTCGGGCTGCTCTGGGTGTCGTTCAGCTACTTCGGCTGGAATGCCGCCGTCTATGTCGCCGGCGAGGTGCGCGACGCCGAGCGCAATCTGCCGCGCGCATTGGTGATCGGAACCGCTTTGGTGACCGTTCTCTACCTGGCGCTCAACGTCGTCTTCGTGTTTGCGGCGCCATGGCAATTGCTTGCCGGCTCGCGCGAGATCGGTCGGGTTGCCGCGCAGGCGCTGGGTGGAGCACGCTGGGCCGACGTCCTGACGGCACTGATCGCGCTGATCCTGGCGGCGTCGGTCTCGGCGATGACGGTCGCCGGCGCACGAGTATATGCGCGCATGGCCGCAGACCGCGAACTTCCCGCGAGCTTCCGGCTGCACGCTGGCGTGCCGCGGCTGGCGATCGCCGTGCAGTGCGGCCTGGCACTGGTGCTGTTGTGGAGCGCGAGTTTCCAGAGCCTGCTGACCTACGTCGGCTTCACTCTCAATCTGAGTTCCGCCGCCACGGTTGCCGGCCTGCTGCGCATCCGACTGCGCGAAGGCAGGCAACTCCGCATCGTCGGCTGGCCGTGGGTCCCGCTGACCTTCCTGTTCGGCATCCTGTGGATGACCTGGAGCGCCGTCGTCCGGCAACCAGTCGAAAGCCTCTGGGGCGTGTTCACGCTGGCGGCGGCGTGGTGCCTCTGGCGCTTCGCCAGGATTGCCCGCGGCGGCTAGCCCGCGCCTGGAGCCACGGCGGCCGGAGCAGCCGCCCGGCAGCGGCGAAGCCACCGGCCAGCGTACGGCGATGCGGGCGACGAGAGCACCTACCTGCGCTGCACGCTGCCGACGATGTCGTCAGCTTCGGTTTGTAGCGGCCCCGGCGTCGCGAGCAGGGACTGCACACGGCCGCGATCGACGGCGAGCCAGCGGTCGATGTTCTCACCGTTCAGTCGCACGCCAAAGTCGCCTGGCTCGCCGAGCATGCGAGCAAGCGCTCGATCTCCGAGTTCCCTCTTGAAATGACCGGATTCCCAATAGTTGCGCAGGTGCGTTCGCCGATCGCCGGCGGCGGGAATTTCCTCCAGCGTCTCCGGTGAGATCCCGCTGAAGTCCCAGACGATCACCTTTCCGCCGCCCTGCCGTTCGGCAATGTCAACGATCATCTTCTTCCATTCGGCAAACAGACCGCCGAAACCGAGGCGTTCGAGCATCAGGCGAATCTGCGCGTGGTAGGGGTAGATCACCAGGTACACCGTGCTCCCCGCCGCGCTGGCAAGATCAAGGAAAGCCTCGACAGCCTGTTCATCGCCCGACCTGCCACCTTCCGGCGGCTGCAGCCGGCGCGGCTTGCGCAGCCAGTTGCGCGCGTTTTCCTCGGCGCGCTGCCTGAAGAGAACGTAGTGCCCGCTCTGCTCCACCTCGCCGACGTAGTTGTAGAGCGGGCTGAAACCCCGTTCGGTGCGCGTGGCCGGGTAGCGGGCCCACTGCAACCATATGGTGTTCAGCGAGTCGCGCAGACCGGTGAGCGAGAAGACGGTCTCGGCCAGAAAGCGGGCATCCAGCCGAGGCGCCGGATCCGATTCGGCGGGCGCCAGCGGCGTCGGACTGCTACCCCCGAGGAAGTCGATGAAATCGACTCCCAGGATGATCGTCTCCGGCAGGCAGCCGGCGCCCTGCAACCAGCGCAATTGACGATAGGCAAGGTTGGCATCCGAACCGGCAATCGCATGATTGAACGCGGAGAGCCGGCGATTGGCAAAGAGAGCGTTCTCGGGGTCGAAGCCGATCTCGGCGCGGGAATTGCCGAAAATGCCGACGCTGCTGCAGAAGCGGCGGCCCGCCTGCCAGCGGGCAAGTTCCCGGTGGTGGTCGAGATAGGGTTTGCTGGCGTTGATGCCGACGATCCGCGGTGACCCGAAGACCCCGAGCGGATCGATGAAGACATTGATCGCACCCACGACGAAAAGCGCCGCGACCACCGTGGCGAACATCCACTGCAGATAACTGTGCCACGGGCGGGCCGGCGTCAAGAAAGTCATCAGAACTGGAAGTACAGGAATTCGGTGGGGCGGCTGAGCGCGAGCAGACCGACAGCGAAGAGCAGACCGTACAGCACCGCGTCCCGGCGGCAAGGATGCCAGAGCAGGCGTGGCGCGACACGGAACCCGGTACGTCGCTCGACCGGCAGCGCCGGTTCGTAACGACAAAGAATCTCCTGCGTATTCGGCGCCAGAAACGCAATCGACGCGCCGACGGCTACCCACAGCCAGGTTTCGATGAAGGTCGAGCCGCCGCCCAGGAAGCTTCCGATACCCATGCCTTCGAGCAGTGGCCGCAACGCACCGAGGCGCGAGCCGATCGACTCGGGAATTGCCGCTCCGCATGCGCCGCTCAATCCCGCGAGCAACCGGTGGGCGGTGGCAAGATCGGGCGCCCGGAAGTAAACCCACGCGACGACCACGCAGAGAAAAGTGATCGCCACGCCAAGCCCGTGGCCGAGACGCGGCGGCAACGAGAGCGGAATGCGCGCGCTGAGATCCTGCCAGGCATGGTTGACCACCAGATAAGCGCCGTGCAGCGCACCCCAGACGACGAAATTCCAGCCGGCACCGTGCCACAGTCCACCGAGCACCATCGTCGTCAGCAGGCTGAAGTGACGGCGCAGCGGGCCGTGGCGGTTACCGCCAAGGGGAATGTAGAGGTAGTCGCGCAGGAAGCGCGACAGCGTCATGTGCCAGCGACGCCAGAAGTCCGAGATGTTGCTGGCCTTGTAGGGAGAGTTGAAGTTCAGCGGCAGACGAACCCCGAACAGCCGCGACAGGCCGATCGCCATGTCGGAGTAGCCGGAAAAGTCGAAATAAAGCTGGAACGTATAGGCGAGGACGCCGCCCCAGGCAAGAAAGAGCGACAGCGCCTCGGCATGGGGGTCGAAGGCTGGCGCGGCGTAGCCTGCAAGGTTGTCGGCGAGCAGCACCTTCTTGGCGAGGCCGATGGCGAAGATGGTCAATCCGACCGCAAAATTGGCTGCGTCCGGGCGGTAGTTCCGGTCCTCGTCGAACTGCGGCATCATCTCCTTGTGATGCAGTACCGGCCCCGCGATCAGATGCGGGAAGTAGGTGACGAAAAGCGCGTAGTAGGTGAAGCGATACTCGGTGACCTTGCCCACATAGGCATCCGCCAGAAAGGCGATCTGGGTGAAGGTGAAGAAGGAGATGCCGATCGGGAGGATGATGGCGAGCAACGGCCAATCGGTGCCAAGAACGGCATTGGCGCTTGCCAGGAAAAAGTCCGCGTACTTGTAGTAGCCGAGCAGAAGCAGATTGACGGTGACCGCCAGCGCCAGCGCCCGCCGACCCGCGGCACGACCGGCGTGGCGCGCGATGTAGCCGCCGAGGAGGTAGTTGAAGCCGATCGAGGCAAGCAGCAGGGCAAGGTAGCGGTAATCCCACCAGGCATAGAAGAAGAGGGAGCATGCCGCCAGCCATGCCGCTCCGGCACCCTTGCCGAGCCGGCCGAAGAGGAAGAACCCGAGCAGCGTGACGGGCAGATAGGCCAGCAGGAAGGAGTACGAATTGAACAGCATGCGCTTACCCGGCCGAATCGTTTGCAGGCTTGGACAGGAGTCGGCTGTCGCCGGCACGGCAAAGCGCGCTGTCCCTGATGCCTTACTGGGCCGCTATTCTGCATGAGCGCAAGCGCATCTGCATGTGAAATAGTGCCGCCAGACAATGCGGCCATGCCGGCAATCCGCGAAATGCCTACCGGCTGCTGCCGGAGCGATGCCTGTACGATCGCTGCTCGACCGGCATCGCCCCCTCCACTCAATCGCGCGCGGGGCCGGCTGGCGCGGCGGAGTGCCAAGGGCCACCCGGTCCCCCGCGTTCGAGCTTGCTCTTGAGGAACAGGCGCGCTTTCTCCTTCTGCGCCGCATCCAGAGCGTCGTACACTGTCAGCCAGCGGTCGCGAGCGGCCTCGCGTTGCTTGCGTCCGGCGTCGCGCAACTCGTCCATCTGCGTGAGCACCGCCCGCAGGTCCGCTCCCGGCTTGCTGACCATGGCCAGCGTCTCCTCGCGTTGCTTGCGCATCCGCTCGCCCATCTCGCGCATGCTGCTCCGGCTGAACTGCTCGGCGTCCTGCCAGAGCGCCTGCTGCCGTGCATTCAGTTTGAGCTCGTCGTGCAGGCGCGACATCTCTTTCATGTGGTATTCCATGCGCTGCTCCATGCGGCCACCTGGTGCACCGCAGCGTTCCGGGTTCATCGCGTAGGCGGCGCCGCCGACGCCGAGCGCCAGGATCAGGGCGGAGACGAGAACGCGCGGAGTGAATTTCGATTTCATGTAAGGACTCCTTCCGTAAGATTGATCGATCGCGACGGGAGCGCCCGTTCGCGATGCAGCCATTCTGCGGATTTCCCGATTGCAAACGATTGCTTCGCCGGCTTCGCGCGTTGCAAATTGTTTCCAGTGGGCCGGGCACCTGCCGCCCCCGGCATAGAATGCGATGCATCGCCACCCTGCCTGCGACCATGAAAAAAATCCTCCTGATCGACGACGACGCCGAGCTCAGACAATTGCTCGCCGCCTATCTCGGGCGGCACGGCTTCGACACGCTGCTGCTGCCGGATACGCGCCAGCTCGATGCCTTTCTCGACCGCTATCAACCGCAATTGCTCGTGCTCGACCTGATGCTGCCCGGCGAGGACGGGCTCGCCGCCTGCCGCCGCCTGCGCGCGCGCGGCGAGACGCGACCGGTGATCATGCTGACCGCGCGCGACGAGCCGGTCGACCGCGTGATCGGGCTCGAGATGGGTGCCGACGACTACCTCGGCAAGCCGTTCGACCCGCGCGAACTGGTCGCGCGCATCGAGGCGGTGCTGCGTCGCGGCGCGCGCGTACCGTCGGCGCCCGACCCCGACGGCGGAATGATCGACTTCGGCGGCTGGCGGTTCGACCGCGGCGCACGCCAGTTGTCGAAGGACGAGCAGGTGGTGACGCTGACCAGCGGGGAATTCGCGCTGTTGAACGCGCTGGTCGCCAACGCCAACCGGCCGATGAAGCGCGAGCGCCTGCTCGAACTGACTCGCGGCGACGCCAGCGAATCGTTCGACCGGGCGATCGACGTCCAGATCCACCGCCTGCGCCGTCTGATCGAGGTCGATCCGGCGCACCCGCGCTATCTGCAAACTGTCTGGGGCGTCGGTTATGTTTTCGTCCCGGATGCGCCGGGCAACGGGGCGACAGCCGGATGAGACTGTTCCCCTCGTCGCTGGCCGGGCGAACGGTGCTGCTGGTGGTCGCCGTGATCGCCGTCGCCGAGCTTGCCACCTTCTCCTTGCTCGGGCATTTTCGCCGCAGCACGCATGTCCATCAGACGGTGCAGCTCATCGCCGGGCAGGTGCGCCTGTTGCAGACCGTCCTGCCCGGACTCGACCCGTCGGCGCGGCAGGCACTGAGCGCCAGCGATGCCGGCGAACACGGCCTGCAGTTGCGTGCCGACGACAGCAGCGTGCCCCGCCAGCAGCCGCAATTCCCTTTCGCCCGCCGGCTCGCCGACGATCTTGCCGATCGCCTCGGCGAGCCGGTCTGGCTGCGGCACGCCGGCCCGGGAATTCGCAGCGGGCT
>NZ_JAMTDV010000018.1:0-7963 GCF_023806565.1 Accumulibacter sp. | reverse complement strand
GCCTCGGCGAGCCGGTCTGGCTGCGGCACGCCGGCCCGGGAATTCGCAGCGGGCTATGGATCGGCTTCCTCGCCGGCGGCGAGCGCTGGTGGCTGCTGCTGCCACCACCGCGTTTCGAACCGCAGGCGTTGCCGTCCGAACTCTGGCTGTTCCTGGCGCTCACCCTGGCCGCCGTACTGCTGATTGCCGGTCTTTTCGTGCGCGGCATCGTCGAGCCGCTGGCGCGCCTCGGCGAGGCCGTTGCCGCGACGGGCGACGGCGCCGCGCGCAAGGCAACGCCGGAAGGACCGCGGGAAGTCCGGCGCCTGGCCGAACGCCACAACACCATGCTTGACCAGCTCGCCGGGGCGGCGGCCGAGCGACGCGAGATGCTGGCCGGTCTGACGCACGATCTGCGCGCACCGCTGACCCGGCTGCGCCTGCGCCTGGCGCTGCTCGAAAACGACGGCGAACGCGCCGGCCTGGCGCGCGACATCGACGACATGGAACGTATCGTTGGCCAGTGCCTCGCCTTCCTGCGCAGCGAAGACGGCGAGCGAACGGCAGAGCCATTGGCCATCGCCGGTTTGCTGCGCGACGAAATCGCCCGCCAACACGAACTCGGCCATCCGGTCGACCTGACGATCGCCGCCGCTGCCGAGCAGTGCCAAGTGGCGATTGCCGCCGGCAATCTGCAGCGCCTGCTCGACAACCTGATCGGGAATGCGCTGCAGCACGGGGCACCGCCGGTCGAGGTACACCTGGCGATGACCGGCGAAAACGTCGTGGCCTTGCGCGTCCGCGACCACGGAGCGGGAATCGCCGACACCGACCGGAACCGGGCACTGGATCCCTTCGTCCAACTGGACGCGGCGCGCGCCACCGATGGCAGTTGCGGGCTAGGTCTGGCCATCGTGCGGCGAATCGCCGCCGCCAGTGGCGGTGAGGTGCTGCTGGCCGATGCCCCCGACGGCGGACTCGAAGTCGTCGTCCGCCTGCCGACCCGTTGATCCGCTGCCGGCGACGGGCCCGGCGATTTCTCCGGCAGCCTGCTACACTGCCGAGCCATGCTGATTTTCGACAACCGCTTCCTGCGCGAGCTGCCGGGTGACCCCGAGCAAGGCAACGTGCCGCGGCAGGTGTTCGGCGCCTGCTGGTCGCCGGTCGCGCCGACGCCGGTCGCCAGTCCTCGCCTGCTCGCCCATTCCCGCGAAGTGGCGGCGGCGCTCGATCTCGACGAAGCGGCGCTGGCAACGCCCGAACTGCTTGCGGCGCTGGCCGGCAACGGCGTGCTGCCGGGGATGGCGACCTACGCCAGCTGCTACGGCGGTCACCAGTTCGGTCAGTGGGCCGGACAGCTCGGCGACGGTCGCGCGATTCTGCTCGGCGAGGCGATCAACCGGCAGGGGCAGCGCTTCGAACTGCAACTGAAGGGTGCCGGCCCGACGCCGTATTCGCGCCATGCCGACGGCCGCGCGGTGCTGCGCTCGTCGATCCGCGAGTTCCTGTGCAGCGAGGCGATGCATCATCTGGGCGTGCCGACGACGCGCGCGCTGAGCCTCGTCGCTACCGGCGAAAGTGTCGTCCGCGACATGTTCTACGACGGACATCCGGTTGCCGAACCGGGCGCCGTGGTCTGCCGTGTCGCCCCCTCCTTCACCCGCTTCGGGCATTTCGAACTGCCGGCAGCGCGCGGCGACCGCGCACTCCTGCGACGTCTGGTCGAATTCACGATGGCACGCGACTTCCCCGACCTGGCCTTCGACCCGGCGAGCGACGTGACCACATGGTTCAGCGAAATCTGTCAGCGAACGGCGCGACTGATCGCGCACTGGATGCGCGTCGGCTTCGTGCATGGCGTGATGAACACCGACAACATGTCGATCCTCGGCCTGACCATCGACTACGGCCCCTACGGCTGGGTCGACAACTTCGACCCCGGCTGGACGCCGAACACCACCGACGCCTCCACCCGCCGCTACTGTTTTGCCCGGCAACCGCTGATCGCCCGCTGGAATCTCGAACGACTGGCGGAAGCGCTCGCTCTGCTGCTGCCCGGGCCCGACCAACTCGCCGCCGGTCTAGAGCGTTACGACGAGGTGTACTCCAGCGAGTTCTGCAGCGCCTTTGCCGCCAAGCTCGGGCTGTGCGAGTTCACACATGACGACGTCGACCTGCTCGAAGACCTGTTCGCGCTGATGCACCAGGCGGAAATCGACATGAGCGAATTCTTCCGCCGCCTTGCCGAGGTCGACCTCGAACGGCCGAGCATCGACGTCTTGCAGGATTCCTTCTACCGCGAGGATCTGCGCCAGCGCCACTCCGCCGACCTCGCACGCTGGCTCGTGCGCTACGCGGCGCGTCTGCGCCACGACCCGCAATCGCCGGAGCAGCGCGGCGCCCGCATGCGCGCCGTCAATCCCCGCTACGTGCTGCGCAACTACCTGGCGCAACAGGCAATCGACCGCGCCGAACAGGGCGACATGCAAATGGTCCACGATCTGCTGGAGGCGTTGCGCAGGCCCTTCGACGAACAGCCGGGACGCGAGGCGTTTGCGGCCAAGCGTCCGGACTGGGCTCGCCACCGGGCCGGATGTTCGATGCTCTCCTGCAGTTCGTGAGCGTGCCGCAAGCTCCGCCAACTGCCAGCCGGGACGCGCCGCCTGCCCCGATGGCGGCTGCCTGCGGCGCGTCGGCAGCGCTCCCGATCCGCCGTGGAACTTCGGGTTCCCGGATTTTCCAATCGCATTTGAAAGGGCAATGCAAATGAACAACACTTGTGGAAAGACTCGCCTACCGGGCGCCGCTGCCGTTTTGCTCGCCGCCGTTCTTGGCGCCTGCACGCACATCGGCACGAGCAGGAACGAACTCAAACTCACCGGAGATCAGGAAGTGCCGCCGGTCAACACGCAGGCGGTCGGCAGCGGCAGGATCACCGTCGCCGCCGACGGCTCGATCAGCGGCAGCATTGCCGTAGCAGGCCTGACGGTGACCATGGCGCACATCCACCTCGGCGCGGTTGGCAAGAACGGCCCGGTGATCATCCCGCTGACGAAGACCGGCGACGGCGTCTGGTCGGTACCGCCGGGAGCGAGATTGACGAGCGAGCAACTCCAGAGCTACCAGGCCGGTGATCTCTACGTCAACGTCCATACCGAGGCGAACAAGGGCGGCGAAATCCGCGCCCAATTGAAGCCCTGACCGGCCTTCGGGGAGCGGATTGCGGCGCCGAAGGCCGCACCGCCGAGCGCCATCGCCGCTGCCCGCAAGCCGTTCAGTCCGTTTGTCCTTTTCAGTCAGTCTGATCCAGAGGTCAACCGAGCAGTCGAAAGACGAACCGGATTGCGGCTCCAGCCCGGAATGACGCGATTTCGATGAGTTTGTGCCAGAACCGAACTGCCGTGGATCGCCACCAGGTCTTTCTCAGCTACAGCCGCAACGACGGTGCGGCGGCGCGCTGCCTGCGCACCCAACTCGAGGACTGCGGGTTCTCCTGCTTCCAGGACGACGAGAGCATACGCGAGGGCGATCTGTGGCTCGACCACCTGCAACAGGCGGTGGATAGCTGCGGCAGCTTCGTCGTGCTGGTCGGACGCGACGGCGTGCAGCGCTGGATCGGGGCCGAAACACAGGCTGCGCTCCGCCGCCATTTCGATCCGCGCGAAGAGTGCAAGCGCCTGCCGATCTTCCCGATCCTGCTCGGCGACACCTCGCCGGAGATGCTTCCCGCATTCCTGCGCCTGTTTCAGGCAAGACAGTGGAATGGAACCGATGCCCTGCCGTCGCAACTGCCCAAACAGATTCTCGCGCGGAACCTCGTTCGCAATGAAGCCGCCCGCTTCGAAGGTTGCCCGTTCGTGGGGCTCGCCGCGTTCGAGGTGGAACAGGCGCAGCTGTTCTTTGGCCGCGAGAAGGAGATCCTCGACGCGCTCGCCTGCTTCGACACCGGGCGCGACGACCGCTTGGTGCGCTGGCTCGAAATCAACGGCAACAGCGGTTCCGGGAAATCGTCGTTGATGAACGCCGGCCTGCTGCCGCTGGTCGATCAAGGCTGGCTGTGGCCGCGCACCCGCTACGCGCGCTGGCGGCGCATCGGCCCGATGATGCCGGGCGAGCATCCGCTGGAGATGCTCGCCGAACAGCTGGCGCGGGCCTTCGCTGCGGAAATGGCAGACATTCGGCCCCGCCTGGCGGCCGACGACCGCGGTCTCGCGGACTGGCTGCGCAGCCGCAAGCAGGACGAAACGGCCTTTCTGCTCGCCATCGACCAGTTCGAGGAACTGTTCACTTTCGCCAATGACGACGAACGTTGCCGCTTCGACCGCGTGCTGGCAACCGCGCTCGAGGATTCGGACTGCCCGCTCTTTGTCCTGTCGACCGTGCGCGCCGATTTCCTCGACCGTTTCGACGACCTGCCGCGACTGGTCGCGGTGCGCAACCGCCGCGCCCGACCGTGGACGCTGCCCTTGATCGGGCCCGACGGTCTGCGCGCAGTCATCGACGGTCCCGCGCGGCTTGCCGGGCTCGATGTCGGCGAGGTCAGGGAAGCGATCGTGGCCGAGGCACGCAACGAGGCAGGCGCTTTGCCGCTGGTGCAAAACGCGCTGTACTGGCTGTGGAAGCAGTGCGTCGAGAACCGCTTGTGTGGGCAGTTGCTCACCGAACAGGGCGGCCTCGCGGGCATCCTCAGCCAGAGCGCCGATGATCTGCTCCCGAGCGAGGATCGCGCGCGAGCGCTCGAGCTTCTGTTCCGCCTGGTGAATGTCGATGCGGAAGGCGTCCGTCACACACGGCGGCGCATCCCGCTCGCGGAGGCGGTGACCATCGCGGGCGGCGGTGAGCGCGGCCGCCGCCTGGTCGATCACCTCGCCGGCACGCGCACGCGCGATGGGCAGAATCACCTGGGGCCGCTGCGCCTCGTCACCGTAACCGCCGAAGGCTTCGGGCCGGAGCAGCGCCACTGGGTCAGCCTGATCCACGAGACGCTGATCCGCAGCAAAGGGCTGGACGCGAACGGGAAGCCGCAACCCTACTGGCCGACGCTGTGGACCTACCTCGAGCGACACCAGGAGCGGGCGGCATGGCGCCAGCGACTGCAGGCCGACACACGCCTGTGGGCCGACCAGGGCCGGCGTGGCGAACTGTGGTCCCACGAGCGGGTGCGCGACGCGCTCACGGCGCTGCAGCGCGTCGGACCGGAGCTTCATCTCGGCGACGAGGAGCGCGCGTTCCTCGGCCCGATCGATTCGAACGCCATGCTCGCCGAGCTGGCGCGAGCGGAAACGCCGCACCAGCGCCGTGCCCTGATCGGGGAACGTCTCGACGTGCTGGGCGATCCGCGGTTCGGCGTCGGCGTGGATGGCGACGGCACTCCCGAGATCGACTGGCTCTCGATTCCCGGTGGCGAAATCGCGATCGAGGTGAGCCGGCTGCTCCTTCCGGGAACAAAGCGCCGCCGCAAGCGCTTGGAATCTTTCCACATCGCGCGCTACCCGGTGACCGCGACACAATACCGAGCGTTTCTGCACGCCCAGGACGGCTGGCGTGACCCGGGCTGGTGGGAGCCCGACCTGTATCGTGACGGCGAAGGGAACAGCTACGACTTCGGTCGTTACGGCAACCACCCCGCGGTTTACGTGAGCTGGTTCGACGCGGTGGCCTTCTGTCGCTGGCTCGGCCATCGCCTTCGCGTCGACGTTCGGCTGGCGGACGAGTGGGAATGGCAGCAGGCGGCAACGGGCGGCGTTTCCGGCAAGGTTTACCCGTGGGGTGGCGAGTGGGATGCGAAGCGCGAACCGCAGCGCGCCAACACCTTCGAGAGCCGCCTCGGGCGTGCGACGGCGGTCGGCATGTATCCGGCTGGCGCATCGCTGCAGGGAGCGCTGGACATGGCCGGCACGGTATGGGAGTGGTGCCGCAACCAGTTCGACACGCCCGAGGTGACCGGGTCGCGCGCCGGCGACTTCGGGGCCCGTGCGCTGCGCGGCGGCTCCTGGCGCAATGACCGGGGCGGCGCGCGCTGCGCCGAGCGCTACAGGGGCCACCCGCGCGGCCGAGACGGCTACGTGGGGTTTCGGGTGTTGTGTTCGTCCCCCATCGGTGGGCACTGAACTCTGGGCGCCGCGCGAGCGGCGCGGACGGCGCGCAGCGCCGTCCGCCGCGAATTTTTTACGGCAGCGGCCGTGGCAGCCCGCCGCCGGCAGCACGTTCCGCCACGGCCCGGTGATGAGCTGCATGGCAGATCGGCAGCGTGTTGAATACTTGCTCGCGCAGCCGCCAGGTGTCGCCATGGCTGACGTGGGCAATCCAGCCGCGAAAGCTCGCGTCGAGCTCGCCGAAGCTGATCAGGCCGGCGTGGTAAGCAGCCAGGCGGGCTCGCAGCGTGCGCTGCGCGTGGCGAACGTTGCGACCTTTGACCAGGCGGTGTGTCGGGTAGACCACGAAACCCAGCCACGGAATCCCCGCTGTAACGGGCAGCACCTGGGCGCGGGTCTCGTGAATGACGAGACGAAGACGCGCCAGCCGCGCGATGACCGCCTCCTTCCAGGCCCAGAGCTCGCGCTTGTCGTCACCAAACAGCGCAAAGTCGTCGACGTAGCGCAGATACGCCCGGCAGCCCAGTTCGCGCCGCACGAACTCGTCAAGCGGGTGGAGGTAGCAATTCGACCAGAACTGCGAGCTGAGATTGCCGATCGGCAGGCCGCGCGGGCGCAGAATGGCGAGCAGGTCGTCCCCGGGGAAAGGAACGTAGTCGTACTGATCGTCGAGCACACCACGGCCGCTCGCAACGATCGTCTCGACCAGCGCCATGACGTCCGCCTCGGGGATCTGGCGCCGCAGGATTTCCAGGAGGATGGCGTGGTCCACCGAAGCGAAGTGCTGCACCACGTCCGCCCGCAGCACGTAACGATGGCATCGGGCGAGCTCCTGCAGCCGGTCGATTGCGCGGTGGGTGCCCTTGCCCTTTCGGTTGGCGTAGCTGTGGGCGATGAACAGACGTTCGAAGCGCGGTTCGATGACGTTGCAGAGCGCGTGGTGCACCACGCGGTCGCGGAACCGGGCCGCGCTGATCTTGCGCGGCTTTGGATCGGTGATGTGAAAGTGGACATAGGGCGCCGGCCGGTACGTCCCGCTGCGCATCTGATCCTGCAGACTGGCCAGGTGCTCCTCAGCCCGATACTCGAAGCGCGCCACACTGCCGCTGCCGCGCTTTCCCCGTGCGGCGTTGCGCCAGGCCAGCAGCAGGTTGTCCCAGGAACAAAGGTGGTCGAAAGCGCCGCTGATCATTGGACCTGCGCGCCCGGTGCGCGCGGATCGATCAAACGGGAGAGCTGGACATGACACAGAACATGGTGATCTTCTCGCGCACCTTCGATCTGCTCGAATGGCTGCTGCCGCGATCGGAGCGCTTCCCGCGCGCCTACCGCTCGACCGTCACCCAGCGGATGATGGAGGCGGCAATGGACCTGCACGAAGCGCTGGTGGCGGCCGAGGTGCGCGCTGGCCGCACGCGGTTGTCGGCTCTGCGTAATGCCGACACGGCTCTCGGACGCCTGCGCGTGTACCTGCGCCTGGCGCACCGCTGGCGCTGGCTCTCTGACGGTCAGTACCAGCATGTGGGCAGTATCGTCGCCGAGATCGGCCGCCTGCTGGGAGGCTGGCTGCGCAGCGAGGGTCGCGACGACTCGCCGTAGCGCAACTTCCCGGCAATCACGGGTGGGGCGCCGGGGGAGCAGATCCGGCCGGCGCCCCGGCTTGCTATGCGCCCGACAGCCCGGCACAACCGGGCCGTGCGGACGGGACATGCCCGCGCCATCAATCCCGCCTCGCCTTGGCCCGCAAACCGTGGTCGGCGGACAATGCCGGAAGCGCGCCAGGGTCGGACGACCCCGGAGCACCCGCCAAGCGCCCGAAGACGCCCGACCCTGGAGGCATGAGTATCTACACAACACAAGAGGGGTCTGGGGCGAGGTTGTTGGCGAGC
>NZ_JAMTDV010000017.1 GCF_023806565.1 Accumulibacter sp. | reverse complement strand
CAATCGTGCCTACATTCACGTGCGGCTTCGTGCGTTCAAATTTTCCCTTGGCCATTTACCGGTACCTCAAGACGTTAGAAGTTAATAACCTACAGCACCCAACGGTGGTGCCCATGGACAGAATTGAACTGTCGACCTCTCCCTTACCAAGGGAGTGCTCTACCGCTGAGCTACATGGGCATCGATGACCGAGGGGCCTGAAGCAATTCTGCGGCCGCAGCCTGGAGCGGGTGAAGGGAATCGAACCCTCGTCATAAGCTTGGAAGGCTTCAGCTCTACCATTGAGCTACACCCGCAAAACCATTACCCGAAGAACGATTGGACAGCTGCACCAACGGCGGCATTCTTGGTGGAGGGAGAAGGATTCGAACCTTCGAAGGCGGAGCCGTCAGATTTACAGTCTGATCCCGTTGGCCACTTGGGTATCCCTCCAGCTAACAACCCATAATTCTGACGCCCAACCAAGGAACTGTCAAACGGTTTTCCGAGCCGGACAGCAATTATAGCTCCTTCTGGCGGCAGTGCTCACCTCTCTTGCCACTTCTTTCGCCACTTTTCGATCATCGGCGGCGTAGAATCCAGGCAGCCCTTCCTGGCCAGCGAGACGGAGCGGATGTTCCCGAACCCGATTTGCAAGGCACACACAGACAGGAGACACCGATGGGAGACTTCTCGACCACACTCGATAGCCGGTACACAGTCACTGCGGGGCGAGTCTTTCTGAGCGGCACACAAGCCCTGGTGCGACTGCCGATGCTGCAGCGCATGCGCGATGAAGCAGCCGGCCTGAACACCGCGGGGTTCGTCTCCGGTTATCGTGGCAGCCCGCTGGGGGGGCTCGATCAGGCACTCTGGAAAGCCCGCCCGCATCTCGACGCCCACCGCATCGTCTTCCAGCCGGCGGTCAACGAGGACCTGGCAGCGACCGCCATCTGGGGAACGCAACAGCTCAACCTCTTCCCCGGAGCCAAGTACGACGGCGTATTCGCCATGTGGTACGGCAAGGGCCCTGGCGTGGACCGATGCGGAGACGTCTTTCGACACGCCAACGCCGCCGGCACAGCCAGGCTCGGCGGCGTGCTGGTCATTGCCGGTGACGACCACGCGGCGAAGTCATCGACGCTGCCGCACCAGACCGAACACGTCTTCAAGGCAGTGATGATGCCGGTGCTGTACCCCGCGAACGTCCAGGAGTATCTCGATTACGGGCTGCATGGCTGGGCGATGAGCCGCTACTCCGGCTGTTGGGTGGTGATGAAGGCGCTGGCCGATACCGTCGAGACTTCGGCGTCGGTATGGATCGATCCGCTGTCGACAAGCATCCGGGTGCCCGACGACTTCCAGATGCCGGAGAACGATCCGCACGGCCTCAACATCCGCTGGCCCGACCCGCCGCTGCAGCAGGAGGCACGCCTGCTCAACCACAAGCTCTACGCGGCGCTTGCCTACTGTCGCGCCAACCGCCTCAACCGTGTGGTCATCGACAGCACGGACCCCAACTCACCAGCCCGACTGGGAATCATCACCGCTGGCAAGGCCTACCTCGATGTCCGCCAGGCGCTTGGCGAACTCGGCATCGACGACGAACTCGCGGCCCAGATCGGCATACGCCTGTACAAGGTAGGCATGGTCTGGCCGCTCGAAGCCGATGGCGTCCGACGCTTTGCGGAAGGTCTCGAAGAAATCCTGGTGGTGGAAGAAAAGCGGCAGTTGCTCGAATACCAGCTCAAGGAGGAGCTTTACAACTGGCGTGAGGACGTCCGTCCGCGCGTCGTTGGCAAGTTCGACGAGAAGGGCGAATGGGCCCTGCTGCCGACCGGAAGCGGACACCTGACGCATGGCGACTGGCTACTGCCGGCGGCCGGCGAACTGTCGGTCGCGCAAGTCGCGCGGGCGCTTGCGGCACGCATTGGCCGCTTCTTCACTTCGTCGGCGATCGAGGCCCGATTGGCGCTTCTCGAAGCGAAGCAGAGAAGCCTGGCGCCAACGCTCGTGCCAGCCAGCGGCGGCACCTCGATCCAGCGCACGCCGTATTTCTGTTCCGGATGTCCGCACAACACCTCGACGCGCTTGCCGGAGGGTTCCCGGGCCGTGGCCGGAATCGGCTGCCACTACATGGTGACCTGGATGGATCGCAAGACCGCGACCTTCACCCACATGGGCGGCGAAGGAGTGACCTGGGTCGGACAGGCACCGTTCACCCGCGAAAGGCATATCTTCGCCAACCTCGGCGACGGCACGTACTTTCATTCGGGCTTGTTGGCGGTACGCCAGTCGGTCGCCGCCCGCGCCGCCATCACGTACAAAATTCTGTACAACGATGCGGTAGCGATGACCGGAGGTCAGCCGGTCGACGGTCAGCTGAGTGTCGCCCAACTGACGCGTCAGCTGGAGGCGGAAGGCATCGAACGGATCGTCATCGTCAGCGACGATCCGGCGAAGTACAGGCAGGTTCGTGGCTTGGCGCCGCATACGCCGATCCGTCACCGCGACGAACTCGATGCGGTACAACGCCAACTGCGCGATTATCCCGGCGTCTCGGTCCTGATTTATGAGCAGACCTGCGCCACCGAGAAGCGCCGTCGGCGCAAGCGTGGAAAGCTGCCCGATCCGGCGCGGCGGGCGTTCATCAACGAAACCGTCTGCGAAGGATGCGGCGATTGCGGCGTACAATCCAACTGCCTTTCGGTAGTGCCGGTGGAAACCGAGTTCGGCCGCAAACGAGCGATCGATCAGTCTTCGTGCAACAAGGATTTTTCGTGCATCAACGGCTTCTGCCCCAGCTTCGTCACTGTCGAAGGCGGCCGCCTGCGCCGCGGCAGCGCGATGACGGCCGATGCAAGTCGCTTCGGCACGCTCCCCGAGCCGCTGCTGCCCGACACCAGCCGCCCCTTCAACGTCCTCATCACCGGCGTTGGCGGAACCGGCGTGATCACTCTCGGTGCCCTTCTGGGAATGGCCGCACACCTGGACGGCAAGGGAGTTTCGGTCCTCGACATGACCGGTCTGGCACAAAAGTTCGGAGCCGTCTTTTCCCATCTGCGCATTGCCGATCAGCCAGGCGATATTCATGCGGCACGCATCGACACCGGCGAAGCGCACGCCCTGATCGGCGGCGACCTGGTCGTCACCGCCGGCAGCGAAGCGTTGTCGAAAGTGCTTGCCGGCAAGACGCGGGCGGTAGTAAACGGCGCCGAGACGCCGACAGCCGAGTTTACCCGCAACCCGGACTGGCAGTTTCCACAGGAGCGGATGCGACAGCAGATCGTTGAAGCCTGCGGCGCGGGCAATGCATTCTTCCTGGACACCGCAGAATTGTCGCTCCGGCTGATGGGTGACGCTGTCTACGGCAACCTCGTCCTGCTCGGCGTCGCCTGGCAGAGAGGGCTGCTACCACTGTCGCAGACCGCGATCGACCAAGCCATTCAGCTCAACGCTACAGCCGTCGAAGAGAACCGCCAGGCCTTCCTCTGGGGAAGGCGCGCCGCCCATGATCCGCAGGCGGTACAGCAGTTTTGCCAACCAGCCAGCGAGCCAGCGCAGCGGCGACTCTCAGAGAACCTGGATGAAACCATCTGCCGACGTGTCGAGACCCTGACTGCCTACCAGGACGCACGCTACGCCGAACGCTACCGTCGCCTGGTCGAACAGGTGCGTGATGCCGAGTCCCGATTGCAGTCGACTGCTCTGAGCGAAGCGGTGGCCCGCTCCTATTTCAAGCTGCTGGCGGTCAAGGACGAGTACGAAGTGGCGAGACTGTATGCCGACCCTGCGTTTCTGCAGCAGTTGTCCGACGAATTCGAAGGCGACTTCCGATTGCGCTTTCATCTCGCACCCCCGCTGCTCACCAGACCGAATCCGGTAACCGGCGGCATCCGCAAGCACGGTTATGGCCCCTGGATGCTGAGCGTCTTCCGCTGGCTCAGCAAACTCAAGGGTTTGCGCGGCACATTCGCCGATCCTTTCGGAAGAACCGCGGAAAGGCGCATGGAACGGCAATTGCTGGCCGACTACGAGGCCGATGTAAACCTGATACTCTCCAGACTTGGACCGGAAACCCTGACCAGCGCCATCGAGCTCGCCAGCATTCCCGAGAAGATTCGCGGCTATGGCCACGTCAAGGCCGCATCGGTAGCGCGGGCTCGCCCCCGACAGGACGCCCTGCGCGCGCACTTGCGGGAGCAGCGAACGCTTGCAGCGGCTGAGCGGCGACACTGACGAAGCTGCTGCCCGCATTGCGTGCTCTGCAGTCGCCGAGAGGAAGAAAGCCATTGCATCCCCCCGCAACAGAACCTCAAGCCGTACCACCGATTCGCCCGCCGATTCGCCAACTCGCGCTGCAGTTGGCGGCAGTGTTCGTCGTTCTGTCGCTGGCCTGGCCGTACTATGGCATCCGAAACGAGGAACTGCCCTGGCCACAGATAGCGTTCGCCATCGCGGGAGTCGCCATCCTTCTCGCCAGCCTGACCCGGCAGCCGTGGTGGTGGCGACTTATCCACGCCGTGTTTGCACCGCTGGCCTGGTGCGTTTCCACGTTGGAGATCGACCCGGGCTGGTTCCTGCTCGCGTTCTGCCTGCTGCTGCTCGTTTATCGTGGTGCGTTGACCGGACAGATTCCCCTCTATCTCTCCAGCCGAGCGAGCACCGCCGCGCTGCTTGACCTTACTGCCGGTTGCCACGACCTGCACTTTCTCGATCTCGGCGCGGGCATCGGCAGTGTCCTGATTCCGCTCGCCCGGGCTCGGCCCGACGCGCATTTCACCGGCGTCGAAAACGCACCGGCGACCTGGCTGGCCGGCCGTCTGCGAACCGCTCGTCTAAACAATTGCGACTGGCACTGGGGAGACATCTGGCGTTATGAACTGCACTCCTACAATGTCGTCTACGCATTTCTGTCTC
This sequence comes from Accumulibacter sp., assembly GCF_023806565.1. GTDB lineage: Bacteria > Pseudomonadota > Gammaproteobacteria > Burkholderiales > Rhodocyclaceae > Accumulibacter. The sequence goes on along the minus strand of NZ_JAMTDV010000017.1, from coordinate 37,926 downwards.
CCGCTCCGATGTCGGCGTTGTGGCAAAAGGTTCGACGGGAGATGCACCCGGGAAGCCTTTTCGTCAGCAACAATTTCTCCGTTCCCGATGTCGAACCAAGCAGTGTCATCGAAGTTGGTGATGAACGACGGACGCTGCTCTACTGTTACCGTATCTGATTCGTGCCCAGCCGACACCGACGTCGGAGGCCCGCGTGCCAGCCGGGCGTCTCGCACACAGTCCCTGATGTGGCAGAAAGTTGCTAAGATGAACGCTTCACCAACGGAGCAGGAATATGTCCAATAGCGATGCAGCGAATGATCCTCTGAGTTTTGTCAGGAGAATGTGGGGCAGCATGGGGTTTTCGCTGCCGAACATGGTCACTCCGACCCTCGACGTGGAAGAAATCGAAAAGAAGATCAAGGACCTCAAGGCCGTCGAGAGCTGGTTGAAGATGAATCTATCGATGCTGCAAATGACCATCCAGGGGCTTGAAATGCAATGCGTCACGCTCAACGCGGTACGCGCGATGGGTCAGATGGCTGGCAGTTACACCGCTGGCGCTGGCGCAGGCGCCAGCGAAGACAGTCCGGGCACGAGTCTGGTTGCAGGCAGCGGCAACGAAGCGCTCAGGCAGGCAACCCTGTGGCCACTGACCTTGTTGCAGCAGATGCAGGAGCAGATGCAGAAGGCGGCTGCCACTGCCGTACAGGCCAGTCAAGGACGCGAAGAAGCGCCCAAGTCGTAGGGGGCCTTACGCGGCAGGCGACCACCGGCACCGATCCAGGGATACGCCCATCGACGGCCGGAAAGCAGATCAGATGACCGCAGCCTGCCGCAAGGCGTCGATCTCGTCCGCCGAGAAGCCAGCTTCGCGCAGCACTTCGTCACCGTGCTCTCCTGGCGTAGGAGCGGCTCGCTCGACCGCAAAATCCCAACCGGAGATTTTTAGCGGCGGAGCAAATTGCGCCACGCCATCCGCCTGCACCGTCATGCCGCGGGCGCCGAATTGCGGATGTTCGACCGCCTCGGCGACGCTGAGCACCGGTGTCACACAGCAGTCGACTGCGGCAAAGAAATTCTGCCACTCGGCCCGCGTGCGACTGGCGAAGAGTTCTTCCATCTCGCCACGCAGTTCGTCGGCCGCCGCGCCGCGAGCAGCGTGCCGTGCTTTCCAGTCGGGGCGGCGCAGCGCGTCGCAGAAAATGTCCCAGAACTTCTTCTCCAGCGGGGCGACCGCCAGGTAACGTCCGTCCGCCGTCGCGTAAACGCCATAGCCCGCATCCCCTCCGCTGAGCAGGTCGGCGCCTCTTTGCGGCACCGCTCCCTCGGTCTGTAGCGCGAAGAAGGGGAAGAGGTTGTGCGCGAGGACGGCTTCGCTCATCGCCACATCGACCAGACGCCCCTGCCCCGTCCGCTGCGCATCGAACAGCGCTGCCAGAATCCCCATGAGGGCGGTCATCGCACCGCCCAGCAGGTCACCGATCTGCAAGTTGGGAATTGCCGGCCGGCTGCGGTCCACGCCGATTTGCTCGAGCACCCCGGCCAGCGCAATGTAGTTGAGATCGTGTCCAGCGGCCATCGCCAGTGGCCCCGTCTGCCCGTACCCGGTGATCGCGCAGTAAACGATTTTCGGATTGACCGCGCGCAAGGCCTCATAGCCGATACCCAGCTTGTCGCTGACTCCCGGCCGGAAGCTCTCGACCACGATATCGGCCGCTCTCGCCAGGCGAAGAAACACGGCACGCCCCTGCGGATGCTTGAGATCGAGGTACAAGCCGCGCTTGTTGCGATTCACGCTGCGGTAAAAAACGCTCACCCCCTGCGCACCGTCGCCCATGCTGCGCGCGTAGTCGGCAGCACCCGGACCCTCGATCTTGATCACGTCGGCACCGAGATCGGCGAGGTGCAGAGTGGCAACTGGCCCGGGCAGCAGGCGTGTCAAATCGAGAACGCGCACTCCGCGCAGCGGACCACCGCTCACGATCCCGCCTCGCAAGGCTCCAACCAGCTTGCATCCATGTCGATTACCTCCCCTTTTTTCAGCGTCTGATCGAGGAACTGTCCGCGGAACAACCAGCCTGCAGCGCCATGCTGGTACGACCAGGGTGTTTCCCAGTTTTCGACAGAAACCCGAATGCGCAATACCGCGACTTCGCGCACGTCCGAATCCCTGTCGACGCAAGGCGTGGCAGCCGCCAGCAGCGCCCAATCGGCCCGCGTGTAGGCCGATAGCGGCTTGTTCAGGCGCGGGCAGACATCCGCCATCCGCCGTTCGCGCGCAATGCCGGCAATCGAACCCTTCAGCCAGTAGGTCGGCGCTTTCAACAGCCAGCCGGCACCACCCTCGCGAAACATGACGCAGTCGCCGACCTGCGGGCCCGCTGCCGGCGCCACGTCGGCCAGTGCCATCGTCGTCAGGAACAAAGCGACGGTTCCCGCAACGACAGGGAGCGATGACGCGCGGCGGATCACGACAACCAGCGTTTGCGACGACGATAGTGTTTGACGTCCCGGAAGCTCTTGCGTCCGACCGACGACAGGCCGAGATAGAATTCCTTTACGTCTTCGTTGGCGGCCAGGTCGCAGGCCGCCCCCTCCATCACCACCCGACCGTTCTCGAGAATGTAACCGTAGTCGGCGTAGCGCAGCGCCATGTTGGTGTTCTGCTCGGCGAGCAGAAAGGTGACGCCTTCCTTCCGGTTCAGATCCCTGACGATGGCGAACACCTCGTCGACGATCTGCGGCGCCAGACCCATCGATGGCTCGTCGAGCAAGACCATGCGTGGATTTGCCATCAGCGCGCGGCCGATCGCGCACATCTGCTGCTCACCACCCGAGGTATAGGCAGCCTGACTGCTGCGACGCGTCTTGAGGCGTGGAAAGTAGGCATAGACCTTGTCCAGCGTGTCGCTGACCGCCGCCTTGCCGTCGCTGCGGGTGTAGGCGCCGGTCAGCAGATTTTCCTCGATCGAGAGATGGGCGAAGCAGTGGCGTCCTTCCATTACCTGGATCACGCCACGCCTGACCAGTTCCGCCGGAGTCAGCGCCTCGATCCGCTCGTCATGCAAGTCGATGCTTCCCTTGGTGACTTCGCCGCGCTCGCCACGCAAGAGATTGCTGACGGCACGCAGAGTCGTCGTCTTGCCTGCACCGTTGCCCCCCAGCAGGGCGACGATTCCCCCTTCGGGAACGCTGAACGAAACCCCCTTGAGAACGAGGATCACGTGGTCATAGATCACTTCGATGTTGTTCACTCTGAGGAGGGCGCGGGCGGTGCTCATGCCATCCCTTCGCTCGTCAGGCAGCGCGACGCTCCCGCAGGACAGATGCGCGTCCAGATTCGGCGCAGCGAACCGCCAGAGATCATTTCTTGCACTCGTCCGGCGTCCGCGGCTTGAGCTTCTTTTCGTCCGCATACTTGCCCGATGCCAGCATCACCATGGGCCGAATGACCTTCTCGTCAGCCTGGTACCAGTCCGAGCTGAACTCCCATTTGCTGCCATTCCAGCTGTGCACGCGCACCCAGGAAGACCCCATATGGTCGAGGCACGACGACTGCACCGGGCGCATGACGCCAGCAAAGCCCATGCCGTCCAGCGTCTTCTGGTCGAGATCGAGATTTTCCAGACCCCAGCGGACCTGCTCGCCGGTCATCACCTTGCCCTTGCCATAGCGCTCCTGCGCCTTGCGCACCCCTTCCACGCCGAGCATCGCCGAAATCAGACCGCGCATATACAGTACCTGCCCGATCTCCTCCTTCGGTCCGGTGCCCTTGCCCTTGGCATACACCAGTTCCAGCATGTCCTTGACGACCTTCGCATTTGGCTCCGCACCATGCTGCAATGTCAGAGCGCTGTAGCCCTTCGCCCCCTCGGCGACATCCTTGACGTCGGGCTCTGCTCCCGCCCACCAACTGCCGATCATCCGGTCACGCGGGTAACCCGTTGCCTGTGCTTCGCGTAGCGCGGTCGAGTTCATCACGCCCCAACCCCAAAGCAGAACGTAGTCGGGCTTCTGCTGCCGGATTTGCAGCCAGGTCGCTTTCTGCTCGACGCCGGGATGCGCCACCGGCAGCAACTGGACCTCGAAACCGTAGGTCTTGCCGAGTTCCTGCAGGAGCGGAATCGGCTCCTTGCCATACGGACTGTCGTGATAGACCAACGCGATCTTCTTGCCCTTCAGCTTGGCCATGCCACCTTCCTTCTTGGCGATGTGCTGAATGGCGACGTCGGTCCCGACCCAGTAGGTTCCGAGCAGAGGAAAGTTCCAGGTGAATACGGCACCGTTCTGCGATTCGCTGCGCCCGTACCCCGCCGTGATCAGCGGGATCTTGTCCACGGGAGCTTTCTCAGTCAGCGCGAAGGTGATTCCGGTCGATAAGGGCTGAAAAACCGTTCCGCCGCCATTCTTGCCCTTCAGGCGTTCGTAACATTCGACGCCGCGGTCGGTCGCATAGGCAGTCTCGCACTCTTCGAAAGCAATCTTGACGCCGTTGATGCCACCTTTGGCGTTGACCAGTTTCAGATAGTCGACGTATCCATTGGCCCATTGACTGCCGTTCGTGGCATAGGCGCCGGTGCGGTATACGAGAACGGGAAAAAACTGTTCCTTGGCCTGCCCCAGGGCGGTCGGGGCTGCCAACAACGACGAGAGAACCAACACACCCGCCGCGACGGTCGGCGCGAACTCGCGCAGCTTCCTCATTGCATGCATCAGTGCCTCCTCCTGGACAATGAAATGGATCGATCCACAAACACTTCCTCCGAATCCTCCGTGGCTCAATGCGGAAATGGCCAGAGGCGAAGTTTCTCCTTGCCGGTAGACCACAGGCGTGCGATGCCATGCGGCTCCTTGATCAGGAAGAAGATGATCAGCACCCCGAAAGTGATCAGCTCTGCATGCGCAATTCCGGCCGTGGATATGCCGATCCCGATCAGACCCCCGATTTCCGGCAACAACTGGTTCAGGAAGATCGGCAGGACGACGATGAATGCCGCCCCGAAAAAACTGCCCATGATCGAACCCAGGCCACCGATGATGACCATGAACAACAACTGGAACGAACGATCCACCGAAAAGGCCGCCGGTTCCCACGAGGCGAGATGAATGAAACCCCACAAGGCGCCGGCGGTCCCCACGAAAAAGGAGCTGACGGCGAAAGCCGACAGCTTGGCAAACAGCGGACGGATGCCGATCACCTCGGCGGCAACGTCCATGTCCCGGATCGCCATCCACTGCCGGCCGATCGCACTGCGCGTCATGTTTTTTGCCAGAAGTCCGAAAATCGTCAGAAAAACAAGACAAAACATATACTTGTCAACCGGTGTGTCGATTTGCCAGGCGATCACCTGGAGGTTGGAGACGGAAACGGAACCGGAAGAAGCATTATTTGTGAACCAGGGAACGCGCAGAAAAACCCAGTCGGTAAGGAACTGCGCCGCAAGCGTGGCGACCGCAAGATAGAGCCCACGCACGCGCAGGCTCGGTATGCCGAAGAAGATGCCGACGAGCGCGGAGCTGAGGCCACCCAGCAACAGGGAAGCGAGCAGCGGCAGGCCATCGATGCGAATGTGAAAATTGTACGCCGCGTAGGCCCCGACCGCCATGAACGCGCCGGCGCCGAGCGTGATCTGCCCGCAGAAACCCACCAGGATGTTGACCCCGAGTGCGGCCAGCGAAAGAATCAGGAAGGGGATCAGGATGGCGCGAAAGAGATACTCGTCGACCAGCAAGGGAACGCCGACGAAAGCAATCAGCAGCAGACCGAGAATCGCCCAGCGGTCCTGCGCGATCGGAAAAATCTGCTGATCGGCAGCATAGGAAGTCTTGAACTGACCGTTTTCTCTGTATATCACCTGCCTGCTCCCGGATCAAACGCGGTCGATGATCTTTTCGCCAAACAGTCCCTGCGGCCTGAAAAGCAGAAAGAGCAAAGCCAGCTGGTAAGCAAACCAGATTTCGATCCCCCCGCCGATCATCGGCCCGAGGTACACCTCCGAAACCTTTTCCCCGACGCCAATGATCAGCCCGCCGACGATTGCCCCGGGAATCGAGGTCAGCCCTCCGAGAATGACCACCGGCAGACCGCGCAACGCCACCGTCACCAACGAGAACTGCACTCCCAGCTTGGAACCCCAGATCACGCCTGCCACCAGTGCCACCACGCCGGCGATGCACCAGACGATCACCCAGATTCGGTGGAGCGGAATGCCGATCGACTGCGCCGCCTGGTGGTCATCGGCCACTGCGCGCAAGGCGCGCCCGGTGGCCGTCTTCTGGAAGAACAGCGCGAGCAGGCCGACCAAGACGGCGGCGATCAGCGCCGCAACGAAGTCCTCCTGGTTGATCAGCAAGCCACCCGCGAAGACGTCTTCGAGAATCATCACCGGCTCCTTGGGCATGCCGACATCGATCTTGTAGATATCGCTGCCGAAAATGCTCGTGCCGACGCCCTCGAGAATGTAAGCGATTCCGAGCGTCGCCATGAGCAAGGTTGCGCCCTCCTGGTTGACGAGGTGGCGCAACACCAGACGTTCGACCAGCCAGGCGACGACGAACATCATCGCTCCAGCCAGCACGAACGCAATTGCATTCGCCAACCAGCGGCTGTCGACATCCAGCCACTCGGGAACCCACGCGGCAAAACGTGCCATCGCCAGCGCTGCGAACAGAACCATCGCTCCCTGGGCAAAGTTGAACACGCCCGAGGCCTTGAAAATCAACACAAAACCGAGTGCGACCAGGGAATACAGCATTCCGGCCATCAAGCCGCCAATCAGGGTTTCGAGAAAGAAGCCCATGGCTTTCCCTCCTCAGTGGCTGGCGCCAAGATAGGCGTTGATGACTTCCGGATTGGCTCGCACCTCATCCGGATCGCCGTCGCCAATCTTCCGGCCATAGTCGAGCACCACGACACGGTCGGAGATGTCCATCACCACCGCCATGTCGTGCTCGATCAGAACGATCGTAGTCCCGAACTGATCATTGACGTCGAGGATGAAACGACACATGTCCTGCTTCTCTTCGACATTCATTCCGGCCATCGGCTCGTCGAGCAGCAGAATGCTGGGTTCCATGGCCAGCGCACGCCCCAGGTCGACGCGCTTTTGCAGACCGTAAGGCAGGCGGCCGACCGGCGTCTTGCGAATGTGCTGGATTTCCAGGAAATCGATCACTTCCTCCACCTTGGCACGATGTGCCAGTTCCTCGCGCCGCGCCGGCCCCCACCAGAACGCCTGTTGCATCAGGTTGCAACGGATCTTGAGATTGCGTCCCGTCATGAGATTGTCGATCACGTTCATTCCCCGGAACAGTGCGAGGTTCTGAAAGGTGCGCGCAATACCGGCCTGCGCCGCCTTGTACGGCGTCATCCTGGTGAAACGCCGACCGCGCAGGATGATTTCTCCCTGCTGCGGCCGGTAAACACCGTTGATCACATTCAGCATCGAGCTCTTGCCGGCGCCATTCGGACCGATGATCGCGCGGATCTCGTGCTCGCGAACGTCGAAAGAGATGTCGGTCAGCGCCTTCACTCCGCCAAACGACAGCGAGACGTTTTTCAGGTCGAGAATGGTTTCCTCGTCCGACCGACTCATCACGCGGCCCTCCAGACCACTGGAAAGGTGCGCACATCCTCGATAACGAGATCGGCAGCCACCTTGCCCTGCCGCCCGTCCTCGAACCGGACCGTCGTTTCGATGAACTGCCTGCTGCGGCCTCCGTACAGCGCATCGATCAGCACGCCATACTTCTCCGCGACAAAATTGCGGCGAACCTTTCGCGTACGGGTAAGCTCGTCGTCGTCGGGATCGAGTTCCTTGTGCAGGACCAGGAAGCGATGTATCTGCGAGTCTGCAAGTACACCCTCCTCGACCAGGCCGCCATTGACCTGTTCCACACAATCCCGAATCAGCCCATAGACCTCCGGCTTGGCCGCCAGATCGGCATATCCCGAGTAGGCGATGCCACGCCGCTCCGCCCAGTTGCCAACCGCACCAATGTCGATGTTGATGAACGCGCAGACCATTTCACGGCAATCGCCAAAGACCACGGCTTCCTTGATGTGGGGAAAGAACTTGAGCTTGTTTTCGATGTAATTCGGTGCGTACATCGCACCATTGGCCAGTTTGCCCACGTCCTTGGCACGATCGATGATCTTGAGGTGACCGTCGTCATCGAACAGCCCGGCGTCGCCGGTCATGAAATAGCCGTCTGCGTTGATCGCCTCGGCCGTCGCATCGGGCCGCTTGTAATACTCCCTGAGCAGCATCGGACCCTTGACCAAGATCTCGCCGTTGTCGGCAATCTTCACCTCGACTCCGGGAGCAGGCTTGCCGACACTGTCAAACTTTATCTGGCCATCGGGTTGCAGGCAGACGTAGGCACAGGTCTCCGTCTGCCCGTAGAGTTGCTTCAGGTTGATGCCAATCGAGCGGTAGAAGCGGAACAGATCCGGGCCGATCGCCGCGCCGGCCGTATAGGCGACGCGAATCCGGCTCATTCCCAGAACGTTCCGCAACGGTCCGAAGATCAGGACGTCGCCAAGCGCGTAGAGCAGGCGGTCGACGAACGGGACGGCCTGGCCATCGAGAATCTCGGCACCGCTGCGCCGTGCGACCGCCATGAAGAAGTGAAACATTTTCTGCTTGAGGAAGCTCGCGTCCTCCATCCGGATCATTACCTGCGTCAACAGGTTCTCGAACACCCGTGGCGGGGCGAAGTAGTAGGTCGGCCCGATTTCGCGCAGGTCGGTCATCACCGTCTCCGCGGATTCCGGACAATTGATCGTGAAACCGCTGACCATCGCCTGGGCAAAGGAAAAAAGGTGGTCACCGACCCAGGCCATCGGCAGGTACGAGAGAATGTCCTCGTCGGCGCGCAGCCGGTCAAACTCGATGCCGCCACGCGCGGCGCTGATGAAGGCATGGTGCGTCAGGCACACGCCTTTCGGCCTGCCGGTGGTCCCCGAAGTGTAGAGCATGACGCTGACGTCAGCGGTCGAACCGGCCGCCACCTCGGTTTGCAACAGATCGGGGTGATTGCGGTCGTGAATGCGGCCCATCGCCATCAACTCGCGGATGTCGTGGAGAAAGGGTTGCGTGTAATGACGCATGCCACGCGGGTCGTCGTAAAGCAGATGCTCGAATTGCGGCAACTGATCGCGGATCTCGAGCAGCTTGTCAACCTGCTCCTGATCCTCGACGAAGGCGAATCGGATTTCTGCGTCGCGCAGGACGAAAAGCATTTCGTCAGCCACCGCATCCTGATAGAGCGGCAAGGGTACGCCGCCGAGACACTGCACCGCAGACATCATCATGTACATGCGCGGCCGGTTTTCGCCAATGATGGCTAGGTTCTCGCCGCGCCGGAAGCCCATTTCCGCAAGTCCGCAGGCCATTGCGCGCACCTCGGCGGCGACCTCGGACCAGGTCCAGCATTGCCAGATACCCAGGTCCTTCTCGCGCATCGCCGGCTGTTCGCCACGCAACCGCGCGTGCTGGAAGAGCAAGCGGGGAAAGGTATCCGGCGCTTGCCAGGAAATCATTTCCGGCATTTCGTCTCCTCCGGTGCCGCGACCGTCGGTACCTCGACGGCGAGCCTCAGTCCTTTGTGTTTTCCCGGATTCTAGCGCCTTTTCGCGCATGGTCATTGTGCAGCGCCGCACCAGCACCGTGAATGCGTGGCACGCCAGGCGCGGGGGTTGCCTGCGCTGGATCGGACAGGCAGGCGATCGAGGATACGGGCAGAGATCGGACGACGTCTCTCGGCGGCCATGCACCAGGCAGCGCGTGGCGTCGGCACGGCGCGCGTGAGCATGCGATTGCCAGAAAACCGGAATTGAAGGCCGCAATGATCTGGGTTAGTATTGCCGCGGCGAGGGGAAGGTCATGACAAAAACCTGATCGATTCGCTGTGCAATCAGCGGCAAAGCCGCTTCAACAAAACAATACAGGAGGATGAGAAGACGTGAGTAGTGTGATATACGAGCGAATGCGGGTGAATCCCAAATTCCAGAAACTGGTCAGCGAGCGGGGACGCTTCGCGTGGACACTGTCGGCCATTGTGCTGATCCTTTTCTACGGCTTTTTCATGCTGGTGGCCTTCAATCCGGGGCTGCTCGGGGAAAAGATTGCCGAAGGTTCGATGTGGCCCATCGGCTATACCGTGGAGCTGGTACTTTTCGTGTTCTTCTGGTTGCTCACCCTCGTCTACGTGCGCCGGGCCAACGGCGAGTTCGACGACCTGACTGCCGAGTTGGTCAAAGAAGCCCAGAAGGAGACGCCATGATGCGGAAACTGACTCCGGCTGTGCTCCTGTTCGCCCTGGCCACGCTGGCCGTCGCCGGCCCCGCCATGGATGCAGGCGGTGCCAAGCAGGCCACCAACTGGCACGCGATCATCATGTTCCTGATCTTCGTGGCCATGACCATGGGGATCACTTACTGGGCGGCGAGTCGCACCAAGACCACGGCCGACTTCTACACCGCAGGGGGCGGCATCACCGGCTTTCAAAACGGCCTTGCCATCGCCGGCGACTACATGTCGGCCGCCACCCTGCTCGGTCTGACCGCGATGACCTACACCCAGGGGTACGATGGCTACATCTACATGCTCGCTTTCTTCGCCGGCTGGCCGATCATCCTCTTCCTGATGGCCGAGCGCCTGCGCAATCTGGGACGCTTCACCTTTGCCGACATCACGTCGTACCGGCTGGACCAGGGCAAGGTGCGCACCATGGCTGCCATCTCGTCACTGGTGGTCGTCGTCTTCTATCTGATTGCCCAGATGGTCGGTGCGGGTCAGTTGATCAAGTTGCTCTTCGGACTTGACTACAACGTCGCGATCTTCGTCGTCGGCATCCTGATGATGGTCTATGTCACGCTGGGCGGCATGGTGGCGACCACCTGGGTGCAGATCATCAAGGCATGCATGCTGCTGTTCGGCGGCACGCTGACGCTGCTCCTGGCATACGCTCAGTTCGGCTTTTCACTGACCGACCTGCTGCAAAAGGCGGAAGCCGTGCATAAGCTCGGCCCGAAGCTGATGGCGCCGGGAAGCCTGCTGGCCGATCCGGTCACCGCGATCTCGCTCGGTCTCGGCCTGATGTTCGGCACGGCCGGCCTGCCGCACATCCTGATGCGCTTCTTCACCGTCGGCAACGCCAAGGAAGCCCGCAAATCGGTGCTCTACGCTTCGGGCTTTGTCGGCTTCTTCTTCAACGTGATCTTCCTGATGGGACTGTGCGCGATCATCATCGTCGGCCAAAGCCCCGATTTCTTCGAAGGTGGAGAAGTTGGCAAGAAGCTGATCGGTGGCGGCAACATGGTCGCCATGCACCTCGCGAAGGCAGTGGGCGGCAACATGCTGCTCGGCTTCCTGGCGGCGGTAGCCTTTGCCACCATCCTGGCGGTGGTTTCCGGTCTGGCGCTCGCTGGCGCGTCGGCTATCTCGCACGACATCTATGCACGCGTGATCCGCAAGGGACAAGCCACCGAGAAGGAGGAAATCCGGATCTCCCGTTTTGCCACGATTGGCCTCGGCATGCTGGCGATCGTTCTCGGCATTGCATTCGAAAAGATGAATATCGCCTTCATGGTCGGCCTCGCTTTCGGCGTTGCTGCCGCAGCCAACTTCCCGGTACTCATCCTGTCGATGTACTGGAAGGGACTGACCACGCGCGGTGCGATGTGGGGAGGTTACGGCGGCGTCATTTCGGCGGTGCTGTTTGTCCTCTTCTCGAAATCCGTATGGGTGGATGTACTGGGCAACAAGGCGGCGCTGTTCCCCTACACGCAACCAGCGCTGTTTGCCATGCCAATTGCCTTCTTCCTGGCCTACATATTCTCGAAGAGCGACACCGGCGCCCGCGCCAAAGCCGAGAAGGAGGCTTTCGAGGACCAGTATGTGCGCGCCCAGACCGGTTTTGGCGCGGCAGGCGCCGCCCGTCACTGAGACCTTCCTTTCCGGGAAAAACCCTGGCTGCACGCCAGGGTTTTTTTTCGCCCTTTGCCCGCAGCCGATGACCACCGTTGCGGCCTTCGGCCGCCCGCGACGAGCCCGGTCTGGATTTCGCGCCGCTTCCCTGCCTCCGGATTTCGCAACTCCTCGGTTAAAGTTTGCCGACGACTTCCCGTGAACGAAAGATGTAGCAAACTAATGACGGGAATGTCCATGCACCGCCCAGCGCACAAGCTTCTCGCCACCTGTCTTGTGATCGTCATGCCGGCGACGGCGTCGGCGGGTTGGCAGGTCATCTCTGCGGAACCAGGCAAACGCGTCGAGATCGACCGCACCAGCATCAGGAAGGACGAGAACGGCAAGACCGTGGCGCAAGGGCGAATCATTCTCGAAAAACCGATCGTCGATCCGAAAACGTCGATGTCCTACCGCATCGTGCAGGCGGTCAATCGCTACGACTGCGCGTCGCGCAGCTACAGCACGCTGAAACGCAGCTACTTCAAGGACGAGGGAGAACTGCTCCGGGAGGAGGAGATCAAACTGCAGATCGAAGTACCGGTGCGTTCGGGAATGCTCGACGACAAGCTGCTGCGCGAGGTCTGCCGACCGAAGCCGGGTCCCGAAGCGGCGGCAGCCGCCAGCCGGACTGCCGACAAGGTGAACGAAGCGGCCGGTGAACTGCGCAAGGCCAACGAAGCGTTGATCCAGCGGGACGTCAAACGAGCCAACCTGGCAGCGCCAGGCAGCGAAAAGGTCGAGCCGGCTGTCGCAGCGGCAGCGCCAACGAAACCCGCGGCGCACCAGCCAGTCCGCTCTCCGCCGAGCGCAGCAGCGCCCCCCCCGCACCCGGTGCGAGGGCATGCAGTGCATAACGCCGGTTCATCCGAACACGTGGCGATCCACTGGGCCTACGACGGCGAGGGCGGACCGGAGAACTGGGGTACGCTGAAACCCGAGTACGCAATCTGCGGCATTGGCAAGAGGCAATCTCCGATCGACATTCGTGACGGTTTCCGCGTCGACCTCGAACCGATCCAGTTCTTCTATCGGCCCTCCCAGTTTCGCGTCATCGACAACGGCCACACCATACAGGTCGAACTGGACGGCAGCAGCATCCGCCTGCTCGGCAAGACCTACGATCTGATTCAGTTCCACTTTCACCGCCCCTCCGAGGAGCGGGTGAACGGCAAGTCCTTCGACATGGTGACGCACCTGGTGCACAAATCGGACGACGGCAAGCTTGCGGTCGTTGCCGTCCTGCTCGAAAAGGGAAGCGAGAATCCGTTGATCCAGACCGTCTGGAACAATCTGCCGCTTGAGAAGAACGAATACGTGACGCCACCGGATCTCGCCATCGATCCATCCCGCCTGCTGCCGGATGAGCGAGGCTACTATACCTACATGGGGTCGCTGACCACCCCACCCTGCTCCGAGGGCGTACTCTGGCTGGTGCTCAAGCAGCCACAGCAGCTCTCTTCCGAACAAGTAGGCATTTTCGCCCGCCTGTACCGTCACAACGCCCGTCCGCTGCAGCCGACCTTTGGGCGCATGATCAAGGAGTCGCGCTGAGTCGGCCGGTCGCGCGCAGGCTGCAAGTTTCGCTCATAGCACGTAATACAGAATGGCGAAGTAATGTGCGATGCTCCCGGCCATCACGAACAGATGCCAGACGCCGTGTGCGTGCCTGAGCCGGGTGTCGAGCGCGTAGAACGCAATCCCGACGGTATAGAGCACGCCACCTGCGGCGACCCAGAGGAAACCCGCCGTTCCCAGCGCCTTCAGCAAGGGGACGAGAGCCGCCAGAACGGCCCAGCCCATGACGAGGTAGATCACCATCGAGAGGACGCGCGCGTCGCTGCGCGGCCGGATTTCCTGCAGGCCACCGACCAGCGCCAGTCCCCAGACCACGGCAAACAGGGACCAGCCCCAGGCGCCGCGCAGAGTGACCAGACAGAATGGTGTGTAACTTCCTGCAATCAGCAGGTAGATGCTCTGGTGGTCCAGCTTGCGCAGGATGTTCTTGGCCGGTCCGCGGACGCTATGGTACAGCGCTGAAAAACTGTAGAGCATCACCAGCGTCGCGCCGTAGATCGACACGCTGACGATCTTCCACGGATCACCCCCCTGTGTCGCGAGCACCACGAGAACGATGGCACCGGCGAGCGCGAGCATGGCCCCGACCAGGTGAGTCCAGGCGTTGAACCTTTCGCCGTAATACATTTCGCTTGCGCTTTCCCTCCACGAGCGGTCCATCCGGCTGCATGCGTGCCAAATGGACGGTCGTTCGAACGGCATCCTGCCTATTCTCCGGGAGGCCACCAGCTATGGTCAATCGGCAATGCCGCAGGCTGTGCTTCGTCCTCGCGCCGCTCGCCAGCGCACCACTGCCGCTCTGCGTGGCAACGACAGTTGCCGTACCGCGTACCGATCGGAGCCATCACTCCATTCGCCGACATCGACAATGACATCCAAGGCGTGATCCATTGCACGGAAGATGGCGTAGCGGCCCGTTATAATGAAAAAAATGCATTGACCAGCGCCTCGCCGACGCGCGGCACAGGGTGCAAGCTGACCGATCGGAGTGACATGGATATCAAGGCCGAGGTAATCGCAGTTCTCGACGAGGTGCTGAATCTGAAAGGCCGCGCGAGTACTCTTGCCCTGGACACGCCCTTGCTCGGAGCAATCCCGGAGCTTGATTCGATGGCGGTGATTGCCGTGATCTCCGGGCTGGAGGAGCGCTTCGACTTTATTTTCAAGGACGACGAATTCGGGGGATCGATCTTCGCTTCGCTGGCAAGCCTGATCGATTTCGTACAAGGCAAGCGGGCCGCCTGAGCACCATGGACCGCATCGCATTTTTCGCGTCGACGACTTGGAAAGGGCACCGCCCGGTCGCCGCCGGATTCAGCCAGATCCATCGTCGCCCATCCCAGGCAAAGGAATCCTTCGCATGAACACTGGCATCGCTGGTACCTACCAAGGGCGGCACCACCGCCGCGGCAAGGCCCGACCCGGCTCGTCGCGCTGGTTCAGACGCTATCGCTGGCTGGTAATCACCGGGTGGCTACTGCTGACATTGGTGATCGGCTGGGTGGTCTTCCTCCGATCCGACCAGGCGCCCACGCCATCAGCCGCCACACGTGTGAGCGAGCTGCCGAACATGCCGTCGAGCGCGACGATGCCGCCGGTGCGCCTTCCCGCCGACGATGCCGCGCACGACAAGCTCACGGAATGGTGGTACTACAGCGGCCATCTGCAGACCGACTCCGGCGAGCGCTACTCGTTCCACGTCGCGTCGTTCCTGCGTGGTGGGACGCTGCTCCATGCCGTATTCCAGGGTTCTCTCCTCGACCATCAGACCGAAAAGCTCTACACCGAGCAAGCACGCACTGCCGGCAACCCTTCGGATGGGCGTCGCGACGGCTTCAATCTCACCTTCGGCGGCTGGCAGCTGAGCGGCGAAGGCGCACAACACCGGGCAAGGATGAGCGGCAAGGATTTTGCGCTCGATTTGCAGCTTGCCGACAGCCACAGTCCGGTCCTGCACCAGGTACCGAATACCCCGATCGCCGGTCTGCTGGATTTTGGTGCTGCCGGCATGAGCTACTACACTTCGCGCCCGCGCATGACGGCAAACGGCTCCCTGACCATCGGCGGTACCACCAAGCCGGTGCATGGTGAGGTCTGGTTCGACCATCAGTGGGGTGATTTCGAGGCGGCAAAGCTGCGCTGGAACTGGTTTGCACTGCAGCTCGCGGACGGCGCCGACCTCATGATCTTCGATCTCTCCGATCGTCGGGGAAGCTCCGTCCTGCGCATGGGGACCTACGCCAAGAACGGAGAGGTCGTGGCACTCGGCGCGACGGATTTTGCAATGAACGCCCGCGGCAGCTGGAAGAGTCCGGCGCCGGCGATCGCCTATCCCGTCAACTGGACGATCTCGGTGCCTGGCAAGGGATTGCAGCTGCAAGTCGATCCCGTGATCCGCGAGAGCCAGTTCGACGCCCGCACGACGACACTCAATGTCTACTGGGAGGGAGCGGTCAAGGTCAGCGGCTCGCACGACGGGGTCGGCTTCATGGAGCTCAGCGGCTACGAAGCACAGGCCGAGGAGGCGCGGAAAAGGCGCTGACGCGCACGAGCGATCGGGCCTCTCGTCGGAGCCGATTCCGTAAGCGGAAGGCGCGTTCATCCCGGGAAGGCGCGAGCGGCGTTTTGCCAACAGACCTGCAGCGGCTAAGATGTCGGACTTTGTGCCGCGCAGGCGCTCGCCCGGATCAGCAATGAACCTGCTCAGAACTCTCGCCACCGTCAGCAGCATGACGCTGCTGTCGCGCATCCTCGGTTTCGTCCGCGACTTCGTCATCGCCCGCGCCTTCGGTGCCGGGGTGCTGACCGATGCGTTCTTTGTCGCTTTCAAGCTGCCCAACCTGCTGCGCCGCCTTTTCGCCGAAGGTGCTTTCTCGCAGGCCTTCGTGCCGGTGCTTGGGCAATACAAGAACCAGCGCCCGGCCGAGGAAACCCGGCAGCTCGTAGACCACGTCGTGAGTCTTCTGTTTCTCGTCGTGCTGGCGGTGACGGTGCTGGGAATGGTCGCCGCGCCGCTGCTCGTGTACGTCTCGGCACCAGGCTTTGTAGACGAGCCGGAAAAATTCGCGCTGACCGTCCAACTGACACGCATCACCTTTCCCTACATTCTCTTCATGTCGCTGGTCGCACTGGCGGGTGGCGTTCTCAACACCTGGAGCCGCTTCGCCGTACCCGCGTTCACTCCCGTCCTGCTCAACGTATCGTTGATCTTCATGGCGCTTTTCGCCGCACCGCGGTTCGACCCGCCGATCATGGCGCTCGCTTGGGCAGTCTTTCTCGGCGGCGCGCTGCAGCTCGCCTTCCAGATTCCCAGCCTGAAACGAATCGGCATGCTGCCTCGATTCTCCGTCAACCTGCGTGACCCGGGCGTTCGCCGCATCTTCCGACTGATGGCGCCGGCCGTGCTGGGAGTTTCCGTGGCGCAGCTCAGCCTGCTGCTCAATACCGTCTTCGCCTCGTTCCTCGACACCGGCAGCGTGTCCTGGCTCTATTATGCTGATCGCCTGATGGAGTTTCCCGCAGGCATGCTCGGCGCCGCCCTCGGCACCGTTCTCCTTCCGTCGCTGGCCAAATGCCACGCCAGCGACCGACCCGAAGAATATTCGCGGCTACTGGACTGGGGCTTGCGCCTGACTTTTCTGCTTGCCGCGCCGGCAGCGCTGGCACTTTGCATCCTTGCCGTACCGCTGATCACCACGCTCTTCCACCATGGCGCGTTCTCTGCCATCGACGTGTTCAAGACACGCGACGCACTGGTTGCCTACGGTGTCGGGCTGCTCGGCCTGATCCTGGTCAAGGTACTGGCACCGGGATTCTATGCTCGGCAGAACATCCGCACGCCGGTCAAGATCGCCTTGCTGACTCTGTTCGTCACGCAGATACTGAACCTCGCGCTGATCGGCTGGCTGCAGCATGCCGGTCTGGCGCTGTCGATCGGGCTGGCGGCCAGTCTCAACGCTGGCCTCCTCTACCATGGTCTGCGCGCACGCGGCATTTACACGCCGCAGCCCGGCTGGTGGCGGTTTTGCCTCAGGCTGGCATTTGCCCTGCTGAGCATGGGCGCCGTCCTCTGGTATCTGCGCGGCGACGCGGCCGACTGGCTCGGCTGGCACCTCGGTGAGCGGCTGCTGCGCCTTTCTTTCCTCGTCTGCTTCGGTGTCGGCGCCTATTTCGCTACACTATGGATCGCAGGCTTTCGCCTGCGCGACTTCAAGCGCAGCGCAGCCGAGTAATCAATCAGGAGGATTCACGATGAAATTGATCAGCAGCAGTTTCCTGGATGGCCAGCGGATTCCCGGCGACTTCGCGTTCTGCATCCCCGACCCCGCGCACCATGTCTGTCTTGGCAGCAATCGCAACCCGCACCTCGCGTGGAGCGGCGCTCCGGCCGAAACGCGGTCGTTTGCCCTGATCTGCCACGACCCGGATGTTCCCAGCCGCGGGGACGACGTCAATCAGGAAGGGCGCACGGTACCGGCATCGTTGGCGCGCGTCGATTTCTTTCACTGGCTGCTGTTCGATCTTCCCGCCAGTCTCAGCGAGATTCGCGAGGGAGAGTTTTGCGACGACGTCACGCCACGCGGCAAACCCGGCCCGCATGCCGCGCACGGCGCGCGGCAGGGGATCAACGACTATACCAGCTGGTTCGCCGGCGACAACGACATGCGCGGCGACTACTACGGTTACGATGGTCCGTGTCCGCCATGGAACGACGAAATCATGCACCGCTACGTGTTCACGCTGTTCGCACTCGACGTTCCCGTCCTGAACGTAGAGGGTCGACCGACCGGCCAGCAAGTGCGTGCCGCGATCCAGGGACACGTTCTTGCCGAGGCAAGCCTGACCGGGATCTACACGCTCAATCCGACACTCGGAGCGTAGTCCAACCGCCTCGGTGAAACACGCGGGTTCGGGCAGACCGACGGCAAGCCAAGGCAACAGGGAAGTGTCCGGGAATGCCCTCCTGCGGCAAAGCGCGGCGAGAAATGGCGGCTGGTGCGCGCCAACGGGAGGGGAAGAACGAGCAGTGGCGACCGACTGTTGGAATTCATCTGCGGTGGAGGAGTGTCTCTGGATCCAGATTGGAACCTGGTGTGGCATCCTGGTAGAGGGCGGTCTGCAGCCGGCCAGAAGCGGCCAGTGAAGTGACCGAGAATTCCGTAGTCTTGCCGACGGCTGTTCCGCTGAAACCGGACCTGCCCCCGCAGTGGCGCGCTGGGTGTCACGAGCGTCAGTAGTCCGCAGTGACGGTGCCGATGTCGGTCAGGCGACGGAATCCGCGCTGCCAGGCGATCGAGCAGTTCGATCGACGGGAGCGTCAGGCCGACGCTGCCGCCCGGGCCTCGCTTGACGCTGATAGGCTAAGCGTTCGGCGTCGATTTCACGCAGACGTTCCAGCTCAAAGGCGGGTCGAGCGCAGGAGCGTAACAGTCGCTCCAGACCCTGGCGGGCCCCCCTGGTAACGTAGTACCTCGTTGAGGCTGATGTGCCGGAACGGTAAAGTTACCGACCTCCTGGTTCGATCCCATCCGTCTTGATTCTCGGAATTGGTATGATGGATCAAAACTGATCGGGAGCATTCGTCCGTTCCGCACGCCGGTCCGGCACTGAACGATATGGAATATCGGAACGAGGGGCACGAACGCACGCTGGTTCTCGTGCACGGCATCGCCGGCGAGACCGCTTGGCAGCCGCTTGCTCGGCAACTGACCGTACGTCGCGAACTGCAGGAATGGGACATCCACTCTTTCGAGTACGTCGCGAAGTGGAAGCCGCGCTGGCTGCGCTTCAGGCTGGCCCGAAGTCCGGATTTGGGGAGAGTCGCCGATGCTTTCGTGACTCATTGCAGATCCACGCTCAACCGCTACAGCAGCTTCGCGATCCTGGCGCACAGCGCAGGCGGGCTGGTCGCGATGCGCGCCCTGCTGGACAGCGAATGGCTACGCAAACGCACGAGCCACGTCGTGCTGCTCGGAACGCCGACCGGTGGCGTACCGGCGGCCCGGCTATTTGGGATGCTGAGCCCACAATATCGCGATCTGGCGACCGGTAGCTCTTTCCTGAACGCCTTGCAGGACGAACTGGCCTCGGCGTGGGAAGAGCCGCCCTTCGCGCTGCGAGTGGTCGCGGCGATCGACGACGTGACCGTGACCCGGGATTCCGTATTTCACCAGTTTCCCGAATCGGTCCAGCGCGTAGTGCCGGGCGATCACGTGTCGATGATCCAGCCGCAGAGGCCGGACGCCGATGTTGTCGGAGTCGTCGTCAACCTGCTGACCAGCCGGCGGATTTTTCTGAGCTACGTGCGCGAGGATTCGGCGCGCGTCACTGAGATCTATCGTGCCCTCGAAAGGCACGAGTTTGCGCCATGGATCGACCAACGCAGCCTCACCCCGGGTGAATTGTGGAAAGCCTCGATCGAATCTGCGCTGCAGGAGTCCGACTGCTTCCTGGTGTTCCTGTCGGCAGCCGCGATCGCCGAGTTGTCCTGGGAAGGCGTGTTTAGACGCGAAGTAGACACGGCGATCCAGATCCAAGAAAAACGCGGCGCGCGATCCCGCTTCATCGTGCCGGTTCGCATAGACGAGCTCGATCTACCGGACAAACTCGCCCGGTTCCAGTGGTACGACCTTTTCTCGGGCAACGCGGAAGGGCTGGCGGACCTGCTCGAGAAAATCACCCTGAATCCGACATGATCGAAGGTGATCAAGGGATTGAAGGGGCGTGGGTCGAATCAACTTGATGAGATCAGTACCTCCGTCCCTGTCCTGCCGGGCACTCGAAACACCGCCGTAGAGCACAGATCCATTTATGGCCTAAAGAAGTCTGGACCGGACGGCGGCAATGGAGCATGAAGCAGCCGCATGATTACCATATGTCATGAGACCGCTGAGGGTCGTCAGCACGCGTTGATCATTGGCCACTTACGGGAAGCGAAACACCGACCGCTTTCCGGCGACGAATTAGTCGAGAGGACGGTTGCGTAGCGACCAAAAAGCGACAGATGACACTCTTAGCACCATTGGCGTCCAAGTGATCAGAACCCAGCCGTTCGAGATTCCGAGGTGGCGGTCAATCTGTGATCGGAATGAATCAAGCGCACCACGCTGTTGCTGCTGACCATTCACGACAGATGCGAACCGTTTGCTCGGTGGCGAGCGGCTCGTGAGTTAGTCCGCAGCGTGCGCCGCTTTCCTCGGTCAGAAAGTGAGCGCACTGCCGACATATGCCGAAGGCACGCTGCCCGTTCACGCGCTGCATGGCCGAGAGCAGGTTGCGCAGCGTACTTTCGAGTGTAGCCGCGTCAACTGGTCGCTCGCAGAGTGCCTGCTCAACGTGCTCGGCCCAGCTATCGCTCAACACAGACTCGCCTGCGGGGGTAAGTGTCAGGTGCACGCGCTTGCCATGATGGGCATCCGGTTCCTTGGTCAACAATCCCTTACGTTCCAGCACAGCGAGCGTCTGCGAGACCGTCCCGCGGGTGATGCCGAAATACTCCGCAATGGCGATGGGCAGGTCGCTGTATCGATTGGCCCGCATGAGGTAATGCAGGACCTGAATGTGGATGGGCAGCAACCCATGCCGCGCGGCAGCGTCGCGAACGGACTGTTGAATGAGTGCCCCCAGTCGTTCGAGCAGGAGAGAAGTTTGGCTCATGATTCGAATGTATCGCCTCGACGCACCTCTTGACAAGCATGATGTAGCGACCCCAAACTCCTGAATGCATCGAGTCGATGCATTCTAACGTCAATCTTGAGGAGTCACTCATGAGCGAAGCCTTGTTTTTCCATGCCGGATGCCCCGTGTGCGTAGCCGTCGAGCAGCAATTCGTCCAGGCGCTCGATCCGATGAGGTACGCGGTAGAAGTCGTCCATCTGGGCGAGCCAAAGGACCGTATCGCCCAGGCCGAGCGCTACGGCGTGAAGTCGGTGCCCGCGCTGGTCATCGAGGGCAAGCCGTTCCACATCGACTTCGGCGCTGCGCCGGCCGATCTGAAATAGGAGATTTCGATGCTGAAACTCTTCCTGCCTGTGCTCGCTTCGATGGCCGTTGTCCTGCCGGCCATCGCGGCCGACGTCCAGGTGCCATACCCGGCGGACTATCGCAACTGGTATCACGTCAAGAGCATGGTCATCGGAAAAGGCCATCCACTGTACGAGGCGTTCGGTGGAGTACATCACCTGTACGCCAACCCGAAAGCCGTGGCGGGTTACAAGTCTGGCAAGTTCCCGGATGGCGCGATCATCGTGTTCGACCTTTTGGAAGCGAAATCGGTGGACAATGCCGTTACCGAGGGCGCGCGCAAGGTCGTCGGCGATATGCACAAGGATGCGAAGAAGTTCGCCGCGACAGGCTGCTGGGGCTTCGAGGGCTTCGGCGGCGGCGACAAAACCAACCGTGTCGTGCATGACAATGCGGCCAGCGCCTGTTTTGCTTGCCACGAGCCGCAGAAGGGCCGCGACTGCGTGTTCAGTCGGGTGCGGGATTGAGGCATGGTGTCGATGGAAGCGCCAACGGCCCCCGAGTGGCAGGTTGATGTCTGGTTGAATACCCCGGCGCCGCTGGAACTGTCCCAGTTTCGGGGACGGGTGGTTCTGCTGCACGCCTTCCAGATGCTGTGCCCGGGCTACGTAAGCCACGCTGTGCCGCAGGCGGAACGGGTGCATCGGGAATATGCTGAACTCGGTGTGTCGGTCGTTGGCTTGCACACTGTTTTCGAGCACCACGCAGCGATGACGCCGGTAGCACTCGAAGCGTTCTTGCATGAATACCGTGTGACCCATCCGGTGGGCGCGGATGTCGCGGTAGCGGGAACCCCGGTTCCAGAAACGATGAATCGCTGCGGGATGCGGGGCACGCCCACGCTGGTCCTCATCGACCGCGCCGGCAAGCTGCGCCTGCACGAATTCGAGCGCATGGATGACCTGAGATTGGGGATGATGCTCGGACGACTGCTCGCAGAGGGACTGCAAGCTGGAGGGGCGACCCAAGAGGCCGGCTCTAGACTAGTTATCAGCCGTTCGGATGGCACCGGTGTCTCATCCTGGCCGGCTGGGTGAGGTTGCCAATGGCCTCTTCCAAGAATTCCAGTTCGCAGCTCCCCGACTTGGCCGACTGGCCGGTTTGGAGAAAGCTGATCGTCCGCGTGGGGTAGCATTAGCAGACCTCCCCATGGCATCTGTCCTGGGAGCACCGGGAATGGCCATGAAACACCTTCCCCTGACCGCCAGTTTCAAACAGGCAGTGATTGCAATATAGCGGCGGACGGGCCTCTCCCGGTAGATTACAAAAAAAGGGCCGTAGAACGGCCCCTTTCTTGTTGTGAGCAGTGGTAAGTCTGTCCAGCATCCAATGCTTACTGCACGCTGACCTCGACTCGGCGTGCTTCCTCGGGACCACCGCTGCCAGTGGTAACCATCGGCTTCTTGAGTTCGACGCGCTCTTCGGCAATGCCGACGTTCTTCAGCGCTTCGCGCACGGCGACCGCCCGATTCTTGGCGATGTCCTCGTTGGCCGCCTGGCTTCCACTTGGATCGTGGAAGCCGGAGATCGCCAGCTTCGCGCCGGGATTGCTCTTGGCGTAGGCAACGACCATCTCCAGCGTCTTGCCGGCATCGGCCGGCAGTTCCGTCGCACCGACCGCGAAGTAGATCTTGGCAACAGGCACTGCGACGACGACTGCGGCTGCAGGTGCAGGAGCGGCAGCGACCGGCTTGCTCACCGCGGCCGGGACCATCAGGGGTACGATCATCAGCGCAACGATGTTGATGATCTTGATCAGCGGGTTGACGGCCGGACCGGCGGTATCCTTGTAGGGGTCGCCGACGGTATCGCCGGTCACCGCCGACTTGTGAGCATCCGAACCCTTGCCGCCGAAGTGGCCGTCCTCGATGTATTTCTTGGCGTTGTCCCAGGCGCCACCACCCGTGGTCATCGAGATGGCGACGAACAGACCGGTGATGATCGTTCCCATCAGCAGGCCGCCCAGCGCCTTCGGACCCAGCAGCAGACCCACCAGCACCGGCACCAGAACCGGCAGGAGCGAGGGAACGATCATTTCGCGGATCGCGGCCACGGTCAGCATGCCGACAGCGCGGGAGTAGTCCGGCTTCGCCTTGCCTTCCATGATGCCCTTGATTTCCTTGAACTGCCGGCGTACCTCGATGACCACCGCACCGGCTGCGCGACCGACTGCTTCCATCGCCATCGCCGCGAACAGGTAGGGGATCAGGCCACCAAGGAAGAGGCCGATGATCACCATGTGGTCGGAGAGATCGAAGCGCAGGCTGCCGCCGAAATTGGTTTCCAGCGCATGCGTGTAGTCGGCGAACAGCACCAGTGCTGCCAGACCGGCCGAGCCGATGGCGTAGCCCTTGGTGACCGCCTTGGTGGTATTGCCGACCGCATCGAGCGGGTCGGTCACGTCACGCACCGACTTCGGCAGGCCGGACATCTCGGCAATGCCGCCGGCGTTGTCGGTGATCGGGCCGTAGGCGTCGAGGGCGACGATGATGCCGGTCATCGACAGCATCGAAGTGGCGGCAATGGCGATTCCGTAGAGGCCGGCGAGTGCGTAGGTGATGAAGATCGCCGCGCAAACGGAAATCACCGGCAGTGCGCATGCCTTCATCGATACGGCAAGGCCGGCGATGATGTTGGTACCGTGACCGGTGGTGGAGGCTTCGGCGACCCGCTTGACGGGCGAAAAATCGGTTCCGGTGTAGTACTCGGTGATCCACACCAGCAATCCGGTAAGCACGAGGCCGACTGCCGCCGCCACGAAGATGTTCATCGAACTGATCATGCTGCCGTCGGCGAGCGTGATGCCGGCACCGAGCAGCATCGTGGTAACCGGGTAGAAAGCAACCAGCGCCAGGACGCCAGCCACCGCCAGACCACGGTAGAGCGCGTTCATGATCTTGCCGCCATCGCTGGCTTTGACGAAGAAGCACCCGATGATCGAGGCAATGATCGAAATTCCGCCCAGGACCAGCGGGTAGATGACCAGACTATCGTTGGCACCGGCAACCCCCTTCAGCATCATCGCGCTGAGCACCATCGTCGCGACCACTGTCACCGCGTAGGTCTCGAAGAGGTCGGCTGCCATGCCCGCACAGTCGCCGACGTTGTCGCCGACGTTGTCGGCGATGACTGCCGGGTTGCGAGGATCATCCTCGGGAATGCCGGCCTCGACCTTGCCCACCAGGTCGGCACCCACGTCGGCACCCTTGGTGAAGATACCGCCGCCAAGACGGGCGAAGATGGAAATCAGCGATCCGCCAAAGGCCAGTGCTACCAGCGGTTCCACAGCGTGCTGCAGATCGCCGCCGGATCCCCGGAGAACGGCGTAGTAGCCGGCGACGCCCAGAAGACCGAGGCCGACGACCAGCATGCCGGTGATCGCACCGCCCTTGAAGGCCACGCCGAGCGCCGCAGAAATGCCGCTGCGCGCGGCTTCGGCAGTACGCACATTGGCGCGGACCGAGACGTTCATCCCGATGAAACCGGTGGCACCCGAAAGCACCGCACCGATCAGGAAGCCGATCGCCATCAGCTTGCCCAAGGCAAACCAGATCAGCACGAAAAGCACCGCCCCGACCAGGGCAATGGTCGTGTACTGCTTCGCCAGGTACGCAGAAGCGCCTTCCTGAACGGCCTTGGCAATTTCCTGCATGCGCGGGTTGCCGGCCGGCAACGAGAGAATCCACTTCGTCATGGCGGCGCCGTAGAGCACCGCCATGACCGCGCAAACCAGCGCGAACATCAGACCTGAAGACATATACAACCTCCCTCTCTAAATTGACCCACGCCCCGGCAAGCACCCCGGGGAAGCGGATTTACCGACTGCTAGACGACGAAACATACAACCTTCCAGAGCCGTTGTTGCGCCACTGGCCCGATGCCATGCAGCCGAGCGCGCAACGATTCGAACGTTCGCCACCGTGGAGAAGCCCGCGCCGGCCACCCTTGCTGGGGCTTTCTCCAACGGGACGGGCGGAACCCCTTGTTGCCACTGCTGCAGCGCGCGCCGAAACCCCCCTGGGCAACCGTGGCGGTCATTGGCTGTGGCGGCCTTCCTACTGCAATGCTGCGAAAGCTGCCACCTTGATGTCGTCGACGCTGCCGACGCCGGCGATCGTGCGGCACTTCGGTGCACGGGGATCACCAGTGGCCGCCCACGCGCGGTAATAATCCAGTAGCGGGCGGGTCTGCGAGTGATAGATCTCCAGACGCTTGCGGACTGTCGCCTCCTGATCGTCGTCACGCTGGATCAGGTCGTCGCCGGTGACATCGTCCTTCCCGTCCTGCTTCGGCGGATTGAAACGGATGTGGTAAGTACGGCCGGAACCGGGATGCACGCGGCGCCCGCTCATGCGTTCGATGATCTCCGTGTCGGCGACGTCAATCTCGAGGACATAGTCAAGCGCCACCCCGGCGGTCTTCATTGCTTCGGCCTGGGGCAAGGTGCGCGGGAATCCATCGAAAAGATAGCCGGCCGCGCAGTCGGGCTGCTGCAGCCGCTCGCTGACGAGGCCGACGATGATCTCGTCCGAGACCAGCCCGCCTGCGTCCATGACCTTCTTGGCTTCGATTCCGAGCGCCGTGCCGGCTTTCACTGCAGCGCGCAACATGTCGCCGGTCGAGATTTGCGGAATACCGAACTTTTCGCGAATGAACTGGGCTTGAGTACCTTTGCCAGCTCCCGGTGCGCCTAACAGTATGAGTCTCATCGCCCGCCTTCGGATAGATTCACTTCAAACAGTTTATCCACGACTTCAAATACTTGCGATATAGCTTCGGGATCGCGGCAGAACGCTGTCGTGATCGACAGGCCGAAACTTACCCGCAAATACGCGAACGGTCAAACGTTTTTGAACCATTCCTGCATACGGTGAGCATCCTCCGGGGTGTCCACGCCGGACGATGGCAGGTGATCGCTGATCGCCACACTGATGCGAAAGCCGTGCCACAGAGCGCGCAACTGTTCCAGCGCTTCGAGATTTTCCAGCGGCGAAGGCTGCAGGCGGGAGTAAGTGCGCAGGAAATGCGCGCGATAGGCGTAGAGGCCGACGTGCCGATAAGCGACCATTTGCGCCGGCAACGTCTCGCCGCCGGCCTCGCGCGCGAAGTGGTCGCGCGCGTAAGGAATCGGCGCGCGCGAAAAATACAGCGCGTCGCCGCTCGCCGCGATGACCACCTTGACGATGTTCGGGTTGAAGAAGTCGGCGGCCTCGGACAAGGGATGCGCCAGCGTCGCGATCTCTGCGCCGCTCGCGGCCAGGGTCGCCGCCGTGCGGCCGATCAGGGCGGGGTCGATCAGCGGCTCGTCGCCCTGTACATTGACGACGATCGTCTCGTCTCTCCAGCCCAGCGCGACGACCACCTCGGCCAGACGGTCGGTCCCGCTCGCGTGTTCGACGCTGGTCAGGACGGCGCGCAGGCCATGCCCCTGTGCCGCCGCCAGCACTTCCCGGTGGTCGGTCGCCACCACCACCTCATCGGCTCCCGAGAGGAGCGCCCGTTCGGCCACACGCACGACCATCGGCTTGCCGCCGAGGTCGAGCAGCGGCTTGGCCGGCAGGCGGGTCGACGCGTAGCGGGCGGGGACGACCACCTTGAACTGCCGCCCCCCCGCTTCTCGCGAATCGGCCTCGCCGGTCATCAACGATCTTCGGCAGGCAGTGGACGAGCCTCGTCCTCGAGCATGATCGGAATCCCGTCGCGGATCGGATAGGCCAGCCGACACGGTTTGCACACCAGTTCCGCCTGCGCCTTCCGGTACTCGAGCGCGGCCTTGCAGA
Organism: Accumulibacter sp.; assembly: GCF_023806565.1. Classification (GTDB taxonomy): domain Bacteria; phylum Pseudomonadota; class Gammaproteobacteria; order Burkholderiales; family Rhodocyclaceae; genus Accumulibacter. The sequence continues at coordinate 10,592 of NZ_JAMTDV010000017.1, read as the reverse complement.
TCGGACAGACGAGGATGTCAAGCAGGCGTGCGTCCATGGAGCTTCTCCAGAATGGTCTCGAACAGTGCGGGCTGACAGGGCGGCGAGCCGATCACTGCATCGACCGGCAGAACCCAGGCTTCCCCGGCGACCAGCGGCCCACATTTTACCGCATCCTTCTCGGTCATCAGCAGCACGCCATCGCGGGCAAAGGCGAGGTCGGCAGCCTGGTAGCGATGATGATCGGGAAACGGATGCGCCGCGAAATCGAGACCAAGCGCCCGCAACTGTCGAAAAAAACGCTGCGGGTCGCCGATCCCGGCAATCGCATGCAGATTGCGCCCCCGCAGATCACTCGCCGCACAGCTCCGGGGCGCGCCGCTGGCGGCGACGAATCGTTCGCCGACGAGGCGCATTTCCCCTTGCGGCAGCTTCCCTGCCGCGGCCACGACCGCGTGCTCCGGGAGCCCGTTCCACACCACCGCGTCGGCCTGCGACAGGCGCCGCAACGACTCGCGCAAGGGGCCGGCGGGCAGCAGCCGGCCGTTGCCGGCGCCGCGCGCGTCGAAAACCACCAGCTCGCAGGCGCGCTGCAGGCGATAGTGCTGCAGACCGTCGTCGGCGACGATCACATCGCATTCCGGGTGAGCGGCGAGCAGAGCCCGTCCTGCGGCAGGGCGGTCGCGGCCGACGAACACCGGAACTCCACCTCGCCTGGCCAGCAACAGCGGCTCGTCGCCGACCAGCGAGGACGGCGAGTTCGCCTCGACCGAACACACCTGTCCGCTGCCACCGTAGCCGCGACTGATGATTCCCGGATGCCAGCCGTGCTCGCGCAGGCAGCGCACCAGCCACAACACGAGCGGCGTTTTGCCACTGCCGCCGACGGTGAGGTTGCCGACCACCACCACCGGCACCGACAGCTGACAGGAGCGAAGCGCGCCGCGGCGATACAGCCAGCGGCGCAGCGCGACAAGCGCACCGAAGGCCCACGACAGCGGCAACAGCGGCCACAGCGGAACTGCCAGATGGCGCTCGTAGCAAAGGCTGGCAAGCCGCTGCGCCAGGCCGGCAAGGGCCATCAGGGGGGCGACTGGGTGGCGAAGGAAATACGCGGATATCCGGCCGTCTGCGCCGCCTGCATGATGTCGACGACACTCTGGTAGTTCGCCTTGGCATCGGCGTTGATCACGATCACCGGCTCCTTGCCGTCGCCAGCCGCGCGCCGCAGGGCTTCGGCGATCGCCGGCACATTGACCACCGTGAGCGGTACCTTGTTGACCAGTACCTGACCTGCCGCCGTCAGCGCGACGCTGATCTCGTTCGGCGGCTCGGACTGCTTGTTGGCATCGGCGGTCGGCAGATTGATCTCCAGGCCGGAGAATTTGGCATAGGTGGTGGTCAGCATCAGGAAGATGATGATTACCAGCAGGACGTCGATCAGCGGGATCAGGTTGATCTCGGGCACGTCACCGGAACGCCCACGTCGAAAATTCATGAGTCACCCATCCCTCAGGACTTGCGCTGACCGTGCAGGACCTCGACCAGACGCACCGCCTGCTGCTGCATTTCGATGACGAAGCTATCGACCAGGGCGCGGAAATGTCGCCAGAAAATCATGCTCGGTATGGCGATCAGCAGCCCGAAACCGGTGTTGTACAGCGCCACCGAAATACCGTGGGCAAGCTGGATCGGGTTGCTGCCGCTCGGCGCCTGCGACCCGAAAATCTCGATCATCCCCACCACCGTGCCGAACAGACCCATCAGCGGACTGATTGCAGCGATGGTGCCGAGCGTCGTCAGGTAGCGTTCGAGATTGTGCGACACCACGCTGCCGGCTTCCTCGATCGCCTCCTTCATGATCTCGCGCGAACTGCCGACGTTGCGCAAGCCGGCCCCGAGAACCCGACCGAGCGGCGAATGGCTTTCGAGATCGCCGAGCATGGCGACCGTCACGCCGTTTTGCCGGTACTCGTTGACCACCCTCTGCAACAGGCCGGGCGGAACGACCTTGCTGCGCCGCAGCGCGACGAGGCGTTCGATGATGAGTGCAACGGCGATGATCGACGCCAGAAGCAAGGGCCAGATCGGCCAACCAGCGGCCTGAACGATGGAAAACACGCCTTCCTCCGTGAGATTTGCACAGACGGGCACTTTAGCCTGCAGCAGCGTTTGCGGCAAGTGCCGGCATCCGGATCGGCCGCACGGGAAAACGGCGCTGTTTCCACAGAAGTTGTGGATAAGCAAACTGGCAAACTGTTGGCGAAATCACCAACTAGCGGTTCCGCAAGAGATTTTTTCACTGCCCGGAAAGTGGGCGGGGAGCCGGCGATGGTCGCCCAGGAAGCACCGACAGCCGCCGCCTCGACCAGCGACGCAAGCACCAGGCAGCCTTGTAGAATGCAGCCATGTCAGACCTTCCCCCGAAAAGCGCCGACCTGCCCGTGGCGGTACCCGTAATCCCCGTCTCCCTGCTCAATCGCCTGGCGCGCGACTGTCTCGAATCCGCGTTTCCGCTGTGCTGGGTGGCCGGCGAAGTGTCCAACCTGAGCCGTGCCGCGTCGGGACACGTCTATTTCTCGCTCAAGGACAGCTCCGCGCAGGTACGCTGCGTGATGTTCCGCAACCGTGCGCAGTTGCTCGCCTGGAAACTGGAAAACGGTCAGCACATCGAAGCACGCGTGCTGGTGACGCTCTACGAGGCACGCGGCGATTTCCAGTTGAACGTGGAAGCGGCGCGACAGGCCGGTGTCGGCAACCTCTACGAGCAATTCCTGCGGCGCAAGGAAAGGCTGGAAAGCGAGGGATTGTTCGACGCGGCCGGCAAGCGCCCACTGCCCGCCTTTCCGCGCTGCGTCGGGATCGTCACCTCGTTGCAGGCGGCCGCGCTGCGCGACGTGCTGAGCACTCTGAGACGCCGCGCGCCGCACGTCGCCATCGTGCTCTACCCGACCCCCGTGCAGGGGGAGGGCGCCGCCGCACGCATCGCCGAAGCGATTCGCTGCGCTGGCGAACGAGGCGAATGCGAGCTGCTGATCGTCTGTCGCGGTGGCGGCAGCATCGAGGACCTCTGGGCGTTCAACGAAGAAGCCGTGGCGCGTGCAATCCGCGCCTGTCCACTGCCGGTCATCAGCGGCATTGGTCACGAGACCGACTTCACGATTGCCGATTTCGCGGCGGATCGACGGGCCCCGACACCGACCGCAGCCGCCGAACTGGCTGCACCCGAAAGCGCCGTTCTGCTTGCCCGTCTTGGCGCCGCCGGGCAAAGCCTGCGCCGCCAGATCGAGCGCGACCTGAACCAGCGGGGCCAGCAACTCGACTGGCTGGCGCACCGCCTGCAGCAGCCGGCGCAATACTTCGCACGCCACCAGGACAATCTGCAGCAACTGCGACGCCGTCTCGCCGCCGGTCTGCTGCGGGCCAGCGCCCACGCACGAGCGAAACTGGACAGCGTCACTTATCGCCTGTTGCTGGTCCGCCCGGACCCGGCGCGTCACGCCCGCCAGCTCGAGGCGCTGGCGCCACGGCTGCGCGGTGCCTGGCGCGGCGCCGCGCAGGCGAGGACCGCCGAACTCGCCCGCTTGGCCGCGGCGCTTGCCCACCTCAACCCGCAGGCGGTGCTGTCGCGCGGCTACAGTATCGCCGTCGACCAGCGAAGTCGGGTCATTCGCGACAGCAGGGTGCTGGAACCCGGGCAGAGAATCGCTGTCTTCTTCGAGCGAGGGCGCGCCGACGCGAACGTGCTCACCGCTTCCGACGACCATGGCATCGCACTTGCCGGCAACGCCATTGCCAGCACGACAGGCCGCGAATAGAATCCCGCAGCCACGCGATACGTACGCAGCGTCGCGCTTCCTCCCAATTTCGCCTCATCACGAGTCCTACGGAGAACACTAATGGAACACAAGTTGCCGCAACTGCCCTTCGCCATCGACGCACTGGCGCCGCACATGTCGCAGGAAACGCTCGAATACCACCATGGCAAGCATCATCAGGCCTACGTCACCAATCTCAACAACCTGATCAAGGGAACCGAATACGAAGCTCTCGACCTCGAGGCGATCGTCAGGAAAGCCCCTGCCGGCGGCATCTACAACAACTCTGCGCAGGTCTGGAATCACACCTTCTTCTGGAACTGCCTGAGCCCCAGCGGCGGCGGCGCACCGGCCGGCGCCCTGGCGGCAGCGATCGATGCCAAGTGGGGTTCCTTCGCCGAATTCACCAAGGCGTTCCAGGCCTCCGCCGTCGGCAACTTTGGCTCGGGCTGGACCTGGCTGGTGAAGAAGGCCGACGCTTCGGTGGACATCGTCAACATGGGCGCCGCCGGCACCCCGCTGACCACCGGTGACCGTGCGCTACTGTGCATCGACGTCTGGGAGCACGCCTATTACATCGACTACCGCAACCTGCGGCCCAAGTTCGTCGAAACCTTCCTCAACAGCCTCGTCAACTGGCGTTTCGCCGAACAGAATTTCGCCGCCTAACTACCGGGAGTTCGCGCCGAGGGAATGCGCCGGTCGGCGAGCACCACCCAGCGCAGTCGGGATCGGGTTCGGGAAAGGCCGGGGAGCCTCGCGCTCCCCGGCCTTTCTTGCCCCTTCGCCACCGGGAATACCCACGGCAGCGTCCGGAACGGAACGACGCTGCCGTGCCTGCTCGATGTCCCTGCGGGACTTTTTCGCGACGTGCACGCGGTGGCTGCACACAAGGCCGGTCGCCACCCGGGACTTGAGTACTTGACGGCTGAACCCGTCAGGCAAAGCGGGCCGAAAGACCGCCGTCGACCAACAGTTCCGTGGCCGTGACGTACTTCGCTTCGTCGGAAGCGAGGTAGAGCGCCGCGTAGGCGGTATCCCAGGCGTCGCCCATGTGACCCAGCGGACACTGCGCGTCGCGGGTGCGGATCAGATTCGCGATGTCGCCCTCTTCGCCATAGACGCGGGTCAGCGCCGCGTGCACCAGCGGCGTGTTCATCAGTCCAGGCAGGACGCAGTTGGCACGAATACCGTCGGCGGCGTGGCGGATGGCCATGGTGCGCGTCATCGCCACCATCGCGCCCTTGCTGGCGGCGTAGGCGCCGTAGTTCACTCCGGCCCAGCCGAGTACCGCGACCGATGCATTGTTCACGATCGCGCCGCATCGCTGGCGGACCATCACCGGCAGGACGTGATGGCAGGTCAGGTAGGCACTGCGGATGTTGGTCGCCATCACCCGATCCCAGTCTGCCTCGTCGAGTTCGGCCGGACCGCCGACCACCGCGATGCCGACGTTATTGACCAGGATGTCGATGCGTCCGTAGGCTTCGAGTGCCGCCGCCACCAGCCGCTCGACGTCGGCCGAGCGGGTGACGTCGGCGACCACGACGATGGCGTTGCCGCCTTCGTCGGCGATGATCTGCTGCGTCGCCGTGGCGGCATCGGCGTCGATATCCACACCGACGATCCGCGCCCCCTCGCGCGCGAACAGCACCGACATCGCCTTGCCGTTGCCCCAGCCCGGCCCGACCGAACCGCTGCCGGTGACGATCGCCACCTTGTCCTGCAGGCGTCCGCCCCGTCGACCCATTGCCACCTCCTTTCCGACTATTGCCACCGCCGCCGCAACTCCGTTTTCAGGACCTTGCCGTAGTTGTTCTTCGGCAACGCGGTGAGAAACAGGTAATCCCGGGGTCGCTTGAAGCGCGCAATCGATGCACGGCACAGGGCGTCGAGTTGCGCTGCCAGGTGTTCGCGAGACAGTTGCTCCCCCGGGCGGCAGACGACGAAAGCGACGACCTCCTCGCCCCACTCCGCATTCGGCCGCCCCACCACCGACACTTCGGCCACCGCCGAATGCTGCAGCAGCACCTCCTCGACCTCGCGTGGATAAATGTTGGCGCCGCCGCTGATGATCACGTCCTTCGAGCGGTCCCGCAGCGTCAGAAAACCATCGGCGTCGAGGCTGCCGATGTCGCCGGTATGCAGCCAGCCGTCGCGCAGGGTCTCCGCCGTCGCTTCCGGGTTGCGCCAGTAACCCTGCATGACTGTCTCGCCGCGTACCAGCACCTCGCCGGGGACACCCGCCGGCAGCGGCCGGCCGTCGGCATCGGCAACGATCACTTCGACCACGCTGTGCGCCACACCAACCGACGCGAGGCGCTCGCGATGGCGCGGATGGCTGCGATCCGCGTGGTGCCCGCGGGACAGCGCAGTGATCGTCATCGGACTCTCCCCCTGACCGTAGATCTGCACCAGCCGATCGCCGAGCACTTCCCGCGCGCGCCGGATGTCTTCGCGATACATCGGCCCACCGCCGTAGACGATCGTCCTGATTCCGCTGCAGTCCGCGCCGTTGTCGGCGACGTATTCGACCAGCCGGCGCACCATCGTCGGTGCCGCGAACAGCGAGATACGTCCGAAACATTGTGCCAGAACAAGGATTTCCTGTGCGTCGAAGCCTCCCGAAGCGGGAACGACATGGCGTGCGCCGACCAGGACATGCGCGAAATTGTACATGCCGGCACCGTGCGACATCGGCGCCGCGTAGAGAATGCTGTCGGCGGCGTCCGCCTGGTCCACGTCGGGGAAGTACGCTAGCGTCATCGCCAGCAGGTTGCGCTGCGACAGCATCACCCCCTTCGGCCGCCCGGTAGTTCCCGAGGTGTAGAACAGCCAGGCAAGATCGTCCGGCGCCCGCGGCACCAGATCGAGCGCGGAATGATCGACGATCCGGGGATAGTCGGCCCCCGCCAGCGGCACGACGCGCACACTTCGCGCGCCTTCGACCGACTCGGCGAGCCCGGCCGTGCGATCGCCGTCGACGAACAAGACCGATGCCGCCGAGTCCTCGACGATGAAAGCGACTTCGCGCGGATGCAGCTTGTGGTTGATCGGCACCGCAACCAGACCGGCGTGCCAGATGCCGTAAAGCAGTTCGAGGTATTGCGGGCAATTGCCCAGCCACAGCGCAACCCGGTCGCCGGTCTGCAGTTGCAGCAATTGCCGCAGACCTCCCGCGATCGCTGCTGCACGTTCGGCCAGTTCGCGGTACGAGCACAGTTCACGATCGCCGGACGCCAAGGCCGCCCGCTCCGGGAAGACCCTGGCCGTGCGCGCGAGCAGATGGGCAAGATTCATCGCACAGGCGCGGCGACGCTGCGGGCGCCCTCTCAGCCGGCGAGCAGGAAGTCCTGGACGATGCGCACCTGCGACTCTTCGAGGAGCATCGGGGCATGCCCTACCCCCGGCACTTCGACGAGCTTTGCACCGGGCCCGCGAGCGCTCATTTCGAGCGCGGTTTCGTGTGCCAGGACATCCGACTGAGCGCCGCGCAACACCATCGTCGGGCAGCGGATCGCGTCGTACATCGGCCAGAGAATGATCTCCTTGGCGTCGAGATAGGCTTTCTGGTAGGGCTGGGCGATCGCGCGGTCGTAGTTCATTTCGTAGCCGCCCTCGGGCTTGGCGCGCGTGCCGACGACGGTCATGTAGCGCCACTGCGCGTCGGTGAGCGCACCGAACGGCGCGCAGACCACCCGGACGTAGGCTTCGGCCTCGGCGAGATCGCTGAAATCGGGCGCCTTGCCGAGGTATTCGCCGATCCGCTGCAGGGCATCGACGGCGATCGTCGGGCCGACGTCGTTGAGCACCAGGCGACTGATCGGCGAGCCCGGCAGGCTCGCGAGGAACATGCCGATCAGACCGCCCATCGAGGTCCCCAGCCAATGCACCGATTCGACTCCCAGCCGGGCGATCAGTGTCATGACGTCGTTGGCGTAGGTGGGCAGCGCATAGTCGTCGGGGAACGGCAGGCGATCGCTGCAGCCCCGCCCGACGACATCGGGACAGACGACGCGGTAATCGCTGGCCAGCGCATTGGCCAGTACGTCGAAGTCGCGCCCGTTGCGCGTCAGGCCATGGACGCAGATCAGGACGCGCGGATTCGCCGGGTCGCCCCATTCGCTGTACGCCATCCGGTGCAGACCGTGCGCGCCGAGGCACTGCACGGTGCCGACACGCATCGCGTGCACCGTGGCCGCCTGTCCGGGCCGCGGCGACACGACCAGTTCCTGAAAATCCTTGAGTATCGTCATCTTCGAATCCCGATTTCGTTCCGTGGGTGAGTAGAAAGCCAGTCTTCCGCCGACGACCCGCGGCCACCGCCCGGCGGTCGTCGATGCCTCGGGGAGTATCCGCGCAAGCGGCCGGCGAAGTCAATCGTCGGCCGCAGAGTCTTGCCACCGAGCTTGCGCCGGGCGAGGCAAGAAGGTGGCAGCAGACGCCGCCTGCGCGCCGCCACCGGGATCGCCAAGCCTGGAGCGCACGCCGGGGCCGAAGCCAGCCCGCAGATCGCGCTCCGGGCCGGCGCACAGAATCGGCGCCACCCGGCATCCGCGCCTCAGGCGCGCTTGCGCCCGGTGATCATGGCGCGGACGAGATTTTCGCGGTGCAGCAGGCTCTCCCAGACGACCCCGATCAGATGCCCGAAAACGAGCAGCAGCGTGCCGTCGGCCGCCAGTTCGTGCGCTTCCTTGATCCTGTGGACGGTCGTATCGCTGCTCTCGGCAAGCAATGCGGCCAGGGGGCCGAGGCCCTGATCGGCGGCGTACAGCGCCAGGCCGCTGACGATCGCCACCGTCAGACTCAGCAGCAGGGTGACGATCATCGCGCCGCCGGCCGGATTGTGCCCAAGGTAACGCCGAGCACGCAGCGTCAGCACGTCGCGCAAATACACCAGGACTTCACCGGGCCGACGCACGAAGTCGCTGAAGCGGGCATGGATCGGCCCGACGAAGCCCCACAGCAGTCGAAACAGCAGCAGGCCGGCAATTATGTAACCTGCCCAGACATGCACGAGTTGCAGCAACTCGCCATCGAGCCGCTCCTGCAGACCCTCGAACAGCTCTCCCTGCGAAAGATACGCGGTCGAGAAGCCCAACAGCAGCATCCAGTGGAACATGCGGAGCAGCGGATCCCAGACGGGAACTTCCTGCGAATCGGTAGTTTTCATGGCTTGGGTATCGAGCGGAAGGAAGGGGCGACGCGCGCCGGTTTAGCGGGCTTCATCGGATACCAGCGCGCCACTGCTGATCTCGTAATGCACTTCCCACTTCTTGCCATCGCTGCCGTTGATCTGGACTTCCCAGGTCTTCTTGCCCTTCCTGGTGTCCTGGTAGGCCTTGGTCACCTTTCCCGGGTGTGCCTGCAAGGCCATCTCGACCGCTCGCTCCTTGCTGATCCCCTGCGCGGGAGCAGTGCCTGCGGTGGCAGCGAAAGTGGGGTTGGCCAGGCTACTGGCAACGAGGAGAAAAGTCGCGGTCAGGAGGGCAGATTTGTTCATTCGATCGATCCTTCGAAACGAGTGGGAAAAAGAGTCGCACCTGGCTGCCGCCTGAAAGTGCCCGGCAGGAAAGCGGCGACGGAAGCAACTCTAGAGCGCCTTCCTTAAGGCTGGCTTAGGCCGCGACCCGGAAGGCCACGGCAAGCCCGAGAATCATCAGGCAGCGGGTGCCTTGCCGCAGCCCGATCTGGCCCTGCTCAAGCCCGGAGACGCCATGGCGCACCTTCCCGGCGAGCGCCTTGAGGTGGTCTTCCGCCGCCTTCGGCGAGGCAAGACCGAAGGCGCCGGCGATCTGCCTCCGCGTCGGCGGCGCGCCGAGCATCTCGACGGTGTTCCACATGAAGTCGAGAACTTCCTGCTGACCTGGGGCGAGTTTCATCGCGTCTTCCGCGAGGACGATAGACTGTATTCTTGTACAGACGACAGGAAGGCAAGTCATGGCTTTGCAGAAATCGCCAATCCCTTCCATACTTGCTCGCCGCCGGATCACCGGCACCCGCGATGAGCGGATGAATTCAGACGGACCGAGGGCGATCCACCCGGCAAGGCAAACTGACGATACGGAGTAACGCACATGCAGCCACAGGACAATCACAGCAAGGTCATCGGCTACCTGCTCTGGCTTTTCGGCTTTCTCGGCGCGCACCGCTTCTACTACGGCAAGCCGGTGACCGGGACAATCTGGTTCTTCACGCTTGGCCTGCTGGGCATTGGCTGGCTGATCGACCTCTTCCTGATTCCGGGCATGGACCGCGACGCTGACCTGCGCTTCCGTTCCGGCGCCATCGACTACAACATCGCCTGGCTGCTGCTGGCCTTCCTCGGCATCTTCGGCGTACACCGGATGTATCAAGGCAAATGGCCGACCGGCATCCTCTACCTGCTTACCGGCGGGCTTTTCCTGGTCGGCGTCCTGTACGACTTCTGGACGATGAACGAGCAGATCTCCCTGCGCAACGCCAGCTCGCCCGGCTGATCCGCCGTCACGCCGCAGGCCATCCCCGGCGGCGCCCGCTTCGTCCACCCAGGACGCGTCTTCGTCGAGACCGGGCCGATCGCCGCGATGCCGGAAGATGGCGGCCAGCCTCCTCAGTTGGTGCAGCAGGTGCGGCCAGCAGCGCAGGCGGTTTTCCCAAGCGCGATGGACGCCGCAGCCATCGCTGATGAGCAGACCACCAACAGTCAGCGCGCCCGCTGCAGCGAAATGTGATGTGCCATCTTCTGTAACTCGCCTGCATGGTAACCGGTAACTCCGCGGCGTTCTTGCCTATCCCGAAGGCCGCAGGGTATGC
>NZ_JAMTDV010000016.1 GCF_023806565.1 Accumulibacter sp. | reverse complement strand
ACTTTCGATGCGCTGTTGAACGGTGCTTTGCACCTTCGGCCCGATCGCCGAAGCATCAGGGACGCGCACGCTCGCCGCCACCTCGGCGATGGACTCGCCGAGGGCAACGCGAAAAGCCGATCTGCTTGGAGTCCCCCGGGGTGAAGTCCGAACAGTCGGGATGCCTTGCGTTGGTGATTCTGACGTCCCAGATCAGCCGGCCCCAGCGAACAAGCCCGCCTGGGCATGTTCGCTGACGGCGCGCGCTGCGGGGTGAGTCAAACGCCGCTCTGGAGAAATCAGGAAGAAGCGTTCGCGGATTTCGTCGGTCGCGCCGACTTGCTCGACCTGGTAGTGTGCCACAACGTCTTGCAAGCTCGCGATCGCGACGGGAAACAAGCCGGCTCCGCCCTCCCCGAACGCCTTCATCAGCGCACTATCGTCGAATTCGCCGACGATTCGCATCCGGATGCCTTGCCGATCCAGCCAGCGCGGCAGCGCACCGTGCAACGAGCTGTCCTTGCCGGGCAACAACAGCGGCTCGGCTTGCAGACTTTCAGGGAACGGGCCTTTCAGCTTCCTGGCAAGCGCTGGGGTTGCCAGGAAGGCGACCCCCGATTCGCCCAGCGGGTGGCTGTAGCCCTTGATATCGGTGGTGGGCGGCATAGGGCGGTCGGCCAGGACCATGTCGAGGCGATGTATCGCCATCTCGGCCAGCAGCCGTTCCAGTCGGTCCTCCTGACAGATCAGGCGCACTGTCTCGGGCATTTGCAGAACCGGCGCCAACAGTCGGTAAGCGATGAACTTGGGCACCACGTCGGCGATGCCGACGCGAAACGTGACGAAGCGCTCCTCGCCGCCATGACGCAGGATGTCCTCCAGTTCCGCGCCGGTCTGGAAAATTTCTTCGGCGTAGGACAACGCCAGTCTCCCTGCCGGCGTGAGTTCCATCCGGCGCCCGCTACGGTTGAACAGGGCAACGCCAAGCCGTTCCTCGAACTGCAAGATCTGGCCAGAGAGGGTCTGCGGTGCCAAATGCAGGCGCTCGGATGCACGGATGACGCCGCCTTCGCGCGCAACGCTGACGAAGTAATGCAGATGTTTGTAATTCAGCATGGCGCCGTTCCTTTGTCGGTTTTTTTCGAATATATCGCCAATTATTATCTGTTTGTATCGAACGATGTGGATCCCCATAATTCAAGTCACTGTTGCTGAACGGGGAATCAAATGCAAATTCAAATCCATGCCGACGACCTTGACCTGACCGAAGGCTTGCGTGACCACGTCGCCAAGCGGCTGGCGCATGCCCTGAAACACGGCCGCGAGGTCGTCTCCCGCATCGTGGTGCGACTGTCCGACGTCAATGGTCCACGGGGAGGCGTAGATAAGTGCTGCGGGATCGAAATCCGGATAAAGGGCGCATCCGCCATTGCCATCGACGACACCCAGGCTGATCTCTACGTCGCCATCGACCGGGCTGCCGAGCGTGCTGGACGTGCCCTGGACCGCCGCATAGCACGTCGCCACCAGTTTGCCATGCGGCACAGCAATCGTTACGACTCGACTGCGTTTGCTGCAGTCGGTTGGCTGTGGGGCCACGGGAAGACGCTTGCCGAGGGCACACCGGATGCGGTGCGCTTCGTCACATCGCAGGTGGAACAGGCCGTTCCGGGCGCACGCCAAATACTCGGCGAGTGGTTGCCAGCAGTCAGGCCAGAACCGCCGCCGCGCGACGTCTCGGGAACGGACATTGGCCCGGTGACGCCCTTTTTCGGGCTGACGCGCTCGCACTGGAACCGCAATGGCAGCGAGATCACGGTTCGCTACGAGGGTCGTGCCGACTTCGCCGCTGTGCTCGACCATTACGCCAAGGGCTTCGCCGCACAGGGCTACGCGCAAAGCGTGATGTCGGCCACCCCCGAAGCCGAGGTACACGAATACGGCAAGGGCGACGATCGCGTGCACTTTGAAACTACCCACCTACCGCAAGGCCGGGTCAGAGTGACGATAGTCGCCGCCCTGCCATGACCCGGCTTTCAGGGACAAACATGACCACTCAGGAACAACAAGCCATTCTCGCCGTTGCCATTCATGCCGCTTTCGCTGATGGCGCAAAGGACGAACGAGAGCGCGCGGAAATTCGACGTGTCGCCGAAAATCTGACGGACGAAGGCGGCGCCGTCGACCTTTCTCGCCTCCATCAAGACGTTCTGCTCAAGCGACTGCCGCTGGTCGACGTCGGGGCGATGCTGGAGGACACTGGCCAGCGCCAGTTCGCCTACGAAATTGCCCTGTGCGTCTGCGAAGCGGACGGGCGACTCGCCGACGGTGAGCGTCGATTTCTTGACGAACTGAAATGCCTTCTTGACCTGCCGACGACCGCGACCGCTCTGGTCGAGGGCGCAATCGACGCGCTGGTCGACCAGACTGAACATGCTTCATCGCAGCGTTTGCCTGCGCCCGCACCAAGTGCTTCCTCGATCGTCGTCAAAGCCGAACTGGACAAATCCATCCTCAATCACGCGCTGCTGGCCGGCGCGCTGGAGTTGCTGCCGCAGTCCTGGGCCTCGCTGGCGATCATCCCGCTCCAGATCAAACTGGTCCATGGCATCGGCAAGGCACACGGTGTGGAACTCGATCAGGGGACTATCAAGGAATTCATCGCCGCCGCCGGGGTTGGACTGACATCGCAATATCTGGAGCAGTTCGGCCGCAGGTTGCTGGGCGGACTGCTTGGAAAGGCAGCCGGCAAGAGCGCCGGCACGGCCGGCGCCGTGGCCACCGGGATGGGTTTCTCCTTCGCCACTACCTATGCGCTCGGCCAGGTCGCCGGGCGCTACTACGCCGGCGGACGGACGATGAGTACGGCACTCCTGCGCGAGACCTTCCGGGATCTGCTCGGCCCGGCCAAGCAATTACAGGCGCAGTACCTGCCGCAAATTCAACAGAAGGCAACGACGCTCGATGCCAGCCAAATCATGGCGCTGATGCGTGCCTGAAGATGGTTTCACGAACGACACCACCGCAGATGCCGACTTTCCGGCGCTGACTTTTGCTTCTTACCCCGAAAGGAGACTGACATGAACCAAAACCACCCGGACGTTCGAGCTATTGCCCTCCCGCACGGCGCAGTCGAATCCGTTCTTTCCACCAACAAGGTAATCCGCAACACCTATCTCTTGCTTTCTCTGACGCTGGTCTTCGCCGCCTGCGCCACCGGCGTATCGGCGGCACTCAAATTGCCGCATCCCGGCATTCTCCTGACGCTGGTCGGCTACTTCGGCCTGCTGTTTGGCATCCACAAACTGCAAGACAGCGGCTGGAGCGTTGCCCTTGTCTTCGTGCTGACCGGCTTCATGGGCTACACCCTGGGGCCGATCATCAGCCGCTATCTTGGGTTGCCGAACGGCGGAGAGATTGTCATGCAGGCGATGGGTGCCACTGCGGCGATCTTCGTCGGTCTATCCGCCTATGCACTGACCACGAGGAAGGACTTCAGCTTCATGGGCGGCTTCCTCATGATCGGTATTCTCGTTGCCTTCCTCGCCAGCCTGGCGGCGATCTTCTTCGCAATCCCGGCGCTGGCACTCACCGTTTCTGCTGCCTTCGTGCTGCTGATGTCCGGACTCATCCTCTACGAAACAAGCAACATCATCCGGGGCGGGGAAACCAATTACGTTCTGGCCACCGTGGCGCTGTTCGTCTCGATCTTCAACCTTTTCACCAGCCTGCTGCAATTGCTTGGCTTCGCAAACAGTAGTGATTGAACGCCGAGAGACCAGCACCGACAGCCCGAGCGCGCGCCACCGGGACGCGCCGCTGCTGCCCTCTGCCATGACATTGTCGGACTCACGCTCAAATCCGGAACCCAATGGTGGCATCAATGAAATCCAACCCTGCCACCGCTTGGCATCTTCTCTCAACCCAGGAGGTTACCGGCCGGCTGGCCTCCGATGCCACGCAAGGTTTGGCCACCCCGGAAGCGGTACGACGCGTTGCCGCCCATGGCCTCAACCGCCTCGCCGAACAAGCTGTTCGGCCCGTCTGGCTCAGGTTCCTGGATCAGTTCAAGAGCCTGCTGGTGATCATCCTGCTCGGTGCCGCCTTGCCGGCGGGAATGATTGGCGAACTCAAGGACGCCGTTGTGATTGCCATCGTCGTGCTGCTCAACGCGAACCTGGGGTTCTTCCAGGAGCATCGGGCCGAAGCCGCTCTGGCCACCTTGAAAAACATGCTGGCCCCGACGGCACGGGTTCGGCGTGATGGCGAGGTGCGCCTGATCGATGCCGTCGAACTGGTACCAGGCGACATCCTGTTGCTCGAAGCCGGTGACCGCATTCCCGCCGACGCACGCGTGCTGTCGGCGCACAGCGTCGAGGTTGCCGAAGCGGCACTGACCGGCGAATCGCACGCCGTCGTCAAACATCCCGATCTCATCGACGAAAAGTCGGTGCTGGCGGAACGGCACAACATGGTGTTCATGAATACGGTGATCACGCGCGGCAGGCTGGAGGCCATCGTCACGACCAGCATGCATACCGAGATGGGCAGGCTGGCCGGTCTGCTGGCCGAAACGGCCGAAAGCGAGACACCGCTGCAACGGAAACTCGACAGTCTCGGCAAGCGGCTGGCCTCGACTGCATGTGCTGTCGTTGCCCTGATGTTTGTCTTTGCCTGATGCGTGGCGACCCTATCGTGCAGACGGCAATGACGGCGATCCCACGGACGGTGCCTTGCTCGCCTTGGCGGCGAGACGGGACTCGATGCCGACGCTGCACTCGAACAACTGCTTCGCATCATGGCAATTCCGTTCGACTCGGCCACCAAGTTCATGGCGACCTTCCACCACGACGGCGACCGCGTACGGGTCTGTGTCAAAGGGGCGCCGGACGTGCTGCTTGAGCGCTCGTCCAGCCATCTTGTCGGTGACACCGCGTTCGAACTCGACGACGCGACTCGTGCGGCCTACGAAAGCGAAAATGGTGCGTTGGCAGGGCAGGCACTGCGCGTGCTGGCTCTCGCCGGGCGCGTGCTGGCTCTCGCCGGGCGCGTGATTCCTGCCGAATCATTCGATCCGTCCGCTGACCTGCTGCCATGGTTGCATGACCTGACCCTGCATGCCCTGGTCGGAATCATCGATCCGCCGCACGCCGAGGTGCGCGAGGCCATTGCCACCTGCCGCGCCGGCGGTATCCAGGCGAAGATGATCACCGGCGACCACCGCGTCACGGCTGCGGCGATCGCCCGCGAACTCGGGCTTGAGGGCGAGACACACGAAGGCTGTGAACTTGATGGGCTGAGCCAGAGGCGGTGGGTACACTGGGTGCCTATGCCTGGGCGATCCGGTCCGGCTACCAAGCAAAGGCGATGACCTTGGCTTTCACCACGTTTGTTCTGTTTCAGTTCTTCAACACCTTCAACGCCCGTGCCGAACACGGCAGCGCCTTCAACGAGCATTTCTTCCGCAACGGCAAACTGTGGCTGGCGCTTATCGCCGTAATTGCCCTGCAAGTCGTAGCCGTGCATCGGAGGCCGGCACAGGCGATATTCGATACCGTCGATCTGACTCTCGAAGACTGGTGACTGGCGGCAGCAATCGCCTCGACGGTCCTCTTGCTGGACGAAGCACGCAAGCTGTTACTGAAAGTGTCGTCCATGAAGGGAAATCGTGATGCTAAAGTATTGTTGCCGGTGTACGGTTCCGATGCGGTTTTTCAGGCAGCCCTGTATCTGATCGTCGGCACTCTCCGGCTTGGCCAGCAACTGCTGAGGAACGATCGATTGTTTGAGGAGTTCTTCGAGCTGGCTACCGTAGCGTCGCGCCTCGTCCTCGGTGTCGAAGGGGAAGAAGACAGATCGAGGGAGCAGCTTGTGCTTTACGCGCGGTTGAAACCGTTCCCCAGGTCTTTGATTGGACGCCATCAGAGCGATTCCACTCGCCTACACGCCCTGCACGATTCGTTCTTGGGTAGCGCTGCTACCAACCAGAGGTAGCATGAACCAGATTCTGGCCGGAAGAAACCGTCAAAGAAGCCCAGTGATCCGATCGAAGAGATTGCAACCAACTGATTATCAGTAGACTTTTTTGGAGGCGCGAGCGGGAGTCGAACCCACCTACACGGATTTGCAATCCG
>NZ_JAMTDV010000015.1 GCF_023806565.1 Accumulibacter sp. | reverse complement strand
ATCCTACTTGACGCAAAGCTTTGCGTCATTATACTGTATGGATGTACAGCCATCGGAAAAGTCTCGGACAAAACAGTGAGGTGCGCCATGGACTCGTCCACTAAAATTTCCGGCAATTGCGTCAATGCCCTCCCGGCTCCGCCACCACCCCGGCGCCTGCTCGATCAGCTCAGCGACCGCATCCGGCTGAAGCATTATAGTCTACGCACGGAGCAGGCCTATTGCGGCTGGGTGCGACGTTTCATCCTCTTTCACAACAAGCGGCACCCGCGTGAAATGGGGGCGCACGAGGTCGAGGCGTTTCTCACTCACCTTGCCGTCGCGGGGCGTGTTTCGGCATCGACTCAGAACCAGGCGAAGAGCGCCTTGCTCTTCCTCTACAAGGAGGTACTGGTAACCGAGTTGCCGTGGCTGGATGACGTTGAATCGGCGAAGGCTTCGAAACGCTTGCCGGTCGTTCTCACGCCTGAAGAAGTCCAGCGCCTGCTGGTGCTCATCGAGGGCACCGCCGGCCTGATCCTGCGGCTGCTCTACGGCACCGGCATGCGCATCATGGAGTGTCTGCGTTTGCGGGTGAAGGATGTCGACTTTGCGCGCGGCGAGATCCTCGTGCGCGAAGGGAAAGGTTTTAAGGACCGGGTGACGATGTTGCCCAACACGCTCACCGCCCCGCTGAAAAGTCATCTGGCAAGGGTGAAGGCGCTGCACGACGAGGACCTTGCTGCAGGTTACGGCGAAGTGTACCTGCCGTGGGCGCTGGCGAGGAAGTATCCGAATGCCGCACGCGAATGGGCGTGGCAGTATGTCTTCGTCGCCGCCAGGCGATCGGTCGACCCACGCTCCGGAGCGGTACGCCGACACCACGTCGAAGCCCAGAGCATTCAGCGTGCAATGCGCAACGCGCTACACCAGGCTGCCATCAGCAAGCCTGCCACTCCGCACACCCTGCGCCATTCGTTTGCCACTTGTCTGCTCGAAAGCGGCTATGACATTCGCACCGTTCAGGAGCTGCTCGGCCACGCCGACGTGGCGACGACGATGATCTACACGCACGTGCTCCATCGCGGCGGTCGAGGCGTTCGCAGTCCGCTCGACGCGCTGGCATGACAGGCGCTGCCAGCCGCTTGGATAATGGACGCCGCGGCAGCCTCCCCTCCCCCCGACGCCGGTAGCGGCGGCAGACCCCACCACCGCCACCGGAACCCGTCACTGCACCTCGACCAGCGCGGGCGGCTGCCAGGTGCCTTCCCCGGGCGGCAGGATCGACGGCGGCTCGGTCTTCGGCCAGTAGAGCCGCATCGCCAGGTAGATCGGGCCGTCCGGCGCCGGCAGCCAGTTCGACTCCTTGTCCTTACCCGGCGAATCCTTCTGGATGTAGATCGTCACCGAGCCGTCCTTGTTCTTCTTCATCGACGGCAGCATCGGCGAGTTGATCAGATAGCGGTCGATCGGGTTCTTGATCAGCAGCTGGGTCTTGCCGTCGTACATCGTCACCGACCAGAAGGCGTTGACCGGCGGATACTGGTCCTTGGCGAAGGTCAGCGTGTACTTGTGCCTGGCGCCGTCGAGTTCGGTGCCATCGGCCAGCTTCTTGGTCATCGGGTACATTGCCTCGACGGCGTCGTTGCCGTAGATGCCGGCGCGGGCGGCCGCCGCGCGCAGCAGCCAGTTGCCGTTGTAGAAGGCGCGGTCGCCGAAGGCCGAGGCGACGCGCCAGCCGTTGATCGATTTGCCCATTGCCGCCACTGCCTCGTCGACCTTCCTGCTGCCTTCCATCAGGCCGAGCAGGATCGCCGCCTTGTGTTCGGCCGAGAGGTCCTTGAAGGCGAATTTCTTGCCGGGGCCGATGCCGATGGTCGCGAGCCGGGCGCGAATCGCGTGCTCCTCCGGTCCGGCCGGTGCGAACTGCAGCGCAAAGTCGAGGTAGTCGAAGAACTCGGTGGTGACGAAAATCTTGTTCTCGAGCTTGTCGATCGCATCGACCAGGTCGTTGCGCGGCTTGACGGCGTCCTTGCCCAGCGTCGGCCAATCCGGAGTCGGCGCCGCGGGCGGTGGCGGCTGCTTGAGGTACGCCGACAGCGGCTGCGCCTTGTAGCCGGCCTGCACCTGCTCGACGTTGGGCATGTCCTTGGCGTCGAAGAGTTGGGTGCGGAAGATCGCGGCCGAGAATTCGGTCGACGACCGGAGAACCTTCTTGATGCCGGCCGGCGTCTCGCCCTGCCAGCCGGGACCGACGATCAGGTAGTCGCCGGCATCGCTGCCGGTGGCGCGGCTGCCGATGTAGCCGTAGTTGAAGGTGTTGCCATCATTCAGCATCACCGAGTAATAGCGCTTCTTGTCGACCGACGGCACCGATATCACCATTGGCTCGGCACGCAGGTCCATCCACAGCATCGAGTAGGGCGTGTCGCTGTTGGGCGTGATGACCGCAGTGTCCTGGTAGGTGTACACACGGTGCTCGTTGTGTAGCGTGTTGAACGGCATCTTCCATTGACCGGAGTTCCTGTCGATCACGTACTCGTACATGACGGCATAGTTCATGACGACTGGCAGGCCGTAGATGAAGCCTTCTTCGGCGATCGCCTTGACCTCGGCGATACCCGGCGCGGGAATGCCCTTGGCAGCATCCTGTTTGGCCGCTTGGCTGATCGCGTCATCCTTCTTGCCGCAACCCGCGACGAGGGACACGACCAGCATGGCGGAGAGCGCCCACTTGCCGAGCCCGTTCCTTGACTTGTACATCATTGTTTCCTTTCGAGATCTCGATAGATGGAATCCATGTTCTGCTGCAAAGCGGGGCGGCCATCAGCCCATTGGGGTAACCGCCGCTTCGCTTCGGCAGGATGACCTTGTCGGTGCATCGATGAACCAAAGGACAGGAGCGATGGCTGGAGACGAGCGTGACGCAATCACAAGAGGAAGAAGCGTGACCTTTCTTCCGCGCGGGAGATTTTCTCACAGATCGGCAGTGGACCCGGTCGGCGCCGTTTGGCCATGTCACGGCTCCTTCTTCCCACGACCAGACAAATTGACCGAAAGGGCGTGCCGGCTTATCGGCCCTCCCCCTTCGCCGCCAGATAAATCCCCGCGAGCAGCAACACGAAACCGACCGCCTGCACCGGCGCAAACGATTCTCCGAAGAAGATCCACGCCAGCAGCGCGCTTCCCACGGGTTCGCCGAGTGTTACCACCGCGATGAAGGTGGGCGAGACGTGCCGCAGCGACCAGTTGTACGAGGTATGTCCGAGCAGCTGCGGTCCGAGCGCGAGACCGAGCGCGACGAGATAGGCGGCCGGCGCATAACCGACGAGCGGCGTGCCGCTGCCCTGGCAGGCGAGCAGCAGAAAGATCGCTGCGCTGCCATAGGCCAGCCAGACGTAGGCCGGCAACGGCAGACTGGCGCGCAGGCGGCGCCCGATCAGCAGGTACGCCGAAAAACACCAGCTGCCGGCAACCGCCAGAAAGTTGCCGAGCAGCGGGTTGCGCCCCGGCGCGCTCGTCTGGTTGTCACTCCAGAAGATCAGCGCGCTGCCCGAAAGCGAGAGGAAGATGCCGACCAGCATCAGGCGGCTTGGCCGATCGCCGAACAGGAAGTAGGAAGCGACGCCGATCCACAGCAGGTTGGTCGTCACCAGCGCCGTGCTGCTGGCCACCGAGGTGTATTCGAGCGAAGTGATCCAGGTGGCGAAGTGCAGCGCCAGGAAGAAGCCGGCACCGCCGGTGAGCAGCCCCTGCCGCCCGCTCAGCGCGCGCAGCGTGCGCGCCGACTGCCAGAGCGCAAGCGGCGTGACCAGCAGCGCCGCCAGGCCGAGGCGCAGCGTCGCGATGGCCAGCGAGGGCAAGCCATGGGCCTGTGCCATGCGCGCCAGGATGGCGCCAAACGAAATCGCCAACAGGCCGATGGCGAGAACGAGGAAAGGTAGCCAGCGTGGCGGCGTCTTGCCCCCGTCCACGGATCAGGCAGCCGTCGCGGCGTGACCGCCTTCGAGGTACGCGGCGTGCACCTCGGAGTTGGCGAGCAGTTCGCGGCCACTGCCCGAGAGGACGATCTGGCCATGCTGCAGGACGTAGCCGCGGTGCGCGACGCGCAGCGCGTGGTGTGCGTTCTGTTCGACGAGCAGGATGGTCATGCCGTGCTCGCGGTTGAGTTCGCGGATGATCTGGAAGATCTTCTTGATGTACAGCGGTGCGAGGCCAAGCGAGGGCTCGTCGAGCAGCAGCAGTTGCGGCCGGCTCATCAACGCGCGCGCAATCGCCAGCATCTGCTGCTCGCCGCCGGAGAGGGTGCCGGCGCGTTGCTGGCAACGCTCCTCGAGAATCGGAAACAGCGTGTACATGCGCTTGAGGTCGACCTCGAAGTTCATCGCCTCGCCGAGCACGGCGCCCATCTGCAGATTCTCGAGCACGCTCATGCGGGCGAAGATGCGCCGCCCCTCGGGAACCAGCGCGATGCCGCGGCGCGCGATCTCGTGCGTCGGCAGCTGGGTGATGTCTTCGCCGTCGAAGACGATGCGCCCGGAGGAAGCGCGCGGCTGACCGAAAACGCCCATCATCAGCGTCGACTTGCCTGCGCCGTTGGCACCGATCAGGGTGACCACCTCGCCGACCTGCACCTCGAGGTCGACGCCGTGCAGCGCGTGGATATGTCCGTAGTGGGCGTGCACGCCCGAAAGTCGCAGCATCATCGGGCCGCCTCCGCCTGCAGTTGTTCGTCTGCGTCCTCTTCTCCGAGGTAGGCCTTGATCACGTTCGGATCGCGCTGGACTTGCAGTGGCGTGCCTTCGGCGATCTTGCGCCCGTAGTTGAGCACGCAGATGTGATCCGAGACGTTCATGACGACGCTCATGTCGTGTTCGATCAGCAGGATGGCGATGCCTTCATCGCGCGCCAGGTGCCTGAGCAGTTCGTTGAGCTCGGCCGATTCGCGCGGATTGAGGCCGGCCGCGGGCTCGTCGAGGCAGAGCAGCAGCGGATCGATGCACAACGCACGGGCGATCTCGATACGCCGCTGCATGCCGTAGGGCAGGTCGCCGGCGGCCGAATCGGCCTGCTCGATCAGATTGAGGTGTTTCAACCAGCCGACCGCCTTGTCGATCGCCGCCTGCTCGGCGCGGCGGTAGCCGGGCAGGCCGAACAGGCCCGCCAGGGAGAAGCGCGACGCCCGCTGCAGCATGTTGTGCTGCGCGACGATCAGATTTTCGAGCACGGTCATTTTCGGGAACAGGCGGATGTTCTGGAAGGTGCGCACCACCTGCGCAGTCCGCGCCACCTGGTGGCTGGCCAGTTCTTCGAGGCGCATGACGCCGCGCTGCGGATGATTGAGACGGATGCTGCCGACGGTCGGCTTGTAGAAGCCGGTAAGGCAGTTGAAGAAGGTCGTCTTGCCCGCTCCGTTCGGGCCGATGACGCCGGTGATCCGGCGCGCGGCGACGTCGAGCGAGAGGTCGTCGATTGCCAGCAGACCGCCGAAGCGCATGCTCAGGCGCTCGACACTGAGCAAGGGAGCCGGGCTCATCGCCCTGCCCCCGCAGCCGAGTAGCGCAGCGTCGGTTCGCGATGCGAGAGGATGCCGCCGGGCTTCCAGACCATGATCAGGATCATCGCCGCGCCGAAGATCAGCATCCGGTATTCGGCGAAGTCGCGCCCGAGCTCGGGCAGCAGGACCAGCACCAGCGAGGCGAGGACGACGCCGAGCTGGCTGCCCATGCCGCCCAGCACGACGATCGCGAGGATGATCGCCGACTCGTTGAATGTGAACGATTCGGGCGAAATGAAGCCCTGGCGGGCGGCAAAGAAAACGCCGGCAAAACCGCCGAGCATGGCGCCGAGCGCGAAAGCGGAAAGCTTGACGTTGCGCGCGTTGATTCCCATCGCCTTGCAGGCGATCTCGTCCTCGCGCATCGCCTCCCAGGCGCGGCCGACCGGCAGCTTGCGCATCCGCGAGACGAACAGGTTGGTGAGCAGCGCGAGGCCAAGAATCAGGTAGTAGAGAAAGATGATCCGGTGGTTCGGCACATATTCGAGCCCGAAGAACGAGGCGAAGGTCGGAGCGTCGCCGGGTGGCTTGAACGGCAGGCCGAAAAACGACGGGCGGGGAATCGACGTGATGCCGTTCGGGCCGCCGGAAAGCTCGGTCCAGTTCACCAGGATGACGCGAATGATCTCGCCGAAACC
>NZ_JAMTDV010000014.1 GCF_023806565.1 Accumulibacter sp. | reverse complement strand
CCTGTACCTGCCGAGTTCTACGGTCGCCGGCGTTCGTCTGCAACTGGCGTTCTGATCCGCGCCGAATGGCGGCAGGGATCATTTCTTGCGGCTAGAGTTTCTGCATGTCGGACATCGACGGCGTCCGCCGGATGCGAAAGCGCATGCGTATGCGTTTGCGCTGGCGCACGACCTTGGCTGGCGCGCCTCTCTCGGCTGGCACATCACGGGTCCGGCTCCTGGCGTACGCTCGGTCGCGGCCTCTGCGTTTCCGGCCACGGTGCCTGGCAATCATCAACGCGATTTTTCCGATCACGAGCAGAAAAACCAGCAGCCAGACCAACGGGTGCTGCAGGATCTCGAGGACGAAATGAACGATTTCGCGCGTGGCGCTCGTGTCGGGCGCCCCGGGCTCGCGCGGCAGGCCGCGTGCGGCCTGCCCGCCGGCGGCGCCAGCGCCGCTTTCGGAGAGCGTCAACGCCGCATCGCCATGCCCAATCGACACCTCGCCGCCTTGCGCTGCATAGTGAAAGCCGTCGATTCCGGCGAGCGAGAAATTGACTCGCCCTTCCCGATCCTTGTGCGCGTCAAGAGCTGTGGCGACAGCTTCGCGTGCCGACTGGCGCAACTCGCGGATCGACGCGGCAATTTCGGGTTCTGCGGCGTCGATGGTCTGCTCGGGCGTTGCCACTTGTACCGGAGACATGCTTCGCTGGGGTCTCGCGTTGGTCGCAGGGCGTGGCGCTGATGACGGTGGATCGAGTCCGCTAGCTGCGAAGTCTCCGGGGACGGCCAAGGGTGCCTGCCCGCCCCACTGCGCCGGGGATTCCCTGACAACATCGTTCGACGGCCGAGAACGATTCCCGTCGCCTGGCGAGTAATCACCTGCCAGGGTCGGCGCCCCCCCAGTATCGCTGCGGCTCGTGGTGCCGCCGGGTGTTGCGCCATCCTCACCGGCAACGGGGTGCGCCAGCACGCCGGCGGCGAGCAAGCTTGCCTGCAGGAAGCCAAGCAACACTTGAAATGCCGTGCGCCGGGCATGCAACTTAGACATTGTGGCCCATCTGGAAATTCAAGCAAGAAACATACCAAATTGCATTCCCATCGTAGAATCAACCGAGTGGCAGTGCAAATCGCGGCACCGGGACGACCGGTGTAAAATTTCCCGACAGCGGCGGTGCGCGTCCCGCCGGCGGCCCTGGTCTGCAGAGTGATCGCGCCGAACTTTGTGGAGGGTGGTAGGATGGGCAGACAGCGAAAGGGCGATTTACCTCCGCCGTTGCCTGAAACGGCAAAGGGTGCGGTGCAATCGATCGCCTGGCACTGCCTGGCCGCCGATGAAGCAGCGGCCCGACTGGCTGCGAGTTTCGAAGACGGCCTTGGCGAGGACGAAATCGCCCGCCGACGGGCGACGCACGGCGAAAACCGGATCAGTCCGAAACCAGGCAAGGGACCCGTACTGCGTCTTGCCCTGCAGTTCGTCCAGCCGTTGGTGTTGGTCCTGCTGCTGGCCGGTCTGGTGACGGCCATCCTCGGTGAGTGGGTCGATGCCGGGGTGATTTTTGGCGTCACGTTGATCAATGCGGTGATCGGCTTCGTGCAGGAGGGTCGTGCCGAAAACGCCCTCGCCGCTCTGGCACGCTCGGTTACCAGTGAGGTGACCGTGCTTCGCGGTGGCTGCAAGCAGCGTCTGTCCTCGACCCAACTGGTACCCGGCGACGTCGTCCTGTTGGCCGCCGGAGACAAGGTTCCGGCGGATCTGCGCCTGTTCCGGGCAAAAGACCTGCAGGCGATCGAAGCGGCTTTGACCGGCGAATCGACTGCCGTTGCCAAGCATGGCGAAGCCTTGCCGGAGGGGACCTTGCTTGCCGAGCGCGCGAACATGGCTTACGCAGGAACGGTGATGATCAGCGGTCAGGGTGCAGGGGTGGTGGTGGCGATCGGCGATCGCACGGAAACTGGCCGCATTTCCCGTCTGATCGCCGCCGCGCCCGATCTGACGACCCCTTTGACGCGCAAGATGGCGGAATTCAGCAACTGGCTGCTGCTTGCCATCGGCCTGCTGGCGCTGTTCACCTTTGCCGTCGGCATGTGGCGTGGCGAATCGGCTTTCGATATGTTCATGGCTGCGGTGGCCCTTGCCGTCGGCGCGATTCCCGAAGGACTGCCGGCAGCGATGACCATCACTCTGGCCATCGGCGTTTCGCGCATGGCCAGGCGGCGTGCGATCATCCGCAAACTGCCGGCGGTGGAAACGCTCGGCAGCACGACGGTCATATGCTCCGACAAGACCGGAACGCTGACCGAGAACCAGATGACGGTGCGCGAGCTCTACGCTGGCGGCATGCGAACGGCGGTCGCCGGCAGCGGTTATTCGCCGAACGGCCGCATCGGTGACGGACAGCCGGTCACCGGTGCCCTGCGCGAGTGCCTGCTGGCCGGGGTCCTGTGCAACGACGCTGCACTGAGAAAGAGCAATCGGCATTGGGAGGTGGTCGGAGACCCCACCGAAGGTGCGTTGCTGGTCGTGGCGCGCAAGGCAGGTCTCGACGAGCGAACCCTGCAGAAGCTGTTTCCGCGCCTCGACGAGATTCCCTTCGATTCGATGCGCCAGTACATGGTCACCCTGCACGAGATCGAAGGCGCGCGCTTCGCCTATTTCAAGGGCGCGCTCGAAAAATTGCTGCCGCGCTCGCTCGCCATGCTCGACGGGGACGGGGCCGTGGTTGAACTGCGCCACGACGAGATCGAACAGGTCGCTCGCGGTATGGCAGCGGAAGGCTTGCGCGTGCTCGCCGTGGCACGTCTCGCCGTCGATTCGGCAAGATCACTGGATGCGGTCGGCAGCGACGAGGGCTTGCAGTTCGTTGGCCTGGTCGGAATGGTCGATCCGCCGCGCGCGAAGGCGATTGCCGCGGTCAGGACTTGCCACACAGCCGGCATCGTGGTGAAAATGATTACCGGCGACCATGCGGTGACGGCGCTGTCGATCGCGCGCCAGTTGGGGATTGCCAAGATCGGCCAGCCGGTGCTCACCGGCCGCGAACTGGCCGCGCTCGACGATGAAGAACTGCGGCACGCGGTGCACCGGGTGAACGTCTTTGCCCGCGTCGAACCAGAGCAGAAACTGCGCCTGGTGCGTGCGCTGCAGGCCAATGGCGAAGTGGTGGCGATGACCGGCGACGGGGTCAACGACGCCCCGGCGCTGAAGCAGGCCGATATTGGCATCGCCATGGGCCTGGGTGGCACCGAGGTGGCCAAGGACGCCGCCGACATGGTATTGACCGACGACGATTTTGCCGCGATCGAGGCGGCGGTCGAGGAGGGGCGGGGCGTCTACGACAATCTGGTGAAATTCATCACCTGGACGCTGCCAACCAACTTCGGCGAAGGTCTGGTCATCGTCGCCGCGATCGTCGCCGGCGCGACGCTGCCGATCACCCCCCTGCAGATCCTCTGGATCAACATGACCACCGCGGTCTTTCTCGGACTGATGCTCGCGTTCGAGCCGATTGAACAGCACGTCATGCATCGTCCGCCGCGTCCCCCGGCGACGCCGATTCTCGACGCGCCGCTGGTCTGGCGGAACGTACTGGTCAGCGTGCTGCTGCTGGCCGGTTCGTTCGGACTGTTCCTGTTCGAATTGGCGCAGGGGCACTCGCTGGCCGAAGCGCGCACCGTGGCGCTCAATGTCTTCGTCGTCGTGCAGGCGATGTATCTGTTCAATTGCCGTTCGCTGACCCTGTCGGCGCTGCGCGTCGGTCTGTTTTCCAATCCCGCGGTCTGGTATGGCGTCCTGATCATGGCCGTGTTGCAAGGCTTGCTGACCTATCTGCCGCTGCTCAATCGTCTGTTCGCCACGGCGCCAATCGGCGCACAGGAGTGGATCGAAATCTTCGCCGTGGGCATCCTGGCCTATCTCGTCGTCGGCATCGAGAAGCGCCTGCGCAAGAACTGAGCAGCGGCTCGCCTGCTGGTCGACCCGGGGCGTTGCTCGTTTCCGCGACAGCCCATGAGCTAGCGGGTAAAATACCGCATGCATAGGGATATGCCGGTACCTGACGAACTTCGTCCAGCCGAGCGGCTGCATCGGCCGCGTCAATCGACCATCTGCCGGGAGTGGGGGATTGCATGAGCGAGCAAGGGTTTCCGTTGAGGAGATGTTTGAAGCCGGTCACCGTGATGGTCGTTGACGATCACCCGGCCCTGCGCGCCGGTCTGTGCAGCCTGATCGGATCCGACCACGAGTTGCGTGTCCTGCTGCAGGTGGCCAGCGGCGAGGAGGCGTATGCCGCGTACCGTGATCGCCGCCCCGACGTCGTGGTCATGGACTTGAGCATGAAAGGCTTTGGTGGCATCGAAGCGATCCGGCGGATTCGTGCACTTGACCCGCAGGCATCCATCCTCGTGTACAGCGTGCACAATTCTCCGGTGCTGCTCGAACGGTCGCTGGAGGCCGGTGCCATCGGCTTCGTGACCAAGGGCAGCAACGTCGATACGCTGTTGGAGGGCCTGAAAAAGGCGGCGCGCGGCGAATCGTTCGTCAGTTCCGACATGCTGCCGAGCATGGTGAACGGTCGTCGCTCTTCGGTCACTCCATCGTTCAAGCGGCTCACCCAGCGCGAGTTCCAGGTCTTCAAACTGCTCAGCGAAGGAAGCTCGCTGGCCGATTGCGCGAGCACCCTCAACCTGAGTGCCAAGACCGTGAGCAATCATTTCACGCGGGTCAAGGCCAAGCTGGGGGTGTCGAGTTCTGCCGAGATGGCCCGCATGGCCATCCGGCAGGGCCTGGTCGAGCCGTGAGCGACGGCAGAATCTGGCAGCTTCATTCGTTGGGCAGGATCACTCGCACCCGCGTGCCGCCGCCTCGCGGACTCTCGAGTCGCAAGGAACCGCCCAGGCTGAGCACGCGCTCTCGCATTCCCAGCAGGCCGAATCCGGAATGCGGCGCGTGAACGTCCATGCCGTGACCATCGTCACGGATGATCAGGCGCAGCTTCTCCCCGTCCGGGTGCTTGCGGCCGGCAAGGAATACCCGCAGGCGGCGGGCGTCGGCATGGCGAGCAACGTTGCTCAGGCACTCCTGAACGACTCGATAAACGGTCACCCGTACCGATTCCGCGTGGCAGACCAGGTCCCGGGCAAGCGACGCCCGCCACTCGATTTCCGGATGCTGTTGCCCCCAGCCGTCGAGCAGGTTGCCGATGGCCTCGACGATGCCGGCGGCGTCGAGAAGATTCGGATGCAGACCCTCCATCAAGCGGTGTGAAACTTCGTAGATCGAACGTGCCGAATCGTCTATGGCTCGCGCCGCGGCCTTGATCGCTGTCCGCTCAGGCGCACCGTCGCGTTCGATGGCACCGGCGAAGGCGCGAATCGCCGTCAGGTGCTGGGACAATTCGTCATGCAGTTCGCGTGCCAGGTCTGCGCGCTCCCGCTCCTGTACGGCAAGAAGCCGGCGTACCAGCCGGGTGTTCTCGTCGAGCAGTACTCGTGTCGCCTCCTCGGCCATTTTGCGTTCGGTGACGTCCTGCACCGTGCCGACCATGCGCTGCGGGTTGCCATCCGCGCCGCATTCAATCTCGGCAAGGCCGTGCATCCAGCGCACGGCGCCATCGCGTGGCCGAATGATCCGGTATTCCCGGTTGAAAACGTCTCTTCTGGTGATCACCCCATTGCGGTAGGCCCCAATCGCCTGACGATCGTCGGGATGCAGCAAGCGCTCCCAGCCGTCGACAGTGTGATCGTAATCGGGGCCAATGCCGAAAATCTGCTCCAGCATCGGACTGCCGACCCACGTCTCCGACGACAACTCCCGAACGAAACTGCCAAGCCTGCCGATTTCCTGTGCGCGTTGCAGCGCCTGCTCGCTTCGCTTGATCGAGGAGACGTCCACGACTTCGACGAAGAAACCCTGTACCTTACCTTCGTCCATGTCCGGGACGTAGCGGGCCAGCGCGTGGCGCACTGCGAGCCCATCCGGCGAGGGAATGGGCCGTTCGAACTGTTGCGCCGCACCAGCGAGTACGGCGTCGATGTAGGGCCGGTTGAGACGGTAGCGTTCCTCACCGATCACTTCTCGGATGTGCTTGCCCGGAATCGTTGCCGGGTCGATTCCGAACCAGTCGCGATAGGCTCGATTGGCGAAGCGGTTGCGCAGATTGCGGTCCCAGTAGCCGATCATCGACGAGACGCTGTTCAATACCGCAGTCAGGTCGCGCTCGTTATGATGCCGTTTCACCGTGCACTCTTCGACCTCGCTTTCAGCCAGCCTGCGGGCGGTGATATCGCGGTGGCCGACGACGATTCCCTTGGCAGCGCCTTGTCGCGGGGTGACGTGAAGTTCGAACCAGCGCTCGCGGTCGGGGGAATGGCAGGGGTACTCGAGGGCGAACAGCGTTTGCTGGCCTGCCAGTACCGCTTCGCTGCCCTTTAACGCAGCAGCGGCAAGCGAGTCGGTGATCGCCGCGCATCGCACGGCGGCCAGATAATCGATGCCAATCCCTGCTGCCAGTGCAGCGCTGCCGCCGTTGCTCTCGGCAAATGCTCGCCAGCCCTGGTTGACGCTGATGATCACGCCGTTCTCGTCGAGCACGGCGATCGAGTCGTACGGGGAGTTCCTTAGCGGCTGCATGTCGCCTCGGCGCGACGGTTGGTGTCGTACGCCGTTGTCGGCTTCGGTCTCGCTTCTTCCGATCTGCGACAGACGTCGGACGTAACTGCTTGCCGGGTTTCCGGGCAAATGCGGTGCCGAGCGCGCGCCGGGAAATTGCGTCGGTCGTTTTCCTTGCGGAGGTCTGGTACGCCCCGGGTGGCCTCTAAGCTGCCAAGCTGGTGGAGAGGAACAGTGATCATGGCGCGATTATCCACGCAAACACCGGCGAGCCGCGACTATCCCGCGGCGCATGCGGCGCATGCAGCAGATCGTCGGAGAGAAATCGTCAATGGTGCGGTTGGAATGCACCCGCTCCGACGAACGGTCCGGGGCAACCCTCTGCGTCCCGGGAAAATTTCCCGCGCAAAACGGGACTTTTTCCGCTATCCGGGACCTCGACTGCAGGCGAGAATCCACCCGTCGAGTCAACTGCCTGGAGTAGCTGTCATGTCGGGGAAAGTTGCTGAAGCATTGTCGGGCGTGACCGTCCCGAACGACTGCCTGGAACTCGATTGCCGGTGTTCGTCGGCAACGGGGGGTGGTCGATGATCGAGGCACTTCTCGACCTCCTCGGTACCTCATATCAGGACGGTGATTTGCCGCGGGCCGAGCGGCTCGCCCTCGGCATCCTTGAGGCGGTTCCCGACGACGCCGTGTCGCGCCTGTTTCTCGGTCTGATCTATTACCGTAGTCAGCGCCGCGAAGCGGCAATCCAGACTTTCGACGCCACGGCCAGGTACCTTCTCGACCGAGGTGATGGTGTGCACCACGACGGCAGACTGAGCGCCGCGGCCCACTGTCTGCGTGCGGCGCGCGCTCAGGGATCGCCCCTGGCGGTCGCCTGGTATGACCTTGGGCTGGTACTGCTTCGGTTGCGACGTTACCAGCAGGCCATCGATGCCCTGGAGTCGGCGCTCTCCGCGCGGCCCGACTGGCGGGCGGCACAGCGCGCGATCGGGCGAGTCGGGCTGCGTTCGTGTCGCCGGGACCCAGCCAGCGCGAAGCGCTGCACGCAGGCTGCGGTGAGAGGCCACGCAGGCCATTGCCGGGCAGTCGGCCATGCGTGCGCGTCGGCCGAGACCGACACCGCGTGTTCTGGAGAGCGCAGGACGCTTGGCCACCCGCAGTCCCCGGGCCTGCCTGCAGAATCCGTCACGCAGGGCGCCGCGTATACGGTGTGCAGCGACGTCGATCGGCCTGACGTCGGCAAGCGGAAGGTTGCACTGCGCGGCCGTCACGGGTAGCGAAAGAGGAGTGTGGGATGGACAAGATACAGCGCGCACCGACCGAACACGAAGAGCAGATCCGGACCTTCGTGGCGACCGCCTGCGCGGGCGACCTCGACACGATGCGCGCGCAGGTGACGGGTGGGTTTGATCTGAACGGAACGGATCGCTTCGGCGATACGATTCTGGAGCGGGTGATCAGCGACCTGGAGCATTGTCCGGCGGCCCCGAAGCACGCCATCGTCAGGGAAATGTTGCGGCTCGGCGCCGACCCGCGGCGTCTCGGTCGCGACGGTTGTGGGCCATTGCTGTCGGCGGTACTGAACATGGACGTCGAGATGTTGCGCATCCTGCTCGACGCAGGCGCCGACCCGAACGCGGTGAGAATTTGGAGCACGGGCGAGCTGTTGTACGACTGGGCTGACTTCGTCTACCGCTACGAGGTCTGGAATGCCAAGCTGCCCCAGGAGGCGGCAGCGGTGGACAGGGCCAACCCCGACGCCTGGCTGCGCTACCTCGATCGGCTCGCGGTGAGCTATGGCAAGAGGCGCCCAGACCATTTGCGACTGCTCCGCGAGCGCGGTGCTTTTTCGAGCATCGAGTTTCGGTCAGGGAGCTACGCGGCTGCCGCCTGACCGTGGTCCGCCTGGCAGCCGGACAGGTCGAGTGCTGCTGCGGGGAATGCAAGACGGATGGCAAGACGAGTGCGCAGAGCTTGCCGGCGCAAGCAGACACCGCGTGCCGCGTCAGGCCACCCGGTTCTGCGCTTCGCCGCGCGCAAAGGCTTCGAGGTTGCTGGTCAACTGCTCGGCAAGGGCCTGCATGGCCGGCTGGCTTGCCCAGGCGACATGCGGCGTCAGGAGAAAATTGGGCAATGCTAGCAAGTCCGGCGCCAGCAGCGGGTTACCGGCACTCGGTGGTTCGACGGTCAGCACATCGAAAGCAGCGCCGCCGATCCAGCGTTGTCGCAGCGCGCTGGCCAGTGCCGCTTCGTCGACCAGGCCGCCACGAGCAGTGTTGATCAGCAGCGCGGTCGGCTTCATTGCGCGCAATTCGCTCTCGCCAATCAGATTCCAGGTCGCCTCGGTCAACGGACAGTGCAGCGAGATCGCGTCGGCTTCGCGCAAGACCTGTGCGAAGGGGGTGTAGCCCGGACGCACGCTCGTTGCCTGCTTGCGTTCGCCGCGCAGGACGCGCATGCCAAAGGCTTCGGCGAGGCGGGCGACACCGTTACCGAGATTGCCGCTGCCGATCAGCGCGAGGGTTGCGCCGTGCAGATCGCGAATCGGATCAGCGAAGCAGCAGAACTGGTCGGAACGCTGCCAACTGCCGGCAGCCACTGCCTGTCGATAGGCGGGCAGATTGCGCGAAAGCGCCAGGAGCAGCGCGAAGACGTGCTCCGGAACGGTGTGCGCCGCATAGCCACGAATGTTCGAGACGACGATGCCGCGCGCCCGACAGGCAATGAGGTCGACGTTGTTGGTCCCGGTAGCGGCCACCGCGACCATCTGCAAGGTGGGCAGCACAGCGATCAGCTCGGCATCGATCTGCAACTTGTTGACGATCGCGATCGTCGCTCCGGCGAGGCGCTCAGCGACTTGTCGCTGCGAGCTTTTCGGGTACTCGACCCAGTGATGGGGGAAATCCGGCCGGCGCACTTCGGCAACGACCGAGTCTCGTTCGAGATAGACGATATGGTGCATCTCTCAGTCCAGGAAAGGTTTGCCGTGGCGGGTGGCGATCGCCGCCACCCGGGTGCCGAGTTCGCGATCGCCGGCAAAGCGCACCATGCTCACCGCCGGGGCGGAACAGAGCCCTTCGACGGCCGCGAGGTCGCCGTGCAGGAGATTGACCACGCCACCCGGAAAACCGGCGCGCGCCGTCAGTTCGGCCAGGGCAAAGGCGGCAGAAGGCGCTTGTGGGCTTGGTTTGAGGACGATCGTCGCGCCCCCGAGCAGCGCCGGAGTGGCAAGTTGCAGCGGGCCGAGCAAGGGCGCGAGCTGGTCGCTGACGACTGCCACGACGCCGTTGCCGCCGGTACCGGCGCCGGCCGTTGCCACTGCGCGCAGTACGTGCACCGCCGCGGTCACCTCGGCGCCTGCCGCCGCGCCATCCTTGCCCGTCTCCTCGCCGATCAGGCCGGCAAAGTGATCGGCGTAGCCGGACAGCGCTTCGGCCAGCCGCGTGAGCAGTCTCGCGCGCGCTTCCACGGTCAAGGTCGCCCAGGACTGAAGTGCGTCACACGCCGCATCGACCGCAGCCTGCGCCTCCCTGGCGCCGCACAGCGGCGTGCGCCGCCTGATCTGGCCACTGCGCGCGTCGCGGACATCGAAAAACGCGGGCGGCATCGTCAGATAGGCGTGTCCGTTGAGCCACAGCGGAATGGCCAGGATTTCGTCGCTTTCGCTCATCGGTGTCTCGGCAGGAGTGTTGGTGGAGCGGCCAATGGTATTCTCCCCCGGCGCAGAACGGAAGGCGCGATCGGCCGGCCAGCGCGAAACGGTGGGTGCGAATCCTTTCGGCCGGTGCGTCAGGTACTGCGCGGGTGACATTGTTGCAGTGCAACTTTCATTCGTCCGATGCAGTCTCTATAGTGAATCGGTGGTCGCGAAGGAAGGAGCGGCTTCGGTCGGCTGGATCATTGATCATTCAACGGAGGAGGCGACGTCATGCAGAAATCCCTGCACATCGATCCGGGCAAGTGCACCGGTTGCCTGCAGTGCGAAATGGCCTGTTCGTACGAGAATACCGGACTCTTCAACCCGTCCAAGTCGCGCATCAAGGTATTCGACTTTCATCACGAAGGGCGCAAGATTCCCTACACCTGCACGCAGTGCGCGGAAGCGTGGTGTCTCAATGCCTGCCCGGTGGAAGCGATCAGGATCGACGGTGCCACGGGTGCCAAGATCGTCCTGGACGCGGTTTGCGTGGGCTGCAAGGTATGCACGATTGCCTGCCCCTTCGGGACGATCAACTACAACCACGACTCGGGCAAGGTCCAGAAATGCGACCTTTGCGACGGCGACCCGGCCTGCGCTGCGGCTTGTCCGACCGCTGCCATCACCTACGTCGACGCAGACTGGACGGGCCTCGAACGGATGCGCCGGTGGGCACAGAAGACCGACAATGTGGCACGCATTTGAGGAGGAACGATCATGGCTTGGACACGCAAGATTCTTCGCGTCAACCTGACCCAGGGCAGTTGCCTCAGCGAACCGCTGAACATGGCCTGGGCCACACAGTATCTCGGACAACGCGGGCTGGCCAGCAAGTATCTGGTGAGCGAGATCGATCCCAAGGTGGACCCGCTGTCACCGGATAACAAACTGCTCTTCGCCACCGGTCCGCTGACCGGCACGATGGCCTCGACCGGCGGTCGCTACTCGGTAATCACTAAGGGACCATTGACCGGCGCAATTGCCTGCTCGAATTCGGGAGGCTATTTCGGGGCGGAACTGAAAGCGGCCGGATGGGACATGATCATCATCGAGGGCAAGTCGCCGCATCCGGTCTATCTGCACATCGAAAACGAGCAGGCAACGCTGCAACCCGCGGACGATCTGTGGGGCAGGACGGTGTGGGAGACCGAAGACTCTCTCAAGAAGCGTCATCAGGACCCCTTGCTGCGCGTGTCGAGTATCGGCCGCGCCGGCGAGAACCAGGTGCTGTTCGCTGCCATTGTCAACGATCTGCATCGCGCCGCCGGTCGTTCCGGAGTCGGCGCGGTGATGGGCTCGAAGAACCTCAAGGCGGTCGCCGTGCGTGGCACGCGCGGAGTCGGCAACATTGCCGATCCGAAGGCGTTCATGGCAGCTGTCGCCGCCGGCAAGAAGGTACTCGCCGAAAACGCGGTGACCGGCCAGGGTCTCCCCACCTACGGCACGCAGGTGCTGATGAACGTCATCAACGAAATGGGTGCGTCGCCGACGCGCAACCACCGCGACGTGCAGTTCGAGGGGGCGCGCAAGATTTCGGCGGAAGCCATGCACGAGAAGCGCGCCAGCGACGGCAAGGCGCATCTGGTGACCAACCAGGCCTGCTTCGGTTGCACGATTGCCTGCGGTCGCATTTCACGGATCGACGAGAAGCATTTTTCGGTGGAGACCAAGCCGGAGTATTGGGGGGCGAGCGGTGGGCTCGAATACGAAGCCGCCTGGGCGCTTGGCAATGCCAATGGCGTCGACGACCTGGAGGCGCTGCAGTACGCCAATCTGCTGTGCAACGAAGACGGCATGGACCCGATTTCGTTCGGGGCAACGGTCGGCGCGGTCATGGAACTGTACGAGCTGGGCATCCTGGGCAAGGAAGAAATCGGCCTCGAAGCGCCTTTTGGCTCGGCACAGGCGCTGTGCCAGCTGGCCGAGATGACCGCTCGTGGCGAGGGTTTCGGCAAGGTCATCGGGCTCGGGTCGAAACGTCTCTGCACGCGCTATGGCCGGCCGGATCTTTCGATGACCGTGAAAGGGCAGGAGTTTCCGGCTTACGACGGACGCGCGCTGCAGGGGATGGGGCTTGCCTATGCGACTTCGAATCGCGGCGCCTGCCATTTGCGTGGCTACATGGTATCGAGCGAGGTGTTCGGTATTCCGATAAAGACCGACCCGCGCGAAACCGAGGGCAAGCCCGGCTTGCTGAAAGCCTTCCAGGACGCCACTGCCGTCGTCGACTCGAGCGGCCTGTGCGTATTCACCACCTTCGCCTGGACGATGAACGACATTCAGCCGCAGATTCAGGCGGCGTGTCCTGGCGACTGGTCGCTGGAATCGCTGCTCGCGATGGGCGAGCGGATCTGGAATCTCGAACGCGACTTCAATCTGGCGGCCGGCCTGACCGGCAAGGACGACACGCTGCCTCCGCGACTGCTCACCGAGCCCTGCAAGACCGGGGCGTCCAAGGGCATGGTCGCCGAAATCGGGAAGATGCTGCCGGCGTACTACAGCCTGCGCGGCTGGACTGCGGAAGGCGTTCCGACCGCGGCCACGCGCGCTCGCCTGGGTCTCTGAGGTGATCCGTCATGTGATCATCGGCAACGGCCCGGCCGGGGTCGTTGCAGCCGAGACACTGCGGCGCCTGGATGCGCACGCCGAAATTACGCTGATCGGGGACGAGGCGGAGCCGCCGTACTCGCGAATGGCGATCCCGTATCTGCTGATGGGCGAGATCGACGAGGCGGGAACCTATCTGCGCAAGGATGCGGATCATTTCGCGAGGCTGCGCATTCGTCTGCTGCACGGGCGCGTCGCGGCGGTCGATACGGGTAAAGGCTGCGTATCGCTGACCGATGGCGAGGTGCTGGCCTACGATCGCCTGCTCATCGCCACGGGAGCGCACCCGGTTCGCCCGCCGGTGCCGGGGATCGAGTTGCCCAAGGTCCTCTCGTGCTGGACGCTGGCAGACGCGCGCGCGATTGCCGCGAGCATCGGAACGGGTGCCCGCGTCCTGCAGATGGGTGCCGGTTTCATCGGCTGCATCATCATGGAATCGCTGGCAGCACGTGGTCCGCAACTCACTGTCGTCGAAATGGGCGACAGGATGGTGCCGCGGATGATGGACGAGGTGGCAGGGGCGATGATTCAGCGCTGGTGCGAGACCAAGGGCGTTCGCATTCGCACTGGTCGGCGGGTCGTCGGCATCGCCCCCGCCGGCAAGGCCCTGCGCGTCGAACTCGACGACGGCGAGACGCTGGAGGTCGATGCGCTGATCAGCGCGACCGGCGTCAAGCCGAACGTCGCTTTCCTCGAAGGGAGCGGTATCGAGGTGGCGGCGGGTATCCTCGTCGACGGCTCGATGCAGACCAGTGTCGCCGGCATTTATGCCGCCGGCGACGTTGCCGAGGCGATCGAGTTCGGCACCGGTCGGCGCGTCGTAAACGCCATACAACCGGACGCGGTCGAGCAGGCGCGGATCGCGGCGCTCAACATGGCCGGGCGGCCAGCGGCCTTGCCCGGCACCTTCATTTTCAACGTGCTCGACACTCTGGGCCTGATTTCGGCCTCTTTCGGCCAATGGCAGGGAGTTCCGGGCGGTGAAGCCGCGCAACTGCTCGACGAAGCCGAGTATCGCTACCTGCGCCTGGCGTTCGACGGCGATCGCCTGGTCGGCGCCAACAGCATTGGTCACACCGAACATATCGGGGTGCTGCGCGGCCTCATCCAGGGGCGAGTGCGCCTC
Organism: Accumulibacter sp.; assembly: GCF_023806565.1. Lineage (GTDB taxonomy): Bacteria > Pseudomonadota > Gammaproteobacteria > Burkholderiales > Rhodocyclaceae > Accumulibacter. Next base: position 30,645 of record NZ_JAMTDV010000014.1, on the reverse strand, counting down.
GGCGAATGGAAGACACGTCTGCTCGCCAACCCCCTGCGGCTCAGCGAGGCCTACCTCGCCCGGGGAATCGCCGCTGTGCGTTGATGGAAATCACCTTCAAGCTGTTCGCCTCGCTTTCGGACTACTTGCCGCCGGCCGCACGACAAAGCAACTCGCTGCCATTGGAGGTCGACAACGGCTGCACCGTTGCCGCGGTGATCGCTGCGTGGGCCCTGCCCCCGCGCATGGTGCATCTGGTTCTGGTCAACGGTGAATACATTCCGCCGCACGAGCGCGGCCGACGGCAATTGTGCGCCGGCGACGCGCTGGCGATCTGGCCGCCGATCGCCGGCGGCTGACAATGTGGCGCAATTCGCGATGAGCTTGACGCCGGCCGAGTTCGAGAGACAGTTGCAACCGCTCCTGGCAGGCTGGAAGGCCGAGCGGCTGGCGGACGGCTGGCGCCTCGAACGCGCCGGACGCCGCGTGGCGCTTTCGTGGCGGCCACTGGCAAGGTTGCGGCTGGGAGTGCTCGATTTGCCGCGCCTCGACGTATCGATCTCTTTTACCGGGGGCAGCGTCGATCAGGAAGCGGATTTCATCGACGACTTTCTGCGTCATTTCCGGCGTGGCGGCGGCTGATGTGATAGCATCACCGGTGGCGGGTCTCCCCGCATCGCAGGATGGTGAACCTGGTCAGGTCCGGAAGGAAGCAGCCACAGCCGTCTGATGTGAGTGCCGGGGGTAAGGCTCGCCACTCCCCCTCTTCGACGTTTCCCCCGGCAGTGCGCGAGAATCTCCTGGACGACAAACTCCAGCCGGGCAGATGACCCCATCTGCTAGAATCTGCGCATGAGTTACCAAGTTCTGGCGCGCAAGTGGCGCCCGCGATCGTTCGCCAGCCTGGTCGGGCAGGAGCATGTGGTGCGGGCGCTGACGCACGCGCTGAACGAGGGGCGTCTGCATCACGCCTATCTGTTTACGGGCACTCGTGGTGTCGGGAAGACGACGCTGGCGCGCATTCTGGCCAAGGCCCTGAACTGTGAGAGCGGCGTCAGCGCAACGCCTTGCGGAGTCTGTTCCGCCTGCCAGGAAATCGATTCGGGCCGATTCGTCGATCTGCTCGAGGTGGACGCGGCGACCAACACCAGGGTCGACGAAATGCGGCAACTCCTCGAGAACGCCGTCTATGCGCCGACGCGCGGCCGTTTCAAGGTTTACGTGATCGACGAAGTGCACATGCTGTCGAATTCGGCGTTCAACGCCATGCTGAAGACTCTCGAAGAGCCCCCGGAACACGTCAAGTTCATTCTTGCCACCACTGATCCGCAGAAAATCCCGGTCACCGTGCTCTCGAGGTGTCTGCAGTTCAATCTCAAGCAGATGACGCAGTCGCTGATCGCCGCGCATCTCCAGCAGGTTCTCGAGGCCGAGGCGATCGGCGCCGAGCATGGCGCACTCCATTTGTTGGCGCGTTCGGCGGCGGGCAGCATGCGCGACGCGCTGTCGCTGCTCGACCAGGCGATCGCGCACGGGTCGGGCAGGGTCGAGGAGGCGGAGGTCCGCGAGATGCTGGGCGCCGTCGATCTCGACCATCTGTTTTCGATCGTCGATGCACTGCTCGCCGGAGACGCCGTGGCCATGCTGGCAGTGGCCGATGCGATGGCGGCACGCAGCCTTTCGTTTGACGCCGCGCTGCAGGAAATGGCCCGCCTGTTCACCCGCCTGCAGATCGCCCAGCTCGCGCCGCAGGCGATCGCCGACGACTTGCCGGAACGTTCTCGTCTACTCGAAATCGCCGCCCGACTTGACCCGGAGTTCATTCAGCTGGCCTACCAGATCGCCGTGCACGGTCGTCAGGAATTGCCGCTGGCGCCCGACGAAGAGGCCGGTTTTCTCATGACATTGCTGCGCCTGCACGCCTTCCGGCCGATTTCCGAAGAAAATTCGCGCCAGCCGTCGGCGTCCATGGCGACGCTTCCGGACGCCTTGCCAACGACTTCGCTGGCGAGTCAGCCGCCATTGCCGACGCCTGCCGCGGCGGGCAACGTTCGCGCAGCGGATGCTGCGTCTCGGCAGAACGGCGTGACCATTTCCCGGCGGGCTGGCGGGCCAGAGCCGGTGGCCGGCGAGTGGCGCGACATTCTTGCCGATCTGAAGATCGGTGGCATGGCGCGGGAGCTGGCGCAGCACTGCGAGTTGCGCTCGTTCGGAGGAGCGCGGATCGTTCTGGTTCTTTCGCCGGCGCACCGCCATTTGTTGATGAAACCCGCGCAGGAAAAGCTGCAGCAAGCGTTGAGCGAACATTTCGGCCAGGTGCGGCAGCTGACGATCGACCTCGAGGAAGGTTTCGGCGACACACCCGCGGCGGCAGCCGAGCGTGACCGCCGTGATCGACTGGATCGCGCCATCGCTTCCGTCGAGCAGGATGGTTTCGTGCGGGAAGTCATAGAAATGTTCGACGCAACCCTGATCGAATCTTCGATAAGACCCATTTAGTTCTCAGATCAAGCGAGGCAAGCAAGATGATGAAAGGCGGAATTGCCGGGCTGATGAAGCAGGCCCAGCAAATGCAGGAAAACATGCGGAAGGCACAGGAGCAGCTTGCGCAGCTCGAGGTCGAAGGGCAATCGGGTGCCGGCATGGTCAAGGTGCTGATGACCTGTGCCCATGACGTTCGGCGGGTAAGCATCGACCCGTCGGTAATGGACGACAAGGAAATGCTCGAGGATCTCGTCGCGGCCGCGGTGAATGACGCCGTGCGGCGAGCCGGGGAAGCCTCGCAGGAACGCATGGCCGGGTTTTCCGCCGGCCTCAGCCTGCCGCCCGGATTCAAGATGCCGTTCTGATGGACCACCCGTCAAGCCTCGAGTCGCTGATCGAGGCTCTGCGCTGCTTGCCGGGTGTCGGCCCGAAGTCGGCGCAACGCATGGCGTATCACCTGCTCCAGCACAACCGCTCCGGCGCCCAGCGGCTGGCAGATGCTTTACACCTCGCGCTTGCCGCACTTCGCCACTGCCAGCGCTGCAATACCTTCACCGAGGCCGAAGTCTGCGCCCGTTGTCTGTCACCGAGACGCGACGCGAGCCTGTTGTGTGTCGTCGAAACGCCGGTGGACATGAACATGCTGGAGCAGACGCACGCCTATTCGGGACTCTACTACGTGCTGATGGGGCGCGTCTCGCCGCTTGACGGGATCGGTGCCGGCGAATTGCACCTCGAACGGCTGCTGACACGCGCCTGCGACGGCGTGGTGCGGGAAGTGATCATCGCCACCAACTTCACCAACGAGGGCGAAGCAACTGCCCATTACCTGTCGGAAATGCTCAGGAGCCGTGGCGTCGGCGTGTCACGCATCGCGCGTGGCGTGCCGGTCGGCGGTGAGCTCGAGTATGTCGATGCCGGCACTTTGGCGCAGGCCCTGCGAGAACGTCGGCCGCTTGCCGACTGAGCGTTTCGGACGGGCGCCGCGATTCAATCCGGACGGAGATTCACGTATAATGCGACGGTTTGGTTCGTATCAATTTTTCATTATGTCCTAGGAATCAGCGCTATGAGCAATGAGTGCAAAGTGGACTGCGGAAGGCGGCGGCTGGTGGTCGCGACCGCCGCAGTCGGCGGGGTGGGGGCAATAGCTGCGCTCGTGCCCTTCCTCTCCAGCATGCTGCCGTCCGAGCGGGCCCGGGCAGCTGGGGCGCCGGTCGAAGTCGACATCGGCAGCCTCGAGCCTGGCCAGATGATGACCGTCGAATGGCGAGGCAGGCCGGTCTGGATCATCAACCGCACAGCCTCCATGCTCGAAACGCTCCCCAAGCTCGACGAATCGGTCGCCGATCCGAAGTCAGAAAAGAACATGCAGCCGGCCTACTGCAAGAACGAGACACGTTCGATCAAGCCCGAATACATGGTCGTCGTGGGCATTTGTACGCATCTGGGTTGTTCTCCATCGGCCAAGTTCAAGAAGGGTTCTGACGAAGGAATGGATGTCGCCTGGCTGGGCGGCTTCCTGTGCCCATGCCATGGCTCCACTTTCGATTTTGCCGGCCGTGTCTTCAAGAACAAGCCGGCACCGGACAACCTCGAAGTGCCGCCGCACGTGTACCTGTCCGATAAGCGGATTCTCATCGGCGAAGACAAGAAGGGGGCTTAAGCAATGGCATCGAATACCAGTTTCGAAAAGTACAAGTCCGACGGATCCCTCCAGGGTAATCTCCTCGAGTGGTTCGATGCCCGCTTCCCGGCCACTTCCATGTGGCGCGCGCACCTCTCCGAATACTACGCCCCGAAGAACTTCAATTTCTGGTATTTCTTCGGATCGCTGGCCATGCTGGTGCTGGTCATCCAGATCGTCACCGGCATTTTCCTGGTGATGCATTACAAGCCGGACGCGTCGATCAATCCCAACGGCATTCCGGTGGCCTTTGCCAGTGTCGAATACATCATGCGCGACGTGCCCTGGGGCTGGCTGATTCGCTACATGCATTCGACCGGTGCATCCGCGTTCTTCATCGTCGTATACCTGCACATGTTCCGCGGCATGTTGTATGGCTCGTATCGTCAGCCACGCGAACTGATCTGGATTTTCGGCACACTGATCTTCCTCTGCCTGATGGCCGAGGCGTTCATGGGCTATTTGCTGCCTTGGGGGCAAATGTCCTTCTGGGGAGCGCAGGTGATCGTCAATCTGTTCTCGGCGATTCCTCTGATCGGTGAACCCCTGTCGGTCTGGATTCGTGGCGACTTCGTCGTCGGCGATGCGACGCTCAACCGCTTCTTCTCGTTCCATGTCATCGCCGTGCCGCTGGTGCTGCTCGGTCTGGTTGCCGCACATATCCTGGCGCTGCACGAAGTCGGTTCGAACAACCCGGATGGTGTCGAGATCAAGAAGCGCAAGGACGCGAACGGCATTCCACTCGACGGCATTCCGTTCCACCCCTACTATACGGTGAAGGACATCGTCGGCGTCGTCGTCTTCCTGATGGTCTTTTCGATCATCGTCTTCTTTGCTCCCGAGGGTGGCGGCTATTTTCTTGAGTACAACAACTTCCTCCCCGCGGATCCGCTGAAGACTCCACCGCACATTGCACCGGTGTGGTATTTCACTCCCTATTATTCCTTGCTGCGTGCCATGGTCTGGCCGCTGTTCGGGATCGACGCGAAGTTCTGGGGAGTCGTGGCGATGGGCGCCGGTGTGGTCATCCTCGCCTTCCTGCCGTGGCTCGACCGTAGTCCGGTCAAGTCGATCCGCTATCGCGGCCCGATTTACAAGACGCTGCTTGCCTTGTTCGTGATCTCGTTCTTCCTGCTCGGCTTTCTCGGCACGAAGCCACCGTCCTACTCCTTCTTCGGCGTCATTCCCGGTGCCCCGGTGGCGCAGATCCTGAGCGCCTACTACTTCCTGTTCTTCCTCACCATGCCGTGGTGGTCGAGGATCGACAAGTATCAGCCGGAACCCGATCGCGTGACGATGTAAAAAGGAATGCACAAAATGAAAAAACTGCTTATGGCATTGCTCTTTGCGCCGATCGTCGCCCTGGCCAGTGGCGTCGGCTTGCATCTCGACAAGGCGCCTGATGTGCAGGGCGACAAGGCCGCTCTGCAGAGCGGCGCCCGCACCTTCGTCAACTATTGCCTGAATTGCCACGGTGCAAGCTTCGTCCGCTACAGCCGCCTCGCCGATCTCGGCCTGAGCGAGCAGCAAATCAAGGACAACCTGATGTTTACGGCCGCCAAGATTGGTGAGCCGATGCGCATTGCGGCGCGGCCGGACGAGCAGAAGCTGTGGTTTGGAGCCACTCCTCCGGATCTGACACTGATCGCGCGCGCGCGGGCGTCGGAGGAAGGAAGCGGTGCGGACTGGTTGTATACCTACCTGCGCTCCTTCTATGTCGACGAAAAGCGTCCGACCGGGTGGAACAACGTGATCTTCGCCAACGTCGGCATGCCGCATGTGCTCTGGCAAATGCAGGGTCTGCAGGTCCTGAACAAGGAGCACAAGCTCGAACTGCTGGTCCCCGGCACTCTCTCACCCGCCGAGTACGACAAGCAGGTCGCGGACCTCGTCGGATTCCTCGTCTGGATGGGTGAGCCGGAGGCAGGGTTCCGCAAGCATCTGGGTTTTGCCGTGCTCGCCTTCCTTGTGCTTCTTTTCGGCCTTTCCTACGCGTTGAAGAAGGCGTACTGGAAAGACGTCAGGTAGAGCCTCCCCTGGCAAACCACCGGATTTCAGGCCGCGGCATCGCCGGCGAGGGCGCCCAACAGGGCCCCACAGCCGTCGCGATGCCGATTCGCTTTTGAGGGTACAGCACATGATGAATCTTTATTCGGGAACCACCTGCCCATTCAGCCATCGCTGCCGGATCGTGCTTTACGAGAAAGGCATGGATTTTCAGGTGATCGATGTCGATCTGTTCGCCAAGCCGGAAGACATTGCCATCATCAACCCCTATGGCCGCGTGCCGGTTCTGGTGGAGCGCGATCTCATCCTGTACGAACCGAACATCATCAACGAGTATATCGACGAGCGTTTCCCGCATCCGCAGTTGATGCCGGCTGACCCGATCATGCGTGCGCGAGCGCGTCAGCTTCTGATCACCATGGAACGCGAAGTGTTTTCCTACATCGAGGCTCTCGAAAAGAACAGCAAGGCTGCCGAGCGCTCGCGCGTACAGATTCGCGACCGGCTTACCGAAATGGCGCCGGTGTTTGTCAAGCAGAAACACATGCTTGGCGAGGAGTTCTCGATGCTCGATGTCGCCATCGCGCCTCTGCTCTGGCGGCTAGACCATTACGGCATTGAACTCTCGCGAGCCGCGGCGCCGTTGATGAAGTACGGCGAACGCATTTTCAGCCGCCAGGGCTTCATCGACGCACTTACCCCATCCGAAAAGGCGATGCGCAAGTAGCTCTCGCCCGCCGATTTCACCCAGTATCCAGCCCCGTCACGTCTTGAGGCAATGAACGTGGATCTGCCGTCGACCAAGCCGTATCTGATTCGCGCCATTCACCAGTGGTGCTGCGACAATGGCTTCACCCCCTACCTGGCCGTTGCCGTCGATTCCCGCACGCGCGTACCGCGTGAGCACGTGCGTGACGGTCAGATCGTACTCAATGTTGGTTACGAGGCGACGGCTCATCTCAGCATGGATAACGACGGCATCCGCTTTCAGGCTCGCTTCGGCGGCGTCGCCCGCGACATCTCGATCCCGATCGGCAACGTCTCTGCCATCTATGCCCGGGAGAACGGTGCCGGCATGGCGTTCGAGCCGGAACGTGTAGGGGATACGGAGGGCGGCACGGACGGCTCTGCGCCCACGACCGATGACCAGCCCGAACCACCCACACCGCCTGCCGGTCGTGCTCGGTTGCAGCGCATCAAGTGAGCATCATGTTCTTGCCGTTTTACTTGTTTTGACGGCAGGGAACCGAGTCGCTATAATTCCCGCCTCGTTGGCCAAGTAGCTCAGTTGGTAGAGCAGCGGACTGAAAATCCGCGTGTCCGTGGTTCGATTCCGCGCTTGGCCACCAATAGAACAAGCACTCAGCCAGACTCCAAGGTCTGGCTTTTTGCTATTCGGTCTTGTGTAGCGACCATGTAGCCAAATTCTGGCAATGCTGATGCACGCCGGCCGGCAGATCATCGTTGCCCTCGATCGTTGCCAAATCGATCACAGGCATCTCCACGTCGAATTGAAGCAGATCACCACGGCGCTGCTGCTTGGCGGGCAGCAGCGCTCGCATCCACCCAAGCGGTTGCTGCCTACATGTTTTCCTGTTGGTCGCTCTTGCTTTGGAGATGACCCGGCGCATAGTCCCCGGCTTGCGGCTTTGGTTCGAACACGTTGCCCGGCAGATCCTCGAGCACGTCACTCAGAGGGCTCTTGTTGCCCCTACGGGACGGAAGCATCGGCGCATCGAGCGCCAGCGCGTCCAGCTCCGTGCCTCAATAGGTTACTCCTTTTCGGATGCCGGCCTTTCGGACGCCTTCATCGGCACCCCCAGGATCAAGGAGCCCCCACGGGCTCTTGCTTCATCGACCTGCACCCCGTACGGTGCCCAGTCCTCGGCAGGCGCATCGTCGGCCGGCTCGCAGAGCATGCTGATCGTAAGCGTCCATCCCATCCACCTGTATTCCGCCCGAGAAGAGGAGCAGACTTTGGATTTTCGACCGAGGGCGGAGGGATGGAGAAAGCGGGAGAACGGGAAGCCTTGTGGCGACGGCATGTGGAAGCGTGGCGAGCGAGCGGCGGTACGCAGCAGGCGTACTGCGAGGCTCACGGATTGAAAGCTGCCTCGCTCAGCTACTGGCACCAGCGCCTGGCGAAGGAACGCGGAGCGGTCGTTGCTGCCGCAGCGCCGATGACCCTTGTTCCAGTCACGATCACGTCGGTGGTCCCCCACGCGAATCCGAGCCTCTTACTCCACAGCCCCGGCGGCTGGCGACTCGAATTCACCACGCTGCCCGCGATCGACTGGCTCCACGCCCTGTGCGCAGAGCGCTGATGACGGCGCCGCTGGGGCCCGCGCTCGATTCCGTCTGACTGGCCGTCGAAGCAGTGGACATGAGCCTGGGTATCGATGGTCTCTCCGCCCGCCCCCAGGCCAGTCTCGGGCGCTTTCCCTGTCGGATCTTCCCTCTGTGAGGAACCGCAATTGTCTTGCAGGTAACTGTTTATGTTGAAAAACGTGGCGTCGCTGCGCAAGTGGCGCCTGCCTACGCGGCGCGCTGGGTGGCTTTTGGCCTGAGCGGGAAAGAAAGACCCAGGGCAGCGAAGATTTTTGCCTGCTGCTCGTCCGGGCGTGGCAGGTAGAGGTGGGTTTGGCCGTGTCGGTCCGTGCTGTGAAGATAGGTCAGCCGTCCGAGGGCCACCAGGGCGTCGGCCGGGGTGAGGGCGGCACGATCCTCCGCGGTAGTCCCGAAGGCCTTGCGCAAACCGGCTTCCAAGTGGCAAGCGATCTTCAACGCAAGCATCGCCACAAGAACGTGCGCCCTGGCGCGCTCGGCCTTGCGCAGGAAGATCGGACGGATTTCCAGGAAACTGGTCTTCACGGTGCGGAAGTTGCGCTCGACTTTCTGCAGATCCCGGTAACGGGCGCCCACCGTTTGCGCATCCATCCACTCGGCCGGGACATCGGTTTCCAGGAGATAGCAGCCGTCCAGCAAGGCATCCGCTGCCTGGGCGTCTTCGTCGATGGCGCAGTGAATGACCCGTTCATTGAGCGTGAGCGTGACGAACGCGCTGAGCTTGTGGCGTTTGACCCAGCCCTGCAAGAGGGCCAGGCCACTCTGCGCGCTGGCGCGCTTCTAGTCTTTCACGAAAGCGTTACGTTCGGCGAGCTTCTCCTGCAACTGCTTCAGCTTGTTTGCTCGCCGCCGTTCCTGACCCATGTCAGCAGCGGATGTAAATTGACACATCGCAGCGGTTGAAAGTTGATACACCGAGTTGAGAAGATCGGCGATTTTTTTGGGGCGCCGGTCATTACGAGAGAGGTGTATGTGGAAATGGAGGTCTTGAGGAAGCATGGATTCAGTCTGCGGCGGATTGCGGTGGAAGTGGGGTGTGCGGTGAACACGGTACGCCGGCACTTGGCAGCGGGCGGGGTACCGCGGTATGAGCGACGCCAACGGCGGGAGAGGAAGCTGGCGCCGTTTGAAGGCTACCTGCGGGAGCGGCAGGCGGTGGCGTATCCGAAGTGGATTCCGGCGACGGTGTTGGCGCGGGAAATCGGCGGCCAGGGGTACCGGGGCGGAATGAGCCAGCTGCGCGCGTTCTTGCGCCCGCTGCGGCCGGCGGCGGACGACGATCCGGTGGTCCGATTCGAGACAGCGCCGGGCGACCAGAGGCAAGTGGACTGGGTGGAATGGCGCAAGGGCCGCGATCCCCTTTACGCCTTCTGCGCCACGTTGGGATACAGCCGGGCGAGCCACGTCGAATTCGTCACCGACATGCGGGTCGACACGCTGATCGAGTGCCACCAGCAGGCGTTTGTGGCCTTGGGCGGGGTACCCAGACGCCTGCTGTACGACAACATGAAGACCATCGTCCTCGAACGCGACGTCGGGGGTCCGGGCGAACACCGGTACCACAGCGGCTTTCCCGACTACGCGCGGCACTGCGGCTTCGGGATCCAGCTCTGTCGGCCCTATCGTGCGCGCACCAAGGGCAAGGTCGAGCGCTTCAACGGCTACCTGCGTCACTCCTTTTACGTGCCGCTCGTCACCAAGCTCAAGCAGGCCGGAGTGACGCAAGATGTGGTCACGGCCAACGCCGAAGTGCGGCGTTGGCTGCAGGTGGTGGCCAATGTCCGGACACACGGCACGACGCAGGAGAAACCTGCCGAGCGGCTGATAGAAGAGCGCGCCCATCTGCAGGCGGTGCCCCCCTGGCGAGGCGACATCGCCGCAGCGCGGCCTTCACCAGCGGCGCAACCGGTGCCCTCCGAGCGGCCGGTCGCGGTGATTGCGCGCCTCGAAGCGCCGACGCCACAGCAACCTCCATTGGCGGTCTATGAGCAACTGCTCGCAAAGTTGCAGGAGGTCCGCGCATGAACCTGCAACACGAACGACTGATCGGCCTGTGCGAGAGCCTGAACCTGCCCTTCATCGCGCAGGGGGACGCGGGGGCTGCGCAGGAGGCGGCGCGCAGCCAGACCGGCGACAGCGACTTCCTCGAAGCGCTCCTGAAAGCCGAAGTGGCGGGGCGGCAGATCCGCAAGCAGAGCCTGCTCACGCGCCTCGCCGGCTTCCCGGCGATCAAGACGCTCGATGAATTCGATTACGGTTTCGCCGCCGGCGTCAAGAATAGCCAGATCGACGAGCTGGCGGGACTGGGCTTCGTCGAGCGCCAGGAGAACGTGGTCCTGGTCGGTCCTTCCGGCGTTGGCAAGACGCATCTGGCGATCGCGCTGGGCTATAGGGCGGCCCAGACGGGAATCAAGACCCGCTTCACCACTGCCGCCGATCTCCTGCTGACCTTGTCGGTGGCGCACGCGCAAAACCAGCTCAAGGCCGTGATGCAGCGGGCGATTACCGCCTATCGCCTGCTCGTCATTGACGAAATCGGCTACCTGCCGATGAATCGCGAACAGGCCAACCTGTTCTTCCAGGTCATTGCGGCCCGCTACGAGAAGGGCAGCCTGATCGTCACCAGCAATCTCCCGTTCGGCCAGTGGGACGCGACCTTCGCGCAGGATGCCACGCTGACCGCGGCCCTTCTTGATCGGTTTCTGCACCATGCGCATATCGTGCCCATGGCCGGCGAAAGCTATCGCCTCAAGCACCAGCGTTAAGCAGGGACCGTTCCTGGAAAGCGGGCCATAGCCGTGGCAGTCTGAGGTCCGTGGCTGGGGGGGGGATCGAAGCACGGTGGCCCAGTGTCCTATTGGGCCCCACCCCTATCCCCGCCCCAGGGCGGGGAGTCCTCGCCGCCGGACGGGCTCGGGGGCAGGCCGCAACAAGCTGCGGCCCGCCCCGAGCCCGCCAGCGTCGCTACGTTGCCGTCGCCGTCAAGAGTACGCTCCGCCGGGCTTCGCCCGCTCTGGACTGCGCCGCCAACGCGCTTGGCGCACCCGAACGGAAGTGCCCCTACCACGCGTGACTCGGCATATCGCTTACTGGGTGGTGTATCAGTTCTTGGTCGCTGCTTACCCAAAAACTGTGTCAGTTTTCAATCGGTGTTGACACCTACCACTACCTGATGAATGTCCTCCAGCGCGTCGCCCGCCACCCCGCCGCCGAAGTCGCCCTGCTTACGCCACGCCTCTGGAAGCAACACTTCGCCCCCCAATCCCCTGCGCTCAGACCTCTACCGCATCCCCAGGTAGGCGACAAGCACGCCGGTAGGTTACCGGTTACCCTCTTCTCGGGCCTCCTACAGATGGATGGGATGGGCGCTTACATTGTGGGCGTCGCCCGCGCGGGTGCAAGGACGGCTTGGTTACCGATTACGCATGACCGGCAACAGTTTCAAAGTTTTCATGGTGTTTCTCCTAATTTCTGGTGGATGAGCGGAAGACGATTGGCTGCGGTGAACCTCAATACAATCAATCAAATTCATGCAGCAATCTTCATTGGCAGTTTCCGCGCCAAACAAAAGAAAATGGCAAAAACATGCAGTTTGAATTTTCCCCACACCAAAAAAATAGGTCGACCAACCTTTATTCGCTTATGGTTATATACAGATCGAGGCGATCGCGCCGACCTTGTCCATGTTCCGACGGCTTCCTCTCTTTCGTTGTTCGCGTTCGTCCGCCGACCATCGCCGCAGGGGATCTGGGCAGCAGGGCTCGCCTTTCCGATCCAGTCCGGAAAAAAAAAGCCATGACCGCTGCTCGTTCCCGGCCGCCCTCCCGCCTGCCGAAGGAGCGGAATTTGGTGCGCCACGGAGAGACGGGCACGCGCAGCGTCAGATTTGCTTCATTTCGATATTGAGGATTTGCACGCGGTAGGCGATCTGCCGCGGCGTCATGCCGAGCAGGCGGGCAGCACGTGCCTGCACCCAGCCAGCCTGTTCGAGTGCGGCGATCACGCGCTCGCGCTCGCTTTGCTCGCCGCTCGTCGAGGCACCGCCCCCCGCTTCGCGTGCGGCAACTCTCGGTGCCACCGGAGCGGCTCCTGTTGCCGACGTCGTCGAGCGCCGGGGGCCGCGCTCGCGCGGCTGGTCGATGCGAATCAGATCGGCGTCGATGTCGCCACTGTCGGACATGACGGCCGCTCGTTCCAGGCAGTTTTCCAGTTCGCGCACGTTGCCCGGCCAGTGGTGCTGCGCGAGACGCCTTTGCGCTGCCGGCGTGAGACGCAGTGGGCGGCGCTGGGCGCCGCCGAGACGATCGAGCAGGTGTTTCGCGATTTTCGGGAGATCTTCCAGTCGTTCGCGCAGCGGCGGCAGGAAGATCGGCATGACGTTGAGGCGATAGTAGAGGTCTTCCCGGAAGTCGCCGGCATCGACCGCAGTTTCCAGGTCGCGATGCGTTGCGGCAATCAGGCGTACGTCGAGCTTCAACGTGCGGTCGCCGCCGACCCGTTCCAGTTCGCCCTCCTGCAGCACTCGCAGCAGCTTGGCCTGAAAGGCCGGCGAGATTTCGCCGATCTCATCGAGAAACAGAGTTCCGCCATCGGCGATTTCGAAGCGACCCTTGCGCGAGTTCACGGCGCCCGTGAAGGCGCCCTTCTCGTGCCCGAACAGTTCCGACTCGAGCAGATTTTCGGGCAGCGAGGCGCAGTTGAGTCGCACGTAGGGTCCCCGCGCCCGTGGCGAATTGTGGTGAATCGCATTGGCCACCAGTTCCTTGCCGGTTCCAGTCTCGCCGCGGATGAGGACCGTCGTTGGCCACTTCGCGACCATTCGGATCTGGTCGAAGATGCGCAACATGGCAGCCGACTGCCCGGCCAGATCGGCTAGACCCGAGCGCTGGCGCGCGCCACGGCGCAAGGGATCGCGTGCCGCGGTGGCGCCCCGGTCCTCCGTTGCGGCGTCGCGTGAAAGCAGCACGTTCTGGGCGATCAGGTTGGCTACCAATTCGACAAAGTGCGCCCGTTCGGGCAGCAGGCCATCGTCGGGCGCGTCTGGTTGCACGGCAAGCACGCCCTGCAGCGTTCCCCACGCAGTGATAGGGACGGCGATGAAAGGCAGTTCGCGGTCATAGAAGCCGAGCCGGTCGAGGAACCGCGGGGCATCGCCGAGACGGGTCAGCGCGACGCTCTGGCGATCCTCGAGGATCGTTCCGAGCAGACCTTCGTCCGGCCGGTAGCGAACCGACTGGAAATCGTCGTAATCCAGTCCATGCACGGCGTGCACCACCAGATCGCCGACGGCGGTATCGACGACGCCGATCATTCCCCGGCTCAGGTGACCGGTGATCTCCAGCGCGCGCAAGACCTCGCGCAGGCTGTGATGCAAGTCGCGCGAGCGGGAGAGCACTTGCGAGACCCGCGTGAGGGTATCGTAATGCGAACGCAAGAGCGGCAGTGAAGGTGGTTCGGTCATGGTCGCGGGCGCAGCGGGAGAAAAACGCGAACGCGGCAGCCACGCACCGCGGCCGGCCCGATTTCGATGCAGCCGCCGTGGTCGGCTGCGACCTGCTGCGCCGACGACAGACCGGTGCCCAGATGCCCGCCGCCGCGCTTCGTCGTGTGGAACGGTTCGAAAACCTTGAGTTGCTGGGAACTCTCGATGCCGGGCCCGGAATCCTCGATCACCACTTCGATTCCGTCCGGACGAAGGCGGCTCGCCACGGTCATTTCGCGCTCGCGACAACCACGCACGTTCATCGCTTCGATGGCGTTGTCGATCAGCGCCTTGAACAGCGAGCGCAGCTTGTTCGGTGCGCCCTGCAGCGTCGACAGCATCGCCTGCGGTTTCCAGCTCACGCTGATGCCGGCGGCGAGAAGGCGGCCGGTCGACAGGTCGAGCACATCGCGCAGCAGCTCGTTGAGGTTGACCGGGCTGATCGCCTCGCGCGTCTCTCCGGGGATCATCGAACGCAGATCTTCGAGAGCTTGCTGCCCGGCCGCGATCGCTTCGCTGAGGGCTACCGACATCGGATCGTCTCCCCCCTTGCGCCGTGCCAGCATGCCGACCACGGAAGCCATCATGTTGAGCGGTCCCTCGATCCGGAAGGTGGCTGCTGCCAGACTCTCGCGCAGGGCGAGAACCCGATCCTCGTCGGCCATCACCGCCTGCAGGGCCGCGACGCGGACCTTCTCCTGCTGTGCCCGCAGGCTGGTGATTTCTTTCGCCACCAGCAGCAGGTAATCACGGCGGCGTCCGGCGAGGAAGGCATCGGCGGTGCTGTCGTCCTCGCGCACGCGGCTTCCGGAACACGAGAACCAGCGCGGCGGGTTGCCGCCGGGAGGATCGATCCGTACCTCGCGATCGAGAAAGACGTAGCCGGACGTGCGTCTCCCTTTTCCCGACTCGACTTCAAGGCTGGCGCGGATCGCCGACATCAGCATCGGCGCTGGCTCGGCCATCGCCAGGTCGGCCTGCAGCTTCTTGTACTCGTGGTTGTCGAGCACTACCCGGTCATCGACGTCGAGCAGGGCAATGACTACCGGCGCCGCGTCGACCACCGATTCGATCAGCGCCTTCTGGTTGCGGACCTGGTATTCCAGGCGATGGACTTCGGTGACGTCACGATGCATTCCGAGGTGGTTCAGGACTTCCCCATCCGCACCGACGATGGGCGAGATGTTGAGCTCGGCGAGGTACTTGCTGCCATCCTTGCGCCGATTGATCAGGCGGCCGCTCCACGCCTCGCCCCGCGAGATCGTTTCCCACAGCGATTGGTACAGGGCGGGCGGCATCGTCTTGTTGGAGAGGATCGACTGGTTGCGGCCGATCGCTTCTTCGCTCGCGAAGCCGGTGACGCGGGTGAACGCCGGGTTCACGTAGAGAATGTTGCCGCGTACGTCGGTGATCGAAATCGCCATGTCGGCCTGGCTGACGGTGTGTTGGAATACCTGCGGCGGAATGCTTGGCGCGCGCGTGTCCAGCATCTGCGGTTCGTCTGCCGCGACCGTCCTGAGTTGCTTGTTCGCCATCTCGTACCATCCCGAAAGCCGTTGCTCTTCGCGAACAGAGCAGATTCCATGCCGACCTTGATTTGGCGATGCTTTTGCCGACGGCTTGTCGTGTTTTGTAGCAATTGCAACATCGCCGGAGTGGCTGTCCGGCTTGGTCTGCGCTGCTCCAGCGGCCGAAAATCTTCCATCCTGGTGCGGCCTTACGGTTGCCGGCACGGCTTTGGTGTGCACCTGCAGCAAGCGTGGCACGAAATGTGCGAGACCTTGGGAGACGTATGGACCCGATGATCATGAAGCCTCGCGAAACATTTCCTTCCGGCAGGGCAGCCACGCCACCTGTGCCGCCGCCGGCGAGTCGCCGATGAAAGTGCGCATGCTGGTGCATGGTGCGATCCTTGGCGCCTTCTGCCTGGGATTCGGCATCGTTCTGGCGGTGCTCGACCGGGTTACCGCCGACGACATCGCCGCGCGCGCCCTCGAGGATCGCCAGAACTCGCTGAGTCAGGTGCTTGCCGGTGTCGGTCAGGACAACAATCCGGCGGTCGACACCGTGGTCGTGAAAAATGCCGAAGAGCGCGAAGTCGTTGCCTATCGTGCCCGTCTCCAGGGCAAGGTGACCGGCGTTGCCTACGAAATTTACGGTAGCGGCTACGCCGGCGAGATCCGGCTGATGATGGGCGTGGATGCCGATGGCCAGGTGCTTGGCGTACGCGCGCTGGCCCACCACGAAACTCCTGGTCTGGGCGACAAGATCGAGGAGAAGAAGAGCGACTGGATTCGTCGCTTCACCGGCCGGTCGCTGCTCGATCCGCTGCCGGAGCGCTGGAAGGTCAAGAAGGACGGCGGTTCGTTCGACCAGTTTGCCGGGGCGACGATCACCCCGCGCGCCGTGGTCGCCGCTGTCCGCGCCGGTCTCGAATTCTTTGCCGCGCACAAGGCGCGCCTGACGGAGACGAACTGAAATGGCAAATGCGTATGTGAAGATCGCCAGGGATGGCCTGTGGGACAACAACGGTGTTTTCAGCATGTTGCTCGGGATGTGCCCGACCATGGCGATGACCACCAGTGCTACCAATGGCTTCGGGATGGGACTGGCCACCGCCGCAGTGATGGCGGCGTCGAGTCTGCTGGTTGCCGCCGCGCGCAACGCGATTACCCAGGAGGTACGCATTCCCGTGTTCATCCTGATCGTCGCGGCGATGGTGACGCTGGTGGATCTGGCGATGAACGCCTGGATGCACGAGCTGTACAAAGTGCTCGGCCTGTTCATCCCGTTGATCGTCTCGAATTGCCTGCCGCTCGCACGGCTGGAAGCCTTCGCCGCCAAGGCGCCGATCGTTCCGGCGCTGGTCGACGGTCTGTGTATGGGAATCGGCTTCACCATCGCGCTCACCGCGATCGGTGCCGTGCGCGAAATTGCCGGCTCGGGGACCTTGTTCGCCGACGCATCGCTGCTGCTTGGGCCCTCGTTCCGGTTCATGGAACTGCGATTGCTGCCGGCGGACAGGGGAGTCTTGATGATGATTCTGCCGCCCGGAGGGTTTCTCGTCACCGGTTTCCTCGTCGTCGTCAAGCGCCTGCTCGACCTGCGTGCCGGCAAGGAGATTCAGATGTCCGGCGCACACGCGGTCGCCTGAAAAATGAACGAGCCAATGCCCGTGTGCAGTCCGGCAGAGCGGGGTGCCGTCGAAGGAATCGTCCACGTCGTCCGGGTCGATGACGAAGTCGTCTGGCTGCAACCCGAGCCGAGCACGAGCTGCGGTGGCTGTGCTGCCGTCGGACAATGCGGCAAGGGGATCGGCAGCCTGGCCAGACGCATCGAGGAGCGGCGCTTCGCGCTCGCCCATTCGCAACGACTCGAGGTGGGGGAACGGATCGTCGTCGGCGTCGCGCCACGGGCTTTGCTCCAGGCGGCGCTGATCGCCTACGGACTGCCGTTGGCGACGGCGCTCGCCGGCGCCGCGATCGCAGAGGTGTGGTTCGCGGGCGACCTCGCCAGCCTGGCCGCCGCCGCCGTCGGCCTCGCCCTTGGCGTCGTGATCGCCCGCTGCGCTGCCCGACGGCTGTTGGCCCGTGGCGACTTGGCGCCACGCTTCCTGCGGCGGGTGCCGCCCGGCGAGTCGCTTCAGCCATCGACCGGGGGAAAGGGCGGAGCATGAAAGAGTATGCCTTGATGATGATCGGCGCGGCGCTGGTCAACAACGTGATCCTCGCCCGTTTCCTCGGCCTGTGCTCGTTCATGGGGGTGACCACGCGCATCGATACGGCGGCCGGCATGGGACTCGCGACGACCTTTGTCATCACCGTTTCGTCGATGGCCGACTGGGCGGTACAGAACTACCTGCTGGCGCCCTTCGGGCTCGGCTTCCTGCGCACGGTGACCTTCATCCTGGTGATTGCGAGCGCCGTTCAATTCACCGAGCTGACGGTGCGCAAGGTTTCGCCGTCGCTGTTCCAGATGCTCGGCATTTACCTGCCTCTGATCACGACCAATTGCGCGGTGCTTGGCGTTGCCTTGCTGCTGGTCGAAAGTCGGCTGAGTTTCCTCGCCAGCGCACTGTTCGCCTTCGCCTCGTCTCTCGGTTACAGCCTGGTGATGGTGATCTTTGCCGGTCTGCGCGAGCGACTGGCGCTGGCAACGGTGCCGCGGCTGTTCGCCGGCCCGCCGATCGGTTTCATCGTTGCCAGCCTGCTGGCGATGGCGTTCATGGGTTTTTCCGGCATCAGTACCGGTTGAGAAGGAGAGCATCATGTTGGCAGTCGTCAGTCTGACCGCCCTCGGCATCGCCCTGGGCACCTTGCTCGGCGTCGCCGCGCGCTATCTGGCGGTCGAGGAAAACCCGCTCGAAGCCGAATTGCAGGCGCTCTTGCCCGGCTCGCAGTGCGGTCAGTGCGGCTTCGTCGGCTGTGCCCAGGCCGCGGCCGCACTGGCCCGTGGCGAAGCCTCGCCGACGCTCTGTCCGCCGGGGGGGCGCGCGGTCACCGAGGCGATTGCCGCCAAACTCGGGATCAGGATCGACCTCTCCGCGGTGCGCGATGACGGTCCCCTGCTCGCCGTCGTCGCCGAGGAGATCTGCACCGGTTGCTGCCGCTGCAGCAAGGTCTGCCCAACGGACGCGATCATCGGTGCTGCCAAGCAGATTCACAACATCATTCGCGAAGCGTGCACCGGCTGTGGTGCGTGTCTGGAACGCTGCCCGACCGAGGCCATCGGACTGATGCCGATGCCGGTCACCCTGCCGCACTGGATCTGGCCAAAGCCGGCCGTCGCCTGAAGGAATTCACCATGGGACTGATCGAACGTCTGTTTCGGGAGCCACGCTGGGGCGTACATCCCGACGACCACAAGCGCCCGGCCGCCGATGCCCCGTTGCGCGTTCTGCCGCGACCGGCGCGCGTCCATTTGCCGCTCCAGCAGCACGTCGGGGGGGCTGCGCGACCGGTGGTTCTGGTCGGACAGAAGGTCCTGAAAGGGCAACTGCTCGCGCAGTCGCAGGGCAACATCTCGGCGCCGATTCACGCTCCAGTTTCGGGAACCGTGACGGCCATCGGCGAAGTGACGGCCCCGCATCCCTCCGGGCTCGGCCTGGCGGCAATCACGGTGGAAGCCGACGGCGCCGACCGCTGGATCGAGACCGACCCGGTCGCCGATCCCTTTGCGCTGGCGCCCGAGGAGATCGCGCGGCGCACTGCCGCCGCCGGCGTTGTCGGTCTTGGCGGCGCGACCTTTCCGGCCGCGGTCAAGTTTGCGCTCGGCAGGCGGCTGTCGGTACGAACGTTGATCGTCAATGGCGGCGAGTGCGAGCCCTATCTATCGAGTGACGACCGCATCATGCGGGACTGCCCGGCGCAGGTGGTCGACGGCGCGCGCATCATCATGCATGCCATCGGTGCCGAGAGCGCGCTGGTCGGCATCGAGGACAACAAGCCGGAGGCGATCGCGGCGATGACCAGGGCCGCTGCAACCTACCCGGAAGTGAAGATTCGTCCGGTGCCCGCGCGTTACCCGATGGGTTCGGACAAGCAGTTGATCGAGACGCTGACCGGCAAGGAAGTGCCGGCCGACGCGCGCGCCGCCGAAGTCGGCGTGCTGGTACACAACGTCTCGACCTGTGCCGCCGTACATCGAGCGATCCGTCTCGGGCAGCCCCTGGTCGAGCGCATCGTGACCGTCAACGGTGGCGCGGTGACCCGGCCGGGGAATGTCCTCGCGCCGCTCGGCTGTCTGGTCGATGATCTGCTCGCCTGTTGCGGCGTCAAGGAAAAGCCGGCGCGGCTGCTTTTCGGTGGCCCGATGATGGGCACCCTGTTGCCGCATGGACGCGTGCCTCTGGTCAAGGGAGCCAGCGGAGTCCTGGCCTTCACCGCCGCGGAAACGGCCGTTCCTGCGACCGGTCCGTGCATCCGCTGCGGATCCTGCACCCGCGCCTGCCCGATGGGCTTGCTGCCGCTGGAAATGGCGGCGCACATTCGTGCAGGCGACCTCGACGGAGCCGTCGGCTATTCGCTCAGCGACTGCATTTCCTGCGGTTGCTGCGCCTACGTCTGTCCTTCGCACATTCCCCTGGTCCAGTACTTCAGCCACGCCAAGGGGGAATTGGCAGCGCGCGAGCGCGCCAGGCTGCGTACCGAGGCGGGCAGGCGGCTCGCCGAAGCGCGCCTCGCCCGTCTCGAGCGCGACGCGAAGGAGAAGGCCGAACTCGCGGCGCGGCGCCAGGCCGAGCGAGCGGCCGCCCGGGCTCGGGCCGGCGCCGCCAAACCCGCGGAACAAACGACATGATGCCAGGATCGAGCGAGCGGCCGGTGGCGGCGCCCTACGCAGCGACCGCGAACAGCGTGCGCCGCGTGATGACCTGGGTCATGGCCGCGCTGACGCCGGCCACCCTGTTCGGCTTCTGGCTGTACGGCTGGCCGGCGGTGTATCTCTGGATCGTCACCGTGGCTGCCGCGACGCTTGGCGAGGGTTTCTGCCTCCGTCTGATGCGGCGTGATGCGGGCCCGACACTCGGCGACGGTTCGGCGGTGCTGACCGGCTGGTTGCTCGCCGTGTCGCTGCCGCCGTGGGCGCCGTGGTGGATCGGCGCCTTCGGAGGACTGTTCTCGGTCATCGTCGGCAAGCAGGTGTTTGGCGGACTCGGGCAGAACCTGTTCAACCCGGCGATGGTCGGGCGAGTGGCGCTGCTGATCTCGTTTCCGGTGCAGATGACCGCCTGGGTGGCGCCGCTGCCGATGTTCTCGGTCTCCGCGCCAGGGCCGCTCACCGGCCTGATGATCACCTTCCACGGCATGCAGCCGGCTTTCGACGCGGTCGCCAGTGCGTCCCTGCTCGGCTTTGCCAAGACCGAAATGGCGCGCGGAATCGATCTCGCGCAGTCCCTGCTGCATGCGCCCGTGCCTTCGTGGTATGGCAGCCGGCCCGGCAGCCTCGGCGAGACTGCTTCCTGGCTGATTGTCGCCGGTGGCGCGGCGATGATCTGCCTGCGCATCATCAGCTGGCACATTCCGCTGGCGATGCTGTTGGGAATTGCCGTGCCGGCAGCCCTCCTGCATGCCGTCGACCCGGCATGCTATCTGGACGCCGGGACCCATCTGCTCTCCGGCGGGGCGATGCTCGGTGCGTTCTTCATTGCCACCGACTACGTCACCTCGCCCAACACGCCACGCGGACAGCTCGTCTTCGGCGCTGGCTGCGGGTTGCTCAGCTATGTCATTCGCACCTGGGCCGGCTACCCGGAGGGGGTGGCTTTTGCCGTGCTGCTGATGAACTCGCTGACGCCGGTGATCGACAGCTACTGCAGGCCGCGCATCTACGGACGCGATCGCCGCGGTGCTGCTCTCGAGCCAGAGAAATAAGCGGGAGAAGAAGCATGCAAATCGGAGTTGCCTACTCGGAAGCGGGCCAGCAACTATGGCTCACCATCGAAATGCCGGACGGGTCGAACGTGCGCGACGCGATTGTCCGCTCCGGCATTCTCCAGTCCTTTCCGACGATCGACCTGGAAACGCAGAAGGTGGGGGTTTTCGGTCGGCTGGTAAAGCCGGATACGGCGTTGCGGCCGGGGGACAGGGTCGAGATCTACCGCTCCATCACCTGCGATCCGCAAACCGTGCCACGCCGCGACAGTTGGCGCGACGACGACGAGTAGGCCGGCGCCGGCCGTCGTGCTGGCGTTGTCCGTCCTCGGCCGGCGGCCCACTCTCCCCGGTTCGCCAGGCAAGGCCGTGGTTCCCGCAAGGAGCAGCCCAGGATAGAGGATTCGACTGGCCAGTCCAGCATCCCTCCTGCCCTCATCGCCGAGGGAGACTGCCGGCATCGCATTCAGAACCGAGACCAACTCCGGAGGAATTTCCTCGGGGCGCATCTGCCGGGCAATCCGCAAGTGGTCCGGAAGGCATCTCGCGAGAAACCGGTTCGTCCGGCCGCGAAGCTTGCGCCGGTCGACTTCGCCCGCGAGACGATTTCAGGAGTCCTTGTCGGCCTGCGCTCGCTGGCGAAGGTCCTTGATCCAGGCTTTCTGACAACTGTCGCGTTGCTGCACTTCGAGATACTGGCGGATGCTGCCGCGGGCTTCGGCGAAGCTGAGAATTCGCTCGGGATCGATTGCCTCGCAGTAGATCAAGTGAAAGCCGAACCGGCTCTCGACCGCCTCGGACAGCGTTGCCTCGGCAAGGGCAAAGGCGACGGCATCGAGTTCCCGGTATAGCTGGCCGCGCGGTACCGTGCCGAGCAGCCCGCCGATGATCGCCGTCGGGCATGCCGGATGTTTCAACGCCTGTTCGGCGAAACGCTGCGGCTCCTTGACCAGACGGCCACGGATCGCCTCGATCCGGAGGTGGGCGACAGATGGCTCGCTGCCCGACAGCCGTTCGTTGATGGTCACCAGGATGTGCTGGAGTACGCGCGTATCCGCGCCGCGAAAGCGATCCTTGTGCCGGTGCCAAAAGATCTCGGTGTCTGTCTCGCTGACCGCCGTCGAGCTTGCCGCAACGGCTTCGAGAATCGCTTCGACGACCATGTCGCGCACCACGGCTTGCTGCAAAGACACGGGATTCAGGCCGACGCGCTCGAGGTCAGCGTGATACTCGTCATCGTTGCCATAGCGGCTGCGGACTTCCATCAGGCCGCTTTCGATCGACGCTTCCGGCAGCACGACGGCCGCGGTTTGCGGTGTCGCCAGAATCCGGGCTTCGATCCGTTGTTGTCGGCTGGCGACGCTGTTCACCCGTCGCCGTTCGTCGGGCGTCAGCGATTCCAGTGGTTTTCGGTACAGGCGTGCAGCCAGTTTCAGCGAGAAGTAGACCCTGTCCGGATCATTTACCGTGCTTCTCCCATTCTTCCAGTGCATGTTCCGGTACCAGCAGCGGCCTCCCCGGCAGGCAATCGAAATGGGTGGGATAGAAGACGCCTTGGGCACCCGTTTGTTCAAGATCGAGCACCTCGCCGCGACTGCTGGGCGGCACTCGCAACTCGCCGCGAATCGTCCGCGAGCGAGTCGCCCGGCCCTTCTGGTGGACTTTGAAGTGGCTGTCGATCCACGGTGCTTCGGCGGCGATCAACTCTTCTTCGCGGCAGCCGACGATGCGGCCCTCGTCGACGAAGTGCACCGAGTACACGATCTGGTCCTGCAGGAAAGTACCGACTTCGCGCACGTGCCCAATGCGGCGGCGCCGCACCAGCAGAGCGCCTGTCGCGAGGCGGTGGAAGGTGCCATCGTTGCGCACATTGCGCGTCAGGCCCAGCGTCGCCGTAGTCCCAGAGCCGTTGCGTTCAGTCGCTCAACGAGGACAGCGGGACGAGCGACGAGCCCTCGAGCCTGCGGAACACCGCGAAGACGCTTTCGGCCTGAGCGTTCGATTCGACGAAGTCGCAGTAGGCGCGCGCCAGCCAGCCACGGTAGGCTGCATGGTCCGGCACCTTGCCCGCTTTCTGTTTGGCGAGGCAATCGTAAGGGCGTTGCTGGATGTGCAGGCGATTGACCTGTACGACGCGGACGTCGTAAGGGATGCCGAAATAATCGAGGAATTCCTCTGCCGAGCCACTGGCCAGGCAACGTGCGCGAGCTGAAATCTGCCTCGAACGCGCCGCCGTGATGTCGGAAAGCGGCGAGATCGACACCGAGCTGATCCGTATCGACAAGGCACGCGAGCGCAGCAGCAGACGCCCGACTGGTATGGCGCCTGCTCCCCCGCCCGGTCACCCGGGCGGCAGCATCGCGCTGCCGGGCACCCGGGCAGTGGCTGGAGCCAGCGGCGACCGCGAGCACCTCGCCTAACCCAGCGAGCGCGAGCGAGTGATCGCGGCCCTCGAACGCGCCGGCTGGGTGCAGGCACGCGCCGCCCGCCTGCTCGGCATGACGCCGCGGCAGATCGCCTGCCGCGTGCAGATCGTCAACATCGAGATGAAGCAGATCTGATCTCGCACCCGGAGGATGGCAGCGCCAAGGCCAAGCAGGTCGCCGCAACCAGTCGTCAATCCGCCATTGTCGTGTTTGCGACATCGCTGTCGGATATGGACTAATGATTATTTGCAATGACTTAGGAGAAGCGGAGGGCCTGGCACGCCAGTTGCTTTACTGCTGATGTCTCGAAAGCCGAGAAATCACCAGGGAAGCTCGCCATGGATCTGCCTGTCGTCGAACCCTCGCCGCCCGCTGTCGCCGGCTGCAGCGCCGGTAGTTGCGGCTCCACGGTGCGCCAGATGGACGACCTGTCGGACGCCATCCGCGCCAGGGTGCAGGATCACCCCTGCTACTCGGAAGACGCCCATCACTACTTCGCCCGCATGCACGTCGCGGTGGCGCCGGCCTGCAACATCCAGTGTCATTACTGCAACCGCAAGTACGATTGTGCCAACGAGTCGCGGCCGGGTGTCGTTTCCGAGCTCCTGACGCCGGATCAGGCGGTCCGGAAGACTCTGGCGGTGGCGGCCACGATCCCGCAGATGAGCGTTCTCGGCATCGCCGGCCCCGGCGATCCGCTGGCCAACCCCAGGCGCACCTTCGAGACCTTTCGGCAATTGGCGCAGAAGGCGGCGGACATCAAGCTCTGCGTGTCGACCAACGGCCTCGTCTTGCCCGAATACGTCGAGGAGCTGACCCGCTACCACATCGACCACGTCACCATCACCATCAACTGTGTGGACCCCGCGGTCGGCGCCCGGATCTATCCGTGGATATTCTGGAAAAACCGGCGGGTCTTCGGCCACGAGGCGGCGGCGATCCTCATCGCGCAGCAGCAGAAGGGCCTGGAGATGCTGATCGCGCGCGGCATCCTGGTGAAAGTGAACTCGGTGCTGATTCCCGGCGTCAATGATGCCCATTTGCCGGAGGTGTCGAAGATCGTCAAGGCGAAGGGTGCCTTCCTGCACAACGTCATGCCCTTGATCGCCGAAGCCGGGCACGGCACCTTCTACGGGGTGATGGGCCAGCGCAGCCCGCAGCCGGCCGAACTCAAGGCCCTGCAGGATGCCTGCGCCGGCGACATGAACATGATGCGCCACTGCCGCCAGTGCCGCGCCGATGCGGTCGGCCTGCTCGGCGAGGATCGTGGCGCCGAGTTCACGCTCGACAAGATCGAGGCCATGGAGATCGACCACGAGGCGGCGAAAGTCGTGCGTGCCGAGCTGCGCGCGCAGATCGCGGCCGAACTGGCCGCAAAGCGCGCCAGAACGCAGGCGCCAGCTGCCGCGACAACACCGCAGGTGATCCGGATGCAGCCGCACGTCGCGAAATCGGCGCATCCGGTCGGCCGTTCGGTGCTGATGGCGGTGGCGGCGAAGAACGGGCTGGTCGCCGTGCACTTCGGGCACGCCAGGGAGTTCCTGGTATACGAAGCCTCGGCAGACGGCGCCCGCCTCGTCGGTCACCGCAAGGCGGCGTCCTATTGCGCCGGTGATGAGAGCTGTGGCGATGCCGAGGCGGTGCTGGCAGCGACGATCCGCGCGCTCGCCGATTGCGAAGTCGTGCTCTGTTCGCGCATCGGCTTTGAACCGTGGGGGCAACTGGAAGCGGCAGGAATTCACCCGAACGGCGATTACGCCATGCAACCGATCGAGGAGGCCGTCATGGCGGTGTGGAACGGGATGCTGGTCGCCGGCAAGTTGGCGATCGGACGGATCGCGGCTAAGTGCGCGTGAGGAGGCGAGCATGGCCCTCGAAATCATCGAAAGCTGCATCAATTGCTGGGCTTGCGAACCGCTCTGCCCGCAACAGGCCATTCAGGCGGCGACCCCGCACTTTCTGATCGACGCCGACAGATGCACGGAATGCAGCGGCGATTTTGCCGCGCCGCAGTGCGCCAGCATCTGCCCGATCGAAGGAGCGATCATCAACGAACTCGGCGAAGCACTGAACCCACCCGGTTCGCTGACCGGCATTCCGCCGGCGCGCTGGGCGGCGGCGCAGGCCGAGATTGCGGCGCGCTGAGCATGGCCGAGGTCATTTTCTACGAGAAGGCCGGCTGTGCCGCCAACGCCCGCCAGAAGGCCCTGCTGGTAGCCTCCGGGCACCAACTGGTGGTCCGCGACCTGCGCGGGCAGTTCTGGAGCAATGTGCGTCTGCTGGAATTCCTCGCCGGTCTGCCGGTCGCCCAGTGGTTCAACCCTGCAGCGCCGGCGATCAAGGAGGGAACCATCGTGCCCCACCAACTCGATGAACCGAGCGCGCTGGCGCTGTTGCGGCATGACCCCTTGCTGATCCGGCGGCCGCTGCTGCAGGTCGGCGAAGAACGGCGGGTGGGTTTCGACGTCGCGGCAATCGACGCCTGGATCGGCCTGCGCGAGCTGCCGGCCGGCGACCTCGAAGCATGCCGGCACAATCGCGGCGCGGTACGTACCTTCCATGTGCAGACGGCTGGAGGCGCCGCCTATCCCTGCCGCGTCGACGATCCACAGGTCGATGCGTCCCGCTGCCGACCTTGAGCGAGCGGTGTCCGTTGCGGCCGGGGTGCACTGGATCGGCGCCTTCGATGCCGATCTGCGCAGTTTCGACATCATCCTGCGCACCGCCAACGGCACCAGTTACAACGCCTATGCGGTGCGCGGCAGCGACGGTGTCGCCATCATCGACACGGTCAAGATCAATTTCTCCGAAACCTTCTTTCGCCGTCTGGAGTCGATCGCCGACTACGACGAAATCACCCATATCGTCCTCAACCACCTCGAACCCGATCATTCCGGTGCCCTGCCGGAACTGCTGCGGCGAGCACCCGGCGCGACGTTGCTGGTCTCGCCGCAGGCCCGCCTGATGTTGAAGGGACTGCTCGATCCGGCCGAGCTGGCGGGGCGGATCGCTTACGTGGGCACCGGCGATCATGCCGATCTCGGTGATCGGCAACTCGAATTCCTCAATACGCCGTATCTGCACTGGCCCGACACCCAATGCACCTGGCTGCCGGACGAAGGGGTCCTGTTCTCGGCCGATTTCCTCGGCTGCCACTACTGCGACAGCCGCCTGTTCAACGATGCGGTCGGCGACTTTCGCTTTTCCTTCGATTACTACTATGCGCACATCATGCGCCCCTTCCGTGCTTACGTGCGCACGGCGCTCGACCTGATCGAACCGCTGCCGCTGCGGATCATCGCTCCCGCGCACGGCCCGATCCTGCGTCGCGATCCACGCGACTATGTTGCCCGCTATCGTGCCTTTGCCGCTTCCGCCCTGCACGGCGCCGCGACCAAGAGCCTGCTGGTCTTCTACATCTCGGCCTACGGGGCCACGCGCCGGATGGCCGAAGCCGTGGCGGCCGGCGCCGAATCGGCGTCGGGCGCGACCGGCGAAGTGCGCGTCTCGCTTTACGATCTCGAAGGTGGCGACGCGCAGCCTTTCGTCGACCTGATCGAGGAAGCGGACGCCTTGCTCTTCGGCAGTCCGACGATCAACGGCGACGCGGTCAAGCCGGTGTGGGATCTCCTCTCGTCGCTGACCATGGTGGACGTCAAGGGCAAGTTCGCTGCCGCTTTCGGTTCCTACGGCTGGAGCGGCGAGGCGGTGCCAATGATCGAGGACCGCCTGCGCCGCCTCAAGCTGCGCGTTCCCCTGCCCGGCGTCAGGGCCCGCCTGACCCCAACCGGCGACGACTTTGCCGCCTGCCATGAGCTCGGTCGCGAGGTCGCCCTGCACCTGCTTGGTCGCGCGACGCCACGCAGCATCGACCTCTCCCAACTCGCCTGATTCCCCCTACTTATCGGAGTAAACCCCATGCCCAAGGCCAACATCACCTTTCAGGATATCGGCGTCACCGTCACCGTGCCGGCAGGCACCCGCCTGATCGAGGTCTCGGAGAAGGTCGGCGCGGGCATCACCTACGGCTGCCGCGAAGGCGAATGCTGTACCTGCCTGACGAGGATCGTCTCCGGCCATGAACACCTGGCCGAGCCATCGGTACTCGAACACCAGGTGCTGAGGGACAACCTCGCGCCGCGCCGACACCGTCTGGCCTGCCAGGCGCAGGTGCTGGGCGGCAGCATCATCGTCCAGCCAGCGTGAGCTTTCACCCCACCCCCGTCCATTCACCAGGAGCCTGCCATGCCCAACATCACCTTTTCCAGTCCGATGCACAAGGACAAGACCATTTACGCCGTCGCCGGCAGCCACACCCAGACGATCCTGAAGCTCGCCAAGGAGAACCATGTGCCGATCGACTTTTCGTGCGGTGACGGCGAGTGCGGCACCTGCCTGGTCAAGGTCAGCAGCGTCGACAAGAGCAGTCACAACAAGTACGGCCACATGGGCGGTCCGCTCAACGTGCGCGAGGTCGCGGTGCTCAAGGAGATGGGCAAGATCAAGCAGGCGCAAATCGAGCAGATGTACGTCGACGATCTGCCGCCGACCGAATGGCGCCTCGCCTGTCAGTACATCGTCCGCGACGAGGACATTCTGGTCGAGTACCCGAGCCGGTGACGCCGTCCCCGGCCACCGTCTCCAGCACGATCACGGCGCGAGCGGAGTCCGCCTATCTCGGACTGGCGCTCGGCGACGCGCTGGGGGCCACGGTCGAGTTCATGACGCCGCGCGAGATCGTCCATCACTTCGGCGTGCATCGCGGGATCGTCGGTGGCGGCTGGCTCAAGCTCAGGCCCGGCCAGGTGACCGACGACACGAGCATGTCGCTGGCTCTCGGCGATGCGATCCTGGCCAGCGGCGGCCGCGTCGACCCGCTCGCCTGTGCCGAGGCCTTCGATGACTGGATGCGGCGCAAGCCGGTCGATATCGGCAATACCGTCCGCCGCAACCTGCTCACCTTCCGACGGACTGGCGTACCCGCCGCGCCGGCTTCCGAGCACGACGCCGGCAACGGCGCCGCGATGCGCGTGCTGCCGGTGGCCCTGGCCACCTTCGGCCAGTCGCCAGCCGCCGTCTGCGCGGCCGTGCAGGCGCAGGCGCACGTGACCCACAACAACCTCGTTTCCGACGCGGTCTGTCAGTTCCTCGCCCTGGCCGTGCAGGATCTGCTGCGCGGTTGTTCGCTGGTGGAGACCCTCGGCCACCACCTGGGGTCCTTGCTGGCGGCACATCCCGCGCTGTCGTTCCGCGATCGCCCGCGCCGCGAGAACCCCAGCGGCTGGGTGGTCGAAACCCTGCAGGCCGTCCTGCAGGGACTGGTCGACGGCGGTGGTTTCGAGGACTGCCTGGTCGACGTCGTCAATCGCGGCGGCGACGCCGATACCACCGGTGCCATCGCCGGCATGCTCGCGGGTGCGCTGTACGGGCAGCAGGCCATTCCGAAACGCTGGCTCCAGGCCCTCGACGCCGGCGTCGCCGACCGCTGTCGCGCGCAGGCGCGCGCCCTGCTGCCGCTCGCCGCCTGAGCGCTTGCCGGGAGATCAGCCTGGCACGCCTTCGGCCAGCAGCGCCAGCGCATCGACTGCGACGATCTCGATGCCGATGCGCTGGCAGAAACGCCGCTCCTTGGCGTTCGGCTCGGCGATCAACGCCCAGCCGGCGGGCTCGACAGCGGCGTCATGGATCAGGTCGGCGAGGACCATGCGTTCGGTGTCACGATCGAGGCGCATGCCGAGCAGGAGATAGCGCCGGCCACGGCGACGCGCCTTGACGAACGACGGCACGGCGAAACCGCCCATCAGCTCGGTGATGTAGTCCACATAGTCGGCGTCGGAGGCGATGTAGCTCGGTTCCGGCAGCGGCGCGCCCATCGGCTTGAAGAGCAGCGGCAGCGTCGTATCGGCCTCCGCAGGCGAGATGGCGCGGTAACGGCCACCGTCCGAGGCATACAGCTTGAAGCGATAGTCGGTGCCGCCAAGGCGTGCGCAGCCAAGGACCAGCAGGTGCGGCGTCCCGACATAGGAATCGAGCAACTGCGTATCGCGGTTGATGTCGATTACGTAGGGTGGCCGCAGCGTCGCCAGCCACGCGTGCAGCGCCGCACGCGTCCAGCGCGTGGCGCCGTACGTGCTGTCGAGGAAGCGCGTGACGGCGTTCCTGCCGCGCCTGAGTTCGACGTTCATCGCCGCCCTGGGGAACTCGTACATCAGCTTCGGGGCCATCGGCCGTCCGCCATTCATCGCCAGGATCAGTTGCTCGCTGGTCGCGGGAATCGCCCGACCGTCGGCCAGCGAGGTCACATCGGCCAGCACGCCGGGCCCGAGATAGGGAACGATGCTGCCGTCGGCGAGGCCGGCTTGCCAGGCATCGAAAAGGTCGCTGGGGAGGATTGTCGACATTGTGCGTGCTCCGGGTGGGTTCCGCGTGTCCACGCAAGAAGCGCGCCCGCCGCGCCAGCCAGTCACCAAGGCCTGATCGGCTCCTGCGGCTATCGGGGTGTCGGTTTCGCGACAAAGCTCTTGTCAGTCCTGGCACGCCATTGCTCAGGGCGCGGACTGATCAGGCCATTGCAAGTCCCTTCGCTGGCAGGCTTGCCAGCATCGACCCGCTCGGCGGGCTGATCGGTCGCGTGCTCGGCCGCGCGCCACGGAGCGCCGATGCCCAGACTCGTCCAGCAAACGGTTCGGTTCGTGCCGGAACACCCTCTCGTTCTCTACGTTGCGGGGTCGGTGCCGTGGGACATTTCGGAGACACTTCATTCATCGGCCCGGGAGTGTCGCAGCGCCCGGGGGAGTCTAGCTGCTTGCGCGCTCCAGCCAGGACTTTACGCCAGCGTGCTCGCTGACCCTCTGGGCGAGGCGC
>NZ_JAMTDV010000013.1 GCF_023806565.1 Accumulibacter sp. | reverse complement strand
GGGAACAGCCGGGCCAGCAGCCGGCCCTGGCGCCTGCTCCGACAATGGAAACCAAAGTGCCCCGGCACGCGACGTGCGCGGGGCACTCCGATTCCCGAAAGTGTAGCGCCGAGACGATCAGGCCGCCTTGCGACGACGAACCATCGCCAGCGCACCAATGCCGAGCAGCGCCAGAGTGCCCGGCTCCGGTACGGCCGAGATCGCCATTTCGCCAGACAGGGGATTGTTGAAACCGCCGGCGACCACGTCGTGCTCGAGGATGGCGCCGGCCGTGCTGAACTGGTAGAGATCCAGGCTGCCGCCAGGAAATGCTTTGTAGCCCCAGAGCGTATCGGTCGCCTGCTCATAGGCCAGGCCCGCAATGTCGAGACCAACGGCGTAGCTGTTCAGCAGGTTGCCAGCCAGATCGTACTCGTTGATGACGCCGCCGGAACGCAGCGTGGAAACGAACAGATGCCCGGTCTTGGTGTCGTAGGCGATGCCGGCTGCTTCAACACCGATGTTGAACAACGCTGCCTGATTCGACCAGTCGGCGTTGGCAGATGTGACCACATTCTGACCGGCGCAGCAGGTCGCGCCGTAGTTCGTTCCCTTGCCGTTGGTCGTTCCGTCTAGCAGTTCCGAGATTCGAGCGCCGCCAGGGGAGGTATTGCCGGTCGCCGTGCCGTTCAGATTGTATTCCCTGGCACCCCGGTTGTCGCGATCACCCAGCCAGATGGTGCTGCCAATCGCCACCGGGTAACCGATGCTGAATGTCGAAAACGTATTCACCAGCGTCGCATTGAGAATTTCATACCCGGTCTGACGGTCGCCATCGAAAATGTAATAGGGAGTGGAATTGCCCGCGGCAACGGCCGAGCCGGCAGCGAATGAGCCGACCAGGGCGGCGCAGAGGATTTTCTTCAACATTTGTTACGTCTCCAGAATGGTTAGAGAAAAAGATACAGGTAAGCGGATCATCGCCGTTAACCCGTGCCGCGCTAGAAGCGAAATCCATGCCATACATTCAACTCCCTGTTACGTAGACGTTTTCCTGAACCTTCCCGTACCCCCTGTAAAAAAATTCGACAAGCGGCACGGCTGCGCACGACGTGCGGGAGGCGTCGCATCGGGGATCGTTGCGACTACCAGCAAACTCCGTCTCTTGGGCAGCAGCGCGCACTGCCGCCGCGCCACCGAGCAGCACACGCGGCAAGCATCGCGCCGGCAGACCGCTCGGCAGACGCCGACGCGGGCAAATCTCATTCGATCTCGCGCAGCTTCGCGACCGCTTCGTCGACCCGCCGCACGGCGATCGCCTCGATGCCGGCAATCGGCTGCCTCGGCTGGTTGGCTTCGGGAATCAGCGCACGCGTGAAACCGAGCTTGGCGGCTTCGCGCAGGCGTTCCTGGCCACGCGGCGCCGGGCGGATTTCACCGGCCAGCCCGACTTCGCCAAAGACCACGAGCTTGCCCGGCAGCGCCCGGTTCTTCAGCGACGAGACGATCGCGAGCACCACGGCCAGGTCGGCCGCCGGTTCAACGACCTTGACGCCGCCGACGGCGTTCACGAAGACGTCCTGATCGAAACAGACGATGCCGGCGTGGCGGTGCACCACCGCCAGCAGCATCGCCAGGCGCTGTGCATCGAGCCCGACCGTCAGCCGACGCGGGTTGCCGTGCGCCTGATCGACCAGCGCCTGAATCTCGACCAGCAGAGGGCGCGTCCCTTCCTGGCTGACCAGCACGCAGGAGCCGGGGACATCGGCGCCGTGCTGCGAGAGAAAGATCGCCGACGGATTGCTGACTCCCTTCAGACCACGATCGGTCATCGCAAAGACGCCGATTTCATTGACCGCGCCGTAGCGGTTCTTGACCGCGCGAATCAGGCGATAGCTCGAATGCGTGTCGCCCTCGAAGTAGAGCACGGTGTCCACGATGTGTTCGAGCACGCGCGGCCCGGCCAGCGCCCCTTCCTTGGTGACGTGACCAACCAGGATCACCGTGATGCCTGACGCCTTGGCCAGGCGCGTGAGCTGTGCCGCGCACTCGCGTACCTGCGCGACCGAGCCGGGCGCCGGACTCAATTGATCCGACCACAGGGTCTGGATCGAGTCGATCACCGCCACCCGCGGCTGCACCGACTGCAACGTCGCGAGGATCCTTTCCAGATTGATTTCGGCGAGCAGCTTGAGCCCGCCGGTGACGAGCGAGAGCCGTCGCGCGCGCAGGGCAATCTGCTGGCCGGATTCTTCGCCGCTGACGTACAGTACCTCGTGCGTTGACGACAGGATCGCCAGTGCCTGCAGCAGCAGCGTGCTCTTGCCGATTCCCGGGTCACCGCCAAGCAGCACGACACCGCCGCGGACCAGGCCACCGCCGAGCGCCCGATCGAACTCGCCGATGCCGGTCGGCAAGCGGTCCTCTTCGCGCGCTTCGATGTCCGACAGCGTCTGCAATCCGGCTGCTCCGGCGAGCGCCGCGAAACGTCGCTGGCTGCCGACCGCAGGCGCTTCGGCAACCGTCTCGACCAGCGTGTTCCACAAGCCGCAACCCGGACATTGTCCCTGCCACTTGGCGGCGCTGGCGCCGCACTCGCCGCAGGTGAAGATCGTCTTCGCAGTACCGCCGGCGCGAGCCATGCTCAGACTTCGACGACCGGGACGCGTCGCGCCAGCGCGCAGAACAACTCGTAGCTGATGGTCCCGGCAGCGGCCGCCACTTCGTCGGCCGGCAGGCCCGCGCCCCAGAGGACGACCGGACTGTCCACCGCCGCCGCCGGCAGGTCGGTCAGATCGCAGGCGAGCATGTCCATCGACACCCGACCGAGCGTGCGCGTGCGCTGACCGGCGACGAGAATCGGCGTACCGGTCGGCGCGTGCCGCGGATAGCCGTCGGCATAGCCACAGGCGACGACACCGACGCGCGTCGGCCGTGGTGCGACGAAGGTGCCGCCGTAACCGACCCGTTCGCCGACCTCGATTTCCTGCACCGCCAGGATGCGGCTGTACAAGGTCATCACCGGCTGCAGGCCGAGGCTCGCCGCGTCCTGATCGGCGAAAGGGCTGCCACCGTAGAGCATGATCCCCGGACGTACCCAGGCGTGCGCCGTCTGCGGATATCGCAGGATGGCCGCCGAATTGGCGAACGAAAGCGGCAAGTCTGCCGCTTCCGGCCAGTCGGCGATAATGCGGGCGAAACGATCGAGTTGCCAGGCGATGCAACTCGCACCGCCGGCAGCATCGGCTTCGGCGAAATGCGTCATCAGCGTCACCGGTCCGAGCAGCGAGGCAGCCGTCAGTTCTGCCAGTTCGCGGCGAACGGCAGGCAACTGCTGCCGGTTCAGGCCGAGGCGATGCATGCCGCTATCGAACTTCAGGTAGATCGGCAAGCGCACTGGCAAGGCAGTGCGGCGCAGCATCTGTAGCTGCTCGATCCGGTGGATGACGACGCTGAGCCGGTGCGCGGCACAGACCGCCAGATCATCAGCTTCGAAAAAACCTTCGAGCAGCAGAATCGGCTGGCGAATGCCGGCTTCGCGCAGGGTCACCGCGTCGTCGAGATCAAGCAGCGCGAAGCCATCGGCGACTTCGCCGAGGACGGCCGCGGCGCGCAGCAAACCGTGGCCGTAGGCGTTGGCCTTGACCACCGCCCAGGCCCGTGCACCAGGCTCCTGCGCGCGCGCGCGTCGTCGGGCAAGCAGGTAGTTGTGACGCAGCGCGGCGAGATCGATGCGCGCTCCGATCGGACGCGGCATCAGGCGGAAAGCTCGTGCAGCTTGTTCCTGGCGAAATCGACGAAGGTGAGGACCACCCGCGAGCGGAAGCGCTCCTTCGGGTAGACCAGCGACAGGGTGCGCTTCAGGCGTGGCCGCAGCGGAATGGCAACCAGCGTTCCCAACTGGCGTTCTTTCTCGAAACTCGCCCGCGACATGATCGAGCAGCCCAAGCCTGTCGCAACGACGCCTTTCAGGGCTTCCGGGCTGGACAATTCCATGAGGATCTTGAGCTTTTCCGGCTCCACACCGCACGCGCGCAGGTAATCGTCGGTGACTTCGCGCGTTCCCGAACCCTGTTCGCGGCCGATGAATTCATGCGCCAACAGGCTGCGCGCGTCCACCTCGGTACGCTTGGCGAGCGGGTGGCTCGGCGTGCACGCCACCTGCAATTCATCGTCACCGCACACCTCGCACTGCAGGTTTGGATGATCGGTGGGCGATTCGACCAGGCCGATGTCCAGCGCATGCGCGGCGATTGCATTGCTGATGGTTTCCGAATTGCCGACGGTCAGCCGCGCGCGCACCTGCGGATAACGCACGTTGAATTCGCCGAGGATCGGCGGCAGCATGAACTCGGCGATCGTCGTGCTGGCGCCGACCAGCAGGCCGCCGCTCATCTGCCCGGTCATCTCCGCAACGCGAATGTCGAGTTCCTTCGCCAGCCCGAGAATGCGCTCGGCGTAGTCCAGCACGATCTCGCCGGCCGCGGTGAGCGAGATACGCCCGCCGCCGCGCTCGAACAGGCGCGTGTTGAAGTGCTCCTCGAGTTGCTTGATCTGAAAGGTCACCGCCGGCTGCGTCATGTACAGAGCCTCGCCCGCCTTGGTGAACGAAAGGTGTCTGGCCACCGCATGAAATACCTGTAATCTTCGATCAGCCACCAGATCACTCCCTTCTCGATGCAGCCTTAATTCAACCACAAAACCGTTGTGCCGACCAGAGTGCAGGCGGCGAAGTGCAGGCCGCCAAGCCGCGCCCGCCGAATTGGGCATGTGGAAATGCCGCCGGCTAACAACTTGCTGCCTTTCATGGTATAAGGCCAACACGCATAGAACGGCTGTATTCATAACTATCCAATGCCTTTCGGCTTCTACATCATCATGGCGGCGCAGTTCTTTTCCGCGCTGGCCGACAACGCCCTGCTCATCGTCGCCATCTCGGTTCTGCGTGAAATGCACGCGCCGAGCGCTTACGAGCCGCTTCTGAAGACCTTCTTCACGGTATCCTACGTGGTGCTCGCGGCCTTCGTCGGCGCATTTGCCGATTCGATGGCGAAGGGACGGGTGATGTTCATCAGCAACGGTATCAAGATCGCCGGCTGCGCGATGATGTACTGGAACGTCCACCCGCTGCTGGCGTACGCCGTGGTCGGGCTCGGTGCCGCTGCCTATTCGCCGGCCAAGTATGGCATCCTCACCGAATACCTGCCGCACCGTCTGCTGGTCGTCGCCAACGGCTGGATCGAGGGGCTCACGGTCGGCGCGATCATCCTCGGGGTGGTCCTTGGCGGCACGCTGATCGAGCCCGAGATTGCCCGCGCCCTGCTCGAATTCGATTTCCCGTTCATCGACACAGGGGTGGACACCACGCACGAAATGGCCCTGTGCTTCGTCGCCGGTTCGTATTTTCTGGCCGCACTGTTCAATCTTTATGTTCCGGACACCGGCGTCGATCACCGCGCCCTGCACAAGAACCCCTGGTACCTGTTGCGCGAATTCGGTCACTGCCTGACGCTCCTCTGGCGTGACCGTCTGGGCCAGGTGTCGCTGGCGGTGACCACGCTGTTCTGGGGCGCCGGCGCCACCCTGCAATTCATCGTCATCAAGTGGGCGGAAAGCTCGCTGCACCTCGACCTCTCGAAGTCGAGCATGCTGCAGGGCGTGGTCGCGATCGGCGTGGCGCTGGGAGCGGCCGGTGCGGCGAGAATGGTCACCCTGCGCAAGTCGGTGCGCGTGATCCCGCTCGGCATCGCCATGGGGATCATCGTCCTGGTGATGAACTTCGTGCACTACCTGTGGCTGGCGGTGCCGCTGCTGGTCCTGATCGGCGCTCTCTCCGGTTTCTTCGTCGTCCCCATGAATGCCTTGCTGCAGCACCGCGGCCACATCCTGATGGGTGCCGGTCACTCGATCGCCGTGCAGAATTTCAACGAAAACCTGTCCATCCTGGCAATGACCGGACTCTACTTCCTGATGATCCGCGCCAATGTCTCGATCCCGTTGGTGATCACGCTGTTCGGCATGTTCGTCAGCGCCACGATGTGGCTGGTCAAGGGCCGCCACGAGGCCAATCAGGAATTGCGCGACGACGTGAGCCAGCTCGACGACCAGGCGCGCTGAAGCGCCTCCCCTCGCGAGAAGGGGCTACTTCGCTGCGCTGAGCTGCTTGATGCCAGCCACGAAGCGCGTCAGGGTGTCGGAAATGACGCCACGCGGAATCGTCAGCTCGATCAGCTGGAAGCGGCCACGCGTTGCCACGGCGCGATCGAGCGCCGCCTTCAGTTCGCCGCGCGTCGCCACCCGGATTCCGTCCCCGCCCAGGCCAGAAGCCATTTCGGCAAAGCCCCAATGACCGAGGTCGTTGAACGACGACTGCGGCTGGAATACGCGCAGCATTTCCCAGCTGGCGTTATTGAAGAGCAGGACGATCGGATCCCAGCCGTAGCGCCGACAGTTCCCCAGCTCCCAACCGGTCATCTGGAAAGCGCCGTCACCGACCAGGATCAGCGGCCGCTGTCCGGTTGCGGCTTGCAGGCCGAGGCCCGCCGGCACGCCGAAGCCCATCGTCGCGTAATAGCCGGGAGCGACCAGCGCCGTGTGCTCGACATCCATCGCAGTAAACAGACAGTCGCCGACGTCGGAGGCAATCGGCAGTTTGCCGTGTTCGGCCATCAGATCGTTGATCGCGGCCGCGATGTCGGACGGCGACAGCTTCTCCTGATCGGCAATCATTCCGCGCGGGAACGGCGGGCCCGCCAGCGGCTCGCTGCGCGAACCGACGGGGACGCTTTCCAGCAGGCCCTCCACCAGTGCCGCCAAGGGAATCCGCGGGTAGCTGTGATAGCCCATCGTCACCTGGCCGTCGAGCGCCTGAATCGTCTTGCGCAGGTCGATCTTGCTGGCCGAGACGCCGAAATTGGTGTCGCACACGATCACCCCGAGCAGGAACAGGCCGTCCGAATTTTCGACCGTTTCCGTCACCTCGGGCAGACCGGCAGCCCCCATGTAGGTACCGAGCAGCGGAACGTCGGCGTCGGCGAGCAGGCCACGACCCATGAAGCTCGTGACCACCGGCATCCCGAGCCGGCGCGCCAGTTCGGCCACCCTCGCCTCCAGCCCGTAGCGGCGAACCTCGACGCCGACCATCAGCACCGGCCTCCGCGCTCGTGCCAGGCGCTGACGGATTTCCTCGACGCAGGCGGCGAGCGCTTCCGCATCAACCACCGACGGCTGTTCGGCGCGTACCGGCTGACACGGCACGCCGACCATGTCGCGCGGCAGTTCGATGTACACGGGCCGTGAGTGGCGCCGGCAATTGCCGAGAACGCGCGCGATGTCGGCTGGCGCGCGGGCGGCGTCGTCGAGGCGGACCTGATCGCAACTGATCTCCTTGAAGATCTGGAACTGCGAGTCGAGCGTCTTGGCCTGGTGGTGCAGGAGCAATCCGCTCTTCCCTTCGTTCCTGCCCGGCCCACCCGAGAGGACCACGAGCGGCGATTTCTCGGCATAGGCGGCGGCGACCGGGTTGATCATGTTGAGCGCGCCAGCGCCGTAGGTCACCGCAGCGACGCCGACGCCGCCGAGCATGCGGGCCGCGGCATCGGCGGCAAAGCCGACGGCCGGCTCGTGCGACAGCGTGAATAGCGGCAGTATCTGCGATTCCTCGATGACCCGGAAATACGGCAGCGCGAAGTCGCCGGGAATGCCGAAGATTTGTCGGGCCCCGTGTTCGCGGAGTGCCAGCAGCAGCGATTCGGTAAGATTCATGGTGCGCACCTCCCATTGCTTGGGAAAATACACATGATGCCACCTATGGCGCACAAGAGGTGTTTGAAATGACCGCGAAAAGCCCTAAACTACGCACATTTCATGCACAAAAACGGCGATAAATGTCCAAAATCACCATTGATCGCTACGATCTTGCATTGCTCGACGCGCTCCAGCGCAAGGGTAACGCGACCAACGCAACGCTCGGCGAACAGATCCGCCTCTCTGCGTCGCAAATCAGCCGCCGCATCCAGCGACTGGAGGAAGATGGCATCATCACCGGCTACGTCGCGCAGCTCGCTCCGGCGGCACTCGGCCTGGGCGTTACCGCATTTGCCCAGGTGATCCTCGAACGCCATGGCGATTCGACGAGCGATGCATTCGAAAGCGCGGTGGCGACGATGCCCGAAGTCACCGACTGCTTTTCCGTCAGTGGCGATGCCGACTACATGCTGCGTATCGTCGCTCCCGATCTGGCTGCGTTTTCGCAATTGATGATGAAGCAGCTGCTCCGCCTGCCGGGGGTTGCCCGCATCAAGACCAGCATTGCCCTGCAGACGGTGAAGCAGACGCACGCCCTGCCCCTCGACCACCTGACACAGCCGAGCAAGCCGCGTCAGCGCGTGCGCTACGCGGAAGGCTGACACTGCTCTCCGGCAGGACGCCGGAGCCTGACCGGCTCACAGCAGCAGCGGCGCGTCGGGTAGCTCGTCGTCGCGCTGCGCGTCCGCCGGAAAGTGTTCGCTCAGCGCCTGCGTGATCGTACTCAGCGCGAACAGCGTGCCGCCCTCAAAATCCCCGGTGCGGAAAGCCGTTTCCATGCGTCGGCAGACATCTTCCCAGAACTCCTGGCCGACGCGCGCACTGACCCCGCGATCGGCGACGATTTCAACGCGCCGGTCGATCAGCTGCAGATAGATCAGCACGCCGCTGTTGCGCTCAGTGTCCCACACCCGCAACTGTGCAAACAGGTCGATGGCCCGGGCGCGTGCCGATTGACCGTGCAGCAAGGCGGGCAGCGGCAGGTTGGCTTCGACCACGACGCGCAATTCCCCCTGATGTGTCGACTCCGATGCCGCGATCGCCCGCTCGATCCGCCGCAGCGACGCGACGGGAAACGCGCGCAGCACCCACCAATGCGGCAGAAGCAGATGGCGCAAGAGTCTCGCCAGGCGCATCACCAGTCTCCCGAAGCGCCGCCGCCGCCGAAGCCGCCACCACCGCCGGAAAAGCCGCCCGAGATACCTCCCGAGCCGCCGCCACGGCCCCACGAAATTCCGCTCGAGGACCAGCCGGAACCGCCCGCCATGCCCAGAAACAGCGAGATGACCGCGGCCACGATGCCGAGAACGACGGCGATCAGCAGCGATGAAACGAGCAGGGAAGCGATCACGCCGGCGGTCACGCCGACCACGCCGGCCGCCAGAAATCGCCCGAGAATCGCCCGCAGGACGCCACCCACGACGAAAACCAGAATGAAGCCAATGAACAGAACGGTCTCGAAGCGATCTTCGCCATCCGCCTGCCTGCCGCCCTCGGCACGCGGCGCCGGCAGCGACTCGCCCCGGATCACCTGGAGCATCGTGTCGACGCCGGCGTCGATGCCGCCGGCGAAGTCTCCCTGCCGGAAGCGGGGACTGATCACCTCGCTGATGATCCGCTTGGCGACGGCATCGTTGAGCGCGCCCTCGAGACCGTAGCCGACCTCGATGCGCAGCTTCCGATCGTCCTTGGCAACCAGCAGCAGGGCGCCATCATCGACTCCCTGGCGACCCAGCTTCCACGATTCGACGACGCGCAGCGCGTACTGCTCGATACCCCCGGGCTGGACCGTCGGCACGATCAGCACCGCGATCTGTGACCCCTTGCTGCGCTCAAACGCCGCCAGCTTCGCCTCAAGTGCGGCTTTCCGTTCGTTGCCAAGCGTACCGGTGAGATCCGTCACCCGCGCCGTCAGGGCGGGCACCGCCGGTTGCCGTTCGGCGTCGGCGAAGCCAGCCCCGCAGAACAGCAGCGGGAGCAACAGCCAGGCTGCCAGGCGAACGGCAAGGCGCTGCACGATCAGTAGCTGGGCGCTGGCGAAGCTTTGTTGGAAGCGGTCGCTGCCGCAGGCGCCGGGTGGGTGAAATCGACCCTCGGTGCGTTTGCAATCGCCTTCTCGTTGTCGACGCTGAAATTCGGCTTCGCCGAATAGCCAAAGATCATCGCCGTCAGATTGTTCGGGAAAGTGCGCACCGAAACGTTGTAGCCCTCGACAGCCTTGATGTAACGATTGCGGGCGACGGTGATCCGGTTCTCGGTGCCTTCCAGTTGTGCCTGCAGATCGCGGAATGCCGCGTCGGCCTTGAGCTGCGGATAGTTTTCGGAGACCACCAACAGGCGCGCCAGCGCACTCGACAGACCCGCCTGCGCCTGCTGGAAGCGCGCGAATGCCTCGGCATTGTTGACCAGTTCCGGCGTCGCCTGGATCGCGCCAACCTGCGCACGCGCCTGCGTAACCTGGGTCAGCACGTCCTTTTCGTGACTGGCATAGCCCTGGACCGTGGCCACCAGATTCGGCACCAGATCGGCCCGCCGCTGATACTGGTTGAGCACTTCCGACCACGCCGCCTTGATCGCCTCGTCGCCGGTCTGAAAAGTGTTGTAGCCACAGCCGGAAAGGAGGCTGGCAAGCACGGCCACGATGGCCACGATTCGTCGTTGGATGGGTAAGAGCATGACTTCTTTCCTCGTTTGCAGGTGGAGTGGCTCACCTCACATGGCGACTCTCGCCGATTTATCAAGCAGGCGCAAGCAGGTGCGCAGCGCGTATCGCTAGGAACTCCGCATCAGCGTGCGGGCGCGACACAGATCCTCCCAAGCCTTCGCCTTGTCCGGATGCGTGCGCAGGAGATAGGCAGGATGATAGGTGACCAGCACCGGTATCGCGCGCCCGCCCGCCACCCCGGCATACTCGAACCGGCGGCCGCGCAGGCTGGCCAGCGAGCCGACGTCGCCGAGCAGTGCATGCGCTGCCGCACGCCCCAGCAGAACGATCAACCGTGGCTGCAGCAGCGCGATCTGCCGCTGCAGATACGGTGCGCAGGCCGCGATCTCGGCGGCATCGGGCGTGCGATTGTTCGGTGGACGACACTTGACCGCGTTGGCGATGTACACGTTCTCGCCGCGCCGCAGGTCGATGGCCGCCAGCATCGCATCGAGCAGCTTTCCCGCAGGGCCGACGAAGGGTTCTCCGCGCGCGTCTTCCTCGGCCCCCGGACCTTCGCCAATGAACAGCCAGTCGGCGGCGACGTCACCGACCCCGAGCACCGCCTGCCGGCGCTGTTCGCAGAGCCCGCAGGCACGGCACGCGCAGGCACTCTGGCGCAGTTCCTCCCAGCCCATGCCGGCGATTTCCTCGCAGCGCGCCAGCGCCGGTGTCGGTCCGCTGGTAGCGGCGGACGCTGCCGACACTTCTTCCGCCGGCGCGCAACGCCGCTCGGCCGCCACCGCCGATGACGGCAACGGACGCGCCAGCGAACGCCGCTCGCGAAGCTGCCATTGCGGCGTCAGGCCAATCTCGTGCAGTACCTGCGCCCGCGTCAATGGCAGGGCGCGTGCCTGGCGCTCGCTCATTGCTCCACCCCGGCGAGAGCATGCCGCAGCACCAGCGCGTCCTCGGCCCCCTGTGCGCCAGGATAGTAGGCGCGCCGCAAACCAATCGGGCGAAATCCGAAACGCGCGTACAGACCGAGCGCGGCAACGTTCGAGGGACGCACTTCCAGCAGCACGCTGCTCGCCCCGGAGTTGTGCGCCACCTGCATCGCGTGGCGCAGGAGATGGCCACCAAGTCCCATTCGCTGGCGCTTTTCGGCAACGCTGATATTGAGCAGGTGCGCCTCGTCGATGACCAGCATCAGCACGAAGTAGCCCGACAGCTCTTCGCCGAAGCGGCAGCCCCACACGCTATAGCCGGCAGCGATCGAATCGACGAAATTCCCGCGCGTCCAGGGAAGCCGGTGGACCTGGTTTTCGATCGCGAGCATCTCGTCGAGGTCGCCATGACCCAGCGGCACGAGTTCGAACCGCGGCGCCAGCACGGCGCTCACGCCTTGCCGCCGACGGCGAGGCGTTCGGCGACGGTCAGCGCGACCTTGTTGCGCACGTACAGCGGTATCGCCCCGGCTGCGTCGACCCCCTCGCCACGCGCCAGACGAGGCGCCGCGAGACGCGCCACGGCTGCGGCGTCTGGCATCAGTTCCGGCTGCCACGACTGCACGCAGGCGGCCAAGCGCTGGCGGAGCACCGGATACGCCGCGAGACCATTGCCACAGGCCAGCCAGCCGGCCGCTTCGGGAAGCGGTAGCGCCGCCGGCTGGCAGAGCTCCGGAGCGGCGAGCGGTACGGCGGCAGCGAACTGTCCGCAATAGACCTCGCCCATGCGCGCGTCGAGCAGCACCAGCACCCGTTCGCCACCGCTGGCCAACGCCATCGCGTCCAGCGTGCCGACCGGAACGAGCGGCAGGTCGTGGGCGAACGCCAGTCCCTGCGCGACCCCGCAGGCAATGCGCAGGCCGGTAAACGAGCCTGGACCGGCGGCGAAAGCGATGCCGTCGAGCGCGGCGAAGGCAAGTCCCGCTTCCGACATCGTCGCGCAGAGCAAGGGCAGCAGGGTCTGCGAGTGCGCCACGCCCGGCGGGCAGGCGCGCCGCAGTACCACACCGTCGCTCCAGACGGCGATCGAGCCCTGTTCGGTGGAGGTTTCGATGGCGACCAGATTCATCGGCCGCATTCTACCCGTGCGCCGCGCCGACGTCGTCAAATGTCGCCGGCAGCGGCCTTCGCGAGCCGGCGGTGCCCCCCGGACGCGCCGCCAGCATGGCCGGCAAATGGCTTTCCCGATACAATGTGAGTGCCTTCCCACGACGCGTCGACGACGCCTCCACCTCACAACCAAAGCTTAGAAAGTGCCGCGATGAAAGTAATGCTATTGACGCGCGAATACCCTCCCTACGTCTACGGCGGAGCCGGTGTTCACGTCGAGTATCTGTCTGGCGAGCTCGCCAAACTGATGCACGTCGAAGTCCGTTCCTTTGGCGACCAGGACACCGTAACCGATGGGGTACGGGTCAAGGGCTTCCCGTTCGGCAAGGGCAGTTTCGCGCACGTGGACAAGAAACTGAGCGGCGCCCTGGATACCTTCGAGACCAACCTCGAGACCCTCAGCGAGCAGGTCGATGCCGATCTGGTACACGTGCATACCTGGTACGCACACCTCGGCGGAATCCTCGCGAAAACCCTCTAT
Source organism: Accumulibacter sp. (assembly GCF_023806565.1). Taxonomy (GTDB): domain Bacteria; phylum Pseudomonadota; class Gammaproteobacteria; order Burkholderiales; family Rhodocyclaceae; genus Accumulibacter. The sequence goes on along the minus strand of NZ_JAMTDV010000013.1, from coordinate 33,331 downwards.
GGAATCCCGCTGGTCCATACGGTGCACTCACTGGAACCGCTGCGCCCGTGGAAACGCGAACAACTGGGCTGCGGCTATGACATGTCATCGTGGATCGAACGGACCTCGCTGAGCATGGCCGACGCCGTGATCGCGGTCTCGCAGGGAACCAAGCGGGACATCCTGGAACATTTCGACATCGATCCGGACAAGATCACGGTGATCTACAACGGCATCAACGTCGACCAGTACCACCCGACCGACGAGACCACGGCACTCGAGAAATACGGGGTCGATCCGGAGCGACCGATCGTCCTCTTCGTCGGCCGGATCACGCGGCAAAAGGGCATCGTTCACCTGGTCAATGCAGTCAAGTACATCAACCGCGACGCGCAGGTCGTGCTCTGCGCCGGCGCGCCCGACACCAAGGAAGTGCTCGCCGAAATGGAGGCGGCGGTCAAGCACGTTCGCCACGACGGTTTCCAGAACCTGATCTGGATTCGCGAGATGGTGACCAAGGAAGAGGCCATCGAACTCTACTCACACGCCACCGTCTTCTGCTGTCCGTCGATCTACGAACCCTTCGGAATCATCAATCTCGAAGCCATGGCCTGCCGTACCGCCGTCGTCGCGAGTGCCGTCGGCGGCATCAAGGAGGTCGTGGTGGATGGCGTGACCGGTTTCCTGGTGCCGCTCGAGCAATTGCACGTCGCACCGTTCGAGCCGGTCCATCCGGACGTTTTCTCGCGCGACCTGGCGGCGGCGATCAACAAGGTGCTCGACGATCCGGAACTCGCCGATTCGATGGCGGCAGCCGGTCAAGAGCGTGCGCGTGAAGTCTTCAGTTGGCCGAGCATCGCGCAGCAGACCAAGCGACTCTACGATTCGCTGGTGAAGTAGCAGGCGCTACGGTCGATCGAACTGGGCACGAGCCTCTTCGGTCGATCGCTCAGTGACGGCCCGCACGGACCGTCCGGTTCAGGACTTGACTGTCTCCGGGATTTGCCCGGGGCAGGATTTAGGAGCAGGATCATGGTTCCCCAAGAATATCCCCGTCTGATCATCGAAGCCGTCGAGCCGCAGGTAGACGGTGGCCGTTTCCCGATCAAGCGCGTCGTCGGCGAGAAGGTCACGGTCAGTGCCGACATCTACAAGGAAGGGCACGACAAGCTGGCGGCCGTGCTCAAGGCGCGCCCGGTCGGTGACCGGCAATGGCGGGAGAGCCCGATGACGCAGGGCGACAACGACCGCTGGTTCGGCGAATTCATGGTCGACGCGATCGGACGCTGGGAATACACCATCGAGGCATATGCCGAGCGCTATCTGTCGTGGGTAGACGAGATCGGCAAGAAGAGCGTGCCGGGAGCCGACCTCCGGAGCGAGTTGCTCGAAGGTCTGGCGGTTCTGAAGAAATCTGCGACGCTGGCGGAAGGGGAAGACCGCGACCGCATGGCGAGCATCATCAATGCGATCGAAACGGCGTTGGCCGCCGGAGAACAGCGTGGCGCGATCGATCTCGGCATCGGCAAGGTGATGAACACGATGATGGCCACTTACCCGGATCGCAGCGAGGGATATCAACTGGCGCCGGCACTGACCATCATGGTGAATCGGCCGATCACCCGCTTCGCCGCCTGGTACGAGTTCTTTCCGCGCTCGCAGGGCGCCGTTCCCTATCGGCACGGCACGCTGCAGGACAGCATCCGGCGCCTGCCAGCGATCAAGGCAATGGGTTTCAACGTTGTCTACCTGCCGCCGATCCACCCGATCGGGCACCGCTTCCGGAAGGGCAAGAACAACAGCCTCGTCACCGTCCCCGGCGACGTCGGCAGTCCCTGGGCAATCGGCAACAAGCACGGCGGCCACATGGCGCTCGAACCGCAGCTCGGAACCTGGGACGACTGGGACCAGTTCGTCGCCACCTGCCGCCAACTGGAGATCGAAATCGCTCTCGACTACGTGATGAACTGTTCGCCCGACCACCCGTATGTCGCGGAACATCCCGAGTGGTTCTTCCACCGCCCCGATGGTTCGATCAAGTACGCCGAGAACCCGCCCAAGAAATATCAGGACGTCTACCCGCTCAACTTCGGAACCAGCGACCGCGCCGGACTGTGGCAGGAAATGTTGCGCATCTTCCTGTTCTGGATTGACAAGGGGGTCACCACCTTCCGTGTCGACAACCCCCACACCAAGCCTGTGCCGTTCTGGGAATGGGTGATCGGCGAAGTGCACCGCAAACACCCGGAAGTCATCTTCCTGGCCGAAGCCTTCACCAAGCCTAAGATGATGCGGCTGCTGGCCAAGGTCGGTTTTGCCCAGTCCTACACCTATTTCACCTGGCGCAACCACAAGCACGATCTCAGCGACTACGTCGGCGAGCTGACCTGTGGCGAAATGAAGGAATACTTCACCGGCAACTTCTTCGCCAACACGCCGGACATTCTGCCGCCGATCCTGCAGTTCGGCGGTCGTCCGGCGTTCATCATGCGCGCCGTGCTCGCCGCCACACTGTCCAGCGTATACGGCATCTACAGTGGCTACGAGCTGTGCGAAAACGAGGCGATCCCGGGCAAGGAGGAATATCTCGACTCCGAGAAATACGAAATCCGGGTACGCGACTGGAACGTACCGGGAAACATCGTCGACGTCATCACGCGGATCAACGCCATCCGCCAGGAATGCCCGGCCCTCCACTCTTACAACAACGTCGTCTTCCTGGCGACCGACGACCCGAACATACTCGCCTACGCCAAGATGACCGAAGACCGTTCGGACATCGTCATCTGCGTGGTCAACCTCGACCCCTTCCACAAGCACTGGTCGCTGCTGCACATCCCTCTCGACACCTTCGGCATCGGCCACGACGAGCAGTACCAGGCGCATGACCTGCTCTCGGACGAACGCTACCGCTGGAGCGGGCCATCGGTCTACGTCGAACTGACCCCGCCGGACAAGATGGCGCACATCATCAAGGTTCGCCGCTGGTAATCGACGCGCCCGGGCGGGCGGCCACGGCCTGCCCCGATTTGCCGCGCTCCGGTCACCCGCTGGCAACCGGAGCGCAGTCGCCACGACTTAGTCGACTCCGCTGACCGCGCGGCTGAACTTCATGTCTTCACCCGAGAGATTGGTGAGCTCGATGCGAACCGGCCTGACCTTCCAGATCTCTTCGCAATACTCGCGAATCGCCCGGTCGGAAGAGAAGAAGCCGGAACGAGCGACGTTCAGGATCGACATCCGGCACCAGCGATCGCTGTCGAGGTACGCCGCCGAGACCGCTTGCTGACACTCGATGTACGACTGGAAGTCGGCCAGCACCATGTATTCGTCATGGTTGAGCAGGTGGTCGACCAGCGGCCGGAAGACCTCGCGGTCGCCGCGTGAGAAAAAGCCACTGGCGATCAGGTCGATCACCTCGCGCAGGTGCGGGTTGGCCTCGTAGTAGTCGCGCGGCCGGTAGCCCTTCTGCCGCAATCGAACGACCTCGGGCGTCGTCAGACCAAAGAGGAAGAAATTGTCTGCACCGACTTCCTCGCGAATCTCGACGTTGGCACCGTCCAGCGTGCCGATGGTGACGGCTCCGTTCATCTGGAACTTCATGTTCCCTGTCCCCGAGGCCTCCTTGCCAGCCAGGGAGATCTGTTCGGAAAGATCGGCTGCGGGGAAAATATTGTGTGCGCTCTTGACGTTGTAGTTGGGGTAGAAGACGACCTGTAGTCGGCCTCGCATGGCGGGATCGCGCCCGATCAGATCGCCGACGGCATTGATCAGGCGGACGATGAGCTTGGCCATGTAGTAGCCAGGGGCTGCCTTGCCACCGAAGATCACGGTGCGCGGCGCGACGTCCAGATGGGGATTTTCCTTCAGGTGGAGATACAGCGATACCACGTGCAGCAGGTTGAGGTGCTGTCGCTTGTACTCATGCATGCGCTTCACCTGCACGTCGAACATCGTCGCCGGGTCGACATCGAGGTGTGCATGCCGCTTGATCTCGTGCAGCAGCCTGAGCTTGTTGCCTGCCTTGACCCGCCGCCACTCGGCATGGAAGGAGGGATCGTCGGCGTAGGGTTCAAGCTCCCGCAAGCGGGTCATGTCGGTCACCCAGCCCGGCCCGATCGTGTCATCGATCAGTTTCGACATCGTCGGGTTCGCGAGCAGGACGAAACGCCGCGGCGTCACGCCGTTCGTCTTGTTGGTGAACTTCTCCGGCCACATCTCGTGGAAATCGGTGAGCACGTCGGACTTGAGCAGCTGCGTATGCAGCGCTGCCACGCCATTCACCGCGAAACTGCCGACGACCGCCAGATTCGCCATGCGCACGTAGCGAGAACCCGACTCGTCGATCAGCGACATGCGGGAGAGGCGCGCTTCGTCGCCGGGGAAACGAATGCGCACCTCGTCCAAGAATCGGATGTTGATCTCGCAAATGATCTCGAAATGCCGCGGCAGCACGCGCTTGAACAGTTCCAGCCGCCACTTCTCGAGCGCTTCCGGCAGCAGAGTATGGTTGGTATAGGCAAAAGTCCGTCGCGTGATCGACCAGGCGTCGTCCCATTCCATTGAATATTCGTCGACCAGCAGGCGCATCAGTTCGGCGACGGCAATCGACGGATGCGTATCGTTGAGCTGGACGACGAACTTTTCGTGGAAGCGTTCGAGCGAATTCTCGCGCTGCAATTGCAGGCGGATCATGTCGCGCAGGGAGCAACTCACGAAGAAATACTGCTGTTCGAGCCGGAGTTCCTGACCGGCTTCGGTTTCGTCGTTCGGGTAGAGCACCTTGGTGATCGTTTCCGAGCGAATCTGCGCGTCCACCGCCTGATAATAATTGCCGGCGTTGAATGCCGCGAAATCGAAGGATTCCGGCGCCTCGGCGCTCCACAGCCGCAGCCGGTTGGGGGTGTTGACGCCGTAACCAAGCACCGGCATGTCCCAGGCGGTACCGCGCACGACCTTGGCCGGCACCCACTGCACCCGCAGACGGCGATGGCCGTTCGCCTCGTACTGAAATTCGGTATGGCCACCGAGCTTGACATCGAAAGCGATGTTCGGACGATGGATCAGCCAGGGGCTGCCGGCACGCAACCACTTGTCGGTCAGTTCGACCTGCATCCCGTCACGGATCGCCTGCGTGAAAATTCCGAATTCATAAAGGATGCCGTAGCCGATGGCTGGGATTTCGAGCGTCGCCAGCGAATCGAGATAACAGGCAGCGAGCCGCCCGAGGCCGCCGTTGCCGAGCCCGGGTTCCTCTTCCTGATCGATCAGCACGTCCAGGTCGAGACCGAGTTCCTCGACCGCCTGCCGGGCATTCTCGTAGATGCCGAGGTTGATCAGATTGTTGCCCAGTTGCGGGCCGATCAGGAATTCCGCAGACATATAGCAGACGGTGCGGCTGCCCTGGTCCCGGTACGTGCGCGCGGTTTGCACCCAGCGTTGCAGCAGGCGGTCGCGCACCGCCTGCGCGAGTGCCACGAAACAGTCACGCCGCGTCGCAACCTGCGGGAAGCGCGCCTGCACATACACCAGCTTGTCGATCAATGCGCGCTTCAGCGCGTCGACTCCGAGCCCGGTACGGCGGTCCTCGATTCCCGTCAGGAGGTCTCCCTCCGGCTCCGCCTTCGCTTTCCCGAGCTTGGCCGTCGCAGCTCTCGTTTCATCGTTCATGTCAGCACCCTCGCGATCTTCGTGTTCGTGTGAGAAATCGTGAATCAACAGGCACCGATTCACGTCGCCAAGCAGTCTATAGCAATGTACGAATCGGCGCACGCGCACCCGCGGGAGGCCTCGTCCTGCCCGTCGCAAGGCGTCTGCGCCGCTTGTCCGAAGGCCGCTACGGGTTGCCAAGCACTCCCCGCGGAGAGGCGCCTGCTGACCGGTGGCAGCGCCATCGAGGTGCGGTGGACGGCGTTCGTTCGCCAGCCGCGAAGGCATCTGCAGGCGTTGCGAAGCTGGTCGGCTTCCCTGCGAAGTCTTACCATGCGTCCTTGCAAGGAAAACCTGCAAGACCGAAACAACCACCCGGGCAAAGACGATTGATGCGACTACTCGATGATTTCTCGGCTTCCGCACTGATCGCCGGCTTTGTCGCCGTCCTCGTCGGCTTCACCAGTTCGGCGGTGATCGTCCTGCAGGCCGCGCAGACGCTGCAGGCAACGCCGGTCGAGATCGCCTCGTGGATGTGCGCGCTCGGATTGGGAATGGGGCTGACCAGCATCGCGCTGTCACTGCGCTACCGGGTACCGGTGCTGACGGCCTGGTCCACACCCGGCGCGGCCATGCTGATCACCAGTGCAGCCGGCGTTTCGCTGCCCGAGGCAATCGGCGCCTTCCTGGTTTCGGCCACACTGATCACGGTTTCCGGTTGCAGCGGCTGGTTCGAACGAATGATCGACAGGCTCCCCCTCTCGCTGGCCGCCGGCATGCTCGCGGGGGTGCTGCTGCGCTTCGGCGTCGACGCCTTCGTGGCGATGCACAAGCAGTTTGTCCTGGTCTTCCCGATGTTCTGCGCCTACCTGATCTGCCGCCGCCTGCTGCCACGCTACGCTGTCGTCGTCACCCTGCTGCTCGGCACCGTCCTCGCCGCCGCGGCGGGACAGCTGCACCTCGAAGGGCTGCAACTGGAACTCGCGATACCGGTATTCACCGCCCCGCAATTCTCCTGGCGGGCGCTGGTCGGCGTCGCGCTGCCCCTCTACGTGGTCACCATGGCCTCGCAAAATGTTCCTGGCGTCGCCGTCATCCGCGCTTCCGGCTACCGCCTGCCGATCTCCCCACTGATCGGCTGGACCGGCGCAGCCAATCTGCTCCTCGCCCCGTTCGGCGGCTTCGCGCTGAACCTGGCGGCGATCACGGCTGCCATCTGCATGGGCCGCGAAGCGCACGAGGATCCCGGTCGGCGTTACTTCGCGGCGATCGCCGCCGGCGGCTTCTATCTGCTGATCGGCCTTTTCGGGGCGACGGTCGGCGCGATCTTCCTCGCCTTTCCCAAGGAACTGGTTGTGGCAATCGCCGGTTTCGCGCTGCTCGGCACCTTCGGCGGCGCGCTCGCCACGGCTACTGGCCGGGAAGCCGAACGCGAGCCCGCCCTGCTGACCTTCCTGGTCACTGCCTCGGGTATCGCGCCGGGCGGGGTTGGCTCCGCATTCTGGGGACTGCTGGCCGGACTCGCCGGGCTGCTGATCCTGCGCGCGACACCACCGCAGTTCCATCGTCCGACAGCAACGCCGGACCCGGATCCATCGACGCCACGTCGCACCGGTTAACCTTCGAGCGCCTCCCAGCGTTCGAGCAGCGCCAGCAACTGTTCGTCGATTTCGCTCAGGCGTCGCGCCAGCCGTTGCGCTTCCTGCGCCTGCGACTGGTACAACGCCGGATCGGCGAGGCGCTCGCCGATCGTCTTCTGCTCGGCCTCGAGGGCGGCGATGCGTCCCGGCAGTTCGGCCAGTTCCTGCGTCTCCTTCCAGGACAGCTTGCCGCCGGTCGCCGGCTTCGGGTGGGCCGGCCTGGTCTGCGACGCCTGGCGCGCTTCGCCGCGGCGGACGGCACTCGTCGGAGCAAGCTCCTCACGGCGGCGAGCTGCGTGATACTCGACCCAGTCCTGGTAACCGCCGGCATATTCGCGCCAGACACCGTCGCCCTCGGCGGCGATGGTCTGCGTGACGACGTTGTCGAGGAAAGCGCGGTCGTGGCTGACGAGAAACAGAGTGCCGTCATAATCCTGCAACAGCTCCTCGAGCAGTTCGAGCGTCTCGATGTCGAGGTCGTTGGTCGGTTCGTCGAGCACCAGCACATTCGCCGGCCGGGCGAACAGACGCGCCAACAGGAGACGGTTGCGCTCACCGCCGGAGAGCGAGCTGACCAGCGAACGTGCGCGCTGCGGGGCAAACAGAAAGTCGCCGAGATAGCTGATCACATGCTTGCGCTGGTTGCCGATGTCGACGAAATCGGATCCCGGAGAGATGACATCGATCAGGGTCGCCTGTTCGTCGAGCCGACTGCGGAACTGGTCGAAGTACGCCACCTGCACTTTCGTTCCGAGTTGCACCTTGCCCTGGTCGGGCGGCAATTCCCCCAGGATCAGGCGCAGCAGCGTCGTCTTGCCGGCACCGTTGGGACCGATGACGCCGATCTTGTCGCCGCGCTGGATGCGACACGAGAAATCCCGCACCACGAACTTGTCGCCAAAGCGTTTGCCGACGTGCTCGATCGCCGCGACCAGCCTGCCACTGCGCTCGCCGGCGTCGAGCGCCATTTCCACCCTGCCCTGACGCTCGCGTCGCGCCGCACGCTCCCGGCGCAGGCGTTCGAGGCGCAATACGCGGCCTTCGTTGCGCGTCCGCCGCGCCTTGATCCCCTGCCGAATCCACACTTCCTCCTGGGCAAGGAACTTGTCGGCCCGCGCATTGCTCAACGCCTCTTCGTGCAGCATCGCCTCCTTGCGCGCCTGATACTCGCGGAAGCTGCCGGGACACGAAAGCAGCCGGCCGCGGTCGAGCTCGACGATGCGCGTGGCGACGCGTTCAAGGAAGCGACGGTCATGAGTGATGAACACCAGCGTCACACCCGACGCAACCAGCATTTCCTCCAGCCACTCGATGGCGCCAACGTCAAGATGGTTGGTCGGCTCGTCGAGCAGCAACAACTCCGGAGAAACGGCCAGCGCCTGCGCCAGCGCCAGACGCTTCTTCTGGCCACCCGAGAGCGTTCCGACCAGCGCATCGGCATCCAGCGAAAAACGCTGAATCACCCGTTCCGCCTGCGCCTCGAAAGACCAGGCGTCACGCGATTCGAGTTCGCTCTGCAGCGCATGCATGCGCTGCAACAGGTCTTCCTGGTCGGCCCCGGCTTCGCCAAGAGCGTGCGAGACAGCGTGGTAGTCGCGGAGCAGGGTCGACACCTCGCCCATGCCGGCGACGACCGCGTCAAATACCGTGACTTGCGGAGCAAAGGGCGGCTCCTGCGGAACGTAGCCGATGCGCAGGCCGGGCTGGATCCATACCTTGCCCTCGTCGAGCCCGCCACAACCGGCGAGAGCGCTCAACAGCGACGACTTGCCGGTGCCGTTGCGACCGATAAGCGCAACCCGTTCTCCCGGATCGAGCTGAAAATCCGCATGATCGAGCAAAGGCACATGACCGAAGGCGAGGGAAGCATCGGAAAGCATGAGGTACGGCATGGTTGTGCGTGCGCATGAAGGTTGGGCAAGGCGTCGCCGCGAATCGCGCCGATTGTGCTGCTGCGGCAGTCGCGGACGACCGCAGAAGGGCGATTCTACCGCGCGCAACGGACGCACGGATCGACACGTGAGCGAACTTCGATCGGCGCTCACTCCCGGCGTCGCCCCGGAGATGCCGGCAAGTTTGCTTGGCGGCTACGGCCAATCGCCCAATTGGCGCATTCGCGAGGCAGCGGCTACAATACGCCCCCGGCTCCTCGTAGCATAATGGATAGTGCACGCGCCTCCTAAGCGTGAGATACAGGTTCGATTCCTGTCGAGGGGACGAAGAACCTCTGGTTCCTCGACAATTCCGGCGTCGAGCGGCGAGACGGGCAGTCCGATGGATGAGGGCATGTTGCCGAAGCACGTAGCGATCCCGGAATGCCAGAAGTCGGCAGTCGAGCGGAAAACCAGCCGGTTCCGGCATCTGGAAACCACCATTGAGAAGGGAATGCGCGGCCACCTTGTGAACCGTCCTGGCGAACTGCAGCCGTCGCAGCGCCGCTCGGCACCCGTGTGCGCCGCATCATTCGCACCAGCGCGGAATCCGGCTTTCCTGTCGAAAATTTTTACATTTTCCTTCAAAATCGCCGCACGACAATAGGAAATATTTCACAACAATCTGTTCTTATTGAAAAAAACAGTTTCCGGCATAAAATTTGCTTGTAGACTTTTGGCTTGCTTTTCCCATGGTAGTTTTGGCAATCGACGCTGTTGTGCAGACTACGAAATCTCCACAAGAGGACCACGATGATACATATGACTGCACGTTGCTTGTTGGCTGGGCTGCTGCTCACGGCGCCAGCATGGGGGTTTGCTGACCCCATTACGTTTACGATGACAATTGATGGAGTTGATCCGACCACCCCTCCGGCCGAGAGCGACCCACATCCGGTTCGTCCCGGAATGTTCGTAGGGCTGGGCGACTGCAGCGCTGATACCGCCGCCGACAACCATTGCACCGGCAGCCCGCCAGTCAGCAAAAACCGCTTGGCACGCCCGATAAAGTGAGCTCAGCCAACGCCATGAACGGGACGAATCTCTCGAACGCCGCGATATACGGATACGGGCTGCCTCTGGACCAGGTAATTTTTCACGCGTTCTCGGCGCAATTCACCGTCACGGGTGGCGCGATCGACGGCCCCAACATCTTTTCGCAAGCGTTCGATTTCATCGTAGGCAATACTGGCGGTGGTTCGAACGGATTGGGAAACTACACGGCAGGCCTGTTTCTGGCTCGCACCGTACGCATTGTCGGTACCAATGGAGTCGATGTCTCGGCAGTCATAGCGCAGGAGGCAGATCTGACCATCGGGACATTTGTCGATACACTGAAGATATTGGAGATAAACCACCAGTTTTACCTCGGACCGGGAGTGGGGTTCGTGCGGGTGGTATTGTCCGGCGAAGGGCCGGTTACCGAAGGGGACCCCGGAGTCGACGTCGGTATTTCTCTTGACGATGTGGCACTGCCGTTGCCATCTACACTCCCATTACTGGGCTTGGGTCTGGCCGTGATGGGTTCGATGCGGCGGTGGCGCCGGTGAACAAGTGGCATTCATGGCCTGAGCACGAAATCGGCGACTAAGGCACCTCGAAACGGAAGGCGCCATTTCCGGAGAGAATGAAGTCCGCCGTTCGCACGCCAAGACATCCTGGCCCGCGCGTGTGTGGACTCCCTGGGCGAAGAGGGTGCTTCGTCCGGTCGCGCGATCGACGGGCAACGACACGGAAGCTATGACGAGTTTCGTGAGTTCCGGAACGATCTTGCGTTCGCCGGCGGAGCAATCCGCGAATCCATAAGCTGCGACGCATCGCTTGCCTTGGCCCCAAACCGGGCGAGCAGCAAGACCAACAGCAAGATCCGTGGAGAATCCACGACACTGTTGAATAAGCCGAGCACCATCACTCCTGTGAGAGACGCCAGAACTGCTCCAGCATATACGTTACCTCGCCAGGCAGCACGCGTGGCACGGCCGAGTGCCAAGGCCGCGAGCAATCCGAGACTGACGACACCCAGCCAGCCTTGATCGAAGAGAATACCGACCGGCAGACTAAAGATGTGCCAGGGCTTATGGTCGTCGGCAGAGAAAAACCAGTGGTCCAGAGCATGCGAGAAGTTGCCATTGGCCACCAGCTGCCTCCCGTCCGGCGCTACCAGACTGACGTTATCGACATCTACCGGGAACTCGCCACCGGCATTGTGCAGGGCCAATCTTACTGGTCGGCGAGAGTACCAATGGCCACTCCCCACCTCGCCGGAGGCGACGCTCTTTTCAAAGTGCACCCACGTATTGACTTCCGTCTCACTACCGAACGTCGTAGACACGCAGTTATAGGACGCAAACAGCCATTTTTCGCATATCGACACACCGATTCTGGCGCCCGGCTGGTGCGCGCGCAGATCGAGACTGAGCAGATAGTTGTCGTTTGGCGACACCGCCACTCCCTGCTCCAGGAAGATCGGGTTGCCCGCAGTGAGCCGGAGAAACGTTTCGCCCTCCTCGTTTACCAACCGATAGGTCGCCGAGCGATTGTTCTCTCGGCTGCGCCAGTAATGCATTTCCGGGTAGCGCCCGACACCCACTCCCAACAAGGCAGCCATGCCATCCGGATCACGCATGCGCAGCGCATCGGCCCAGTGATTACGGCGCACTCCCAGGTCGTCGCCCGATATCGACAGGCGCGCCTGGGCAAACTGCCCGAGAAAGACGGGCACAGCCACGACGAGCATTACTGCCAGCGCCACCATGGAAAATGCCATGGCAGCCAGCCGCTGCCGTGCCGTCACAGCGCGTCTTGCCAGCGTCTCGCGGACTGATGCGAGAACGACGATCGCCACAGCCAGCACGAAGGCAGCATACGCACCACGCGAGAAAGTGACCATTAGCGCATAGGTGGCACCGATCAACACGGCTACACCAGCCAATCGCACGAGCCAACTCCTGATTTGCAGTAGCAGCAAGACGAGAAAGGGAAGCGCCGCTATCAGGAAGACCTCCATGTCGGCCCCGCCGTTATGCAGTTGGGAGAACGGGCCGGTCACCCGGTAATCGCTGGCAAAGTTCAACAAGCCCGGGAACGTCAGGCGCTCCCAGCAAATCACACCGACAGTCCCCGACAGGCCAATCACCATCCCCCATGTGAACGAACGGCCAGTTGTCCGGCCAGCAGCCTCCAGACGGCGTAGCAAACCAAAGAGCAGGAAGGCCCAGAAGGCACCCTTGGCGATCCGCAGGGCGTTATACGGACTGTAATAGTTCGTCAGAGAATTGACGTCCAGTCCTTGCCATGGAAGCAATCCGCGCAGGGTGCCAATGATGTAAGAGAGAGCAACGAGCGCGATAATCCCCTGGAACAAGGCGTCGCGATCGTAACCGCGTGGCGCTGGCGCTACCCGCGCGTAGCCCAGCGCAAGGCTGAGCGCAAGAAAAACGTCGAATTCATCGAGGTAGAATCGGCCGCTCCACGGAGCGAGGTCGAGGAGTGGCAGCGTTGCAGGAAGCAATGCAACCAGCAGCACGGGCCACCGCCACGCGAAGAACATCACACCCATCAAGAACACGGCGAGAACTCCCGCATACACGGGAAACGAGGCAAGCCAGAAGGCCGCGGCAACGACGGCCAGCAGCATCGTCACCAGGCCAGTGGCTGTCGGTCGATGCGCCGTGCAGGCGACTGTGCCGGAAGTAGTTGCGGCCGGTGCGACTCGCTGTTGCTTCGCAGCCACGGGCGCCGCTGGCAAACGCTGCGGTACTGTGTCGCTTGCTTCCTCGCGCAGCAAGCGGGCAAATCGATAGGCGAGCGCCGCGGCAAGCCAGGCGCCACCCGCCGCTACCAGCAAATTGGTCGGGTCAGCGTGGGCACCGACAAGAAACAAACGGCCGACCTCCACTGCCAGTGCCAGCCCGAAAGCCATCGAGGCGGCTCGCAATGGCGATCGGTCAAAGGCCCAGACAAATACGCCGACCGGCGCATACTGCAGCGCCACGGAAACAACACTGACGAGGGCGAGCGCTTCGCTAGTGAAGTAGTGGTAGTAAAAGGGGACGAAATGCACTTCCGCCAACGCGACCATCGCGCTCGCCGCTCCCTGGCGTGGTCGAGTAAACCAGCCATTGACCGCCAACACAGTGGTCAGGTAGATCGGGGCCAAGAGCAATGCCAGGCGACGCGCCGTCGCCGCAACCCTTATCTCGGTCCAGGCAGCGCGACGCTCCCAGAGCAGGGCTCCCAGCCAGCAACCGATCGCCCGGGCCAGCACCGAGAGCCCTTGGCTGACGCCAGAATACAAGAAGAACTGTGCCACTTCGATGAGCAACCCGAGAAGAAGTCCGAGGAAAAACGCTGACCAAGCGCGACCTGTCCTCGCCGGCCGCCGAGCAAGGAGCAAACCGATCGGAAGCACGGCTGCCGCTTCAATCGTGGTATGCAGCAGCGACCACAGACGGCTCCCTCGAGTCGAGATTGCCGCCTGCCACCAACCCCAATTGCCTGAATTCGCCCGGATCGCGAGTTCGTCAGCGGAAAGGACGAAGTCATAGGGGTAGAGGGAATAGGCGACGAAAAGGAACAGGTAGAACTGCAGCGCCAGATTGATGTACCGCGCCGGATCGTCAAGTCTCCTGCCGATCAACTGGCGAAACCAAGTGGTCCCGCGCGCGGCAATCAGAACGCCAACGACGCTGCCCAAACACTCGGACAGAATGTCGTTCAGTGACACCGTACGGGGCGGAAAGAATATCTGAAGGAACTCGATGGTCACTGCGAGGCAGCATGAAAAGCCAAGCGCAGTGACCCGAGTCCACAGCATACCGGCGCCGTGCCTCCCTCCGGCCAACACGATCGCAGAGAGAAAGCCCACCGGCACAAAGAGGACGCCGTTCGCGATCGCATCCGCCCGACTTTCGATCCCGACCGGCAACATCGAAATTTCCTGAAAGCGTGCCCAGGCCCACGTCAGCGAATGCGGGTGGAAATCGAGCGGCACCAGCATGCCATAAACGATGAAGGCGACGTAGGCCAGCAACCAGTATATTGGTCGCGTCATGCTTTCGTAGTGGACCGCGTCAGGACTTTTCGACAGACTTCCCATTGCTTGTGCCCTCGAGCCTTTTCGGGCAACCGTGACCGAGCCGGTGCGTTTGCCAAAGGCGGAACCGGCGTTCAACGTCACGCGTTTGGCACCCCAAATTGCCTGCAAATTTGGCGGTCAGCGGCGCGCGCCATAGTCGCGCATTCTGCCATACACTCCGGCACAGGATCCGAAAGGCAAGTGAACGCGACAGCCCCGTGAAATTCGACATGGCCGAGGCCCGGAAATTAGCATACCATTTGCTCGATACTGCTACTACGTTGGCATTCTCGTGGGCAATTGCATTCCGTTCTTTCCTACGAAGCCGACAGGAATCATGTCCAGAACAAGTCTCATCAACCGATCGCTACCAGTAAGGAACCGATGAAAGACAGACTTGCCGGTCAGCTCGACCTGACCCGCCTCTTCGACCCCCTTGCCGCGCGCGCACTGCCCGCCTCGCTCGTCCTGCGGGGCAATGATGTCGCCCGTGATGCAGACGCCACCTGCGCCGTAATCGGCTCCCCCTCTCTCAAGAATGACCTCGTCGGCAATGCGGCACGAACGACGGCATCGGCTGGCCAACTGCTGCGGGCGTGGCACGAGCACGGCGCCGAGGTCGCGGCGCGCATCGGAGGTTCGTACGCACTGGTGATCGTCGATGCAGCGCGGCAATGCGTTTTCCTTGCGGTAGACCGTTTCGCCGTCGAAACTCTTTGTTATCGGACCGATGGGGAGACGCTTGCCTTCTCCGATCGCGCCGACTGCGTCGAGGGACGCGGCAACGAACTCGATGCGCAAGCGATCTTCGACTACCTGTATTTCCACATGATTCCGGCGCCGCGCACGATTTTCCGTCGGGTACGCAGACTGCCGGCAGCGCACGCACTGCTCATCGACCGGTACGGCGTACAGGAGACTCGCCACTGGCGGCTGGATTTCGACGAACAAAATCGGCCACCCTTCGCGGCCGCGCGCGAAACGTTCCGCCAACTGATTCGTGAGAGCGTCGCCGAACAGTTGAGCGGTCAGTCGCGCGTTGGCGCCTTTCTCTCGGGCGGCACCGACAGTTCGACCGTGGCCGGAATGCTTTGTCAGATCACCGGCACTGCGGCGCCGGTTTTTTCCATCGGCTTCGACGCCGAGGGCTACGATGAAATGGAGTACGCCCGTATCGCCGCCAGGCACTTTGGCTGCGAACACCATGAATACTATCTGACGCCCGCCGACCTGCTGGCCAGCATGCCGGCGGTGGCGCAGCACCACGACCAGCCTTTCGGCAACTCGTCGGCACTGCCGGCCTACTACTGCGCGAGAATTGCACAGGCCGACGGTTGCACCAGGATGCTTGCCGGTGACGGCGGCGACGAACTTTTCGGGGGCAACTCCCGCTATGCGGTGCAGCGGCTGTTCGAGTTCTACCATGCGCTACCATCGGGAATCCGCCGCCGTATCGAGCCCGCCTGCGCTGACGACAGCCCAATGCGGCGAATACCGGGCCTCAAGCAGGTATGCGGTTACGTGCGCCACTCGCGCGTGCCGATGCCGGATCGCCTGCAGACATTCAATCTGATCATGCAGCTTGACCCCGCTCAGGTACTTGGCGCCGAGCTGCTTGGCCAGGTCGATCTTGGCGAACCGTCACGACACATGCAGGCCACATGGAATGAATGTCTGGCCCCGAGTCTGATCAATCGAATGCTTGCCTACGACTGGCGATACACGCTCGCCGACAGTGATCTGCCGAAAGTACGGGGCGCCACCGGGATGGCCGGCATCGCCGTCGCGTATCCCTTGCTGGCTGATCGCCTGACGGATTTTTCGATGTCGCTTCCGCCCGACTGGAAGCTCCGTCGCTTCAAGTTGCGCTGGTTTTTCAAGGAGGCGCTGCGAGGCTTCCTGCCCGACGAGATCCTGATCAAGAAGAAAAAGGGCTTCGGACTGCCATTCGGCGTTTGGACGGCACGCACCCCGGCCCTTCGGGAACTCGCCGCGGATTCGTTGACGACGCTCGCCACGCGCGGAATCGTTCGCGCCGACTTCGTCAGCCGGCTGATGACCGAGTACCTGCCCGAACACCCTGGCTACTATGGCGAGATGGTGTGGATCCTGACCATGCTCGAACAATGGCTGCGCGGGCAGCCAGAAAGCTCGTCCCTGACCTGGGCGAACTGAGACCGGTTACGGCGACTCAGCCAGCGCTCGCAGCCGTGCACCGCGGGGGACGGTCGTCACGCGGGCAGGGACCCGGCGAGATGTGCTCGGCCAGGCTGACCAGGCGATCGGCGGCGAGCCGCCAACCGGGAGCGCCGGTGGCGACGTCGCGGGCCTCGCAGAATCTCGACAACAGGCAGAATTGCGCCACTACCGAGTCGAGCTCGCGCGGTTTGAGCGTGAGCTGCGACAGTGCCTCGTCGTAGCCGCGCGCGACTTGCTCGAATGCCAGCTCACCGGCTTCTCCCTCCTCCAGCAGAAGGCGGTTGAGCAGCGACTCGACGAGCATCGCCTCCGGCGCCATCACCGCGTCCCAGACACTGCCGCCGCTACGATAGGCTTCGCAGGCAGCCGACTGACAGTAGCGCACCAGGCCGATCGTCTCCGGTGCCGCCGCTGCGTCCATTGTCAAAACAGCCTCCAGCGCCAGGCGGTTGAGGGCATGGTAGGGGCGGAAATCCGGCTCGCCCGGCAACCCCTCGCCCTTGCGATAGGCGGCGGCGCTCTGTCGCCCGGCGTCGCCCATCGCCACGGCAGCGGTCTGGCGAATCTCCGCGCTCGCGTGTGGATCCAGTACTTGCCGCGCATGCAGGCTGGCCAGACGCTTCGCCGCGCTGCCGAGCAAAGCGCTGCGTTCGGCGTTGATCGCCGTCCGCGTCTGATCGGCTGCGGCACCGCCGGAAACCAACTCGTCGAGACGCTGCAAGCGGGTCAACGCCGATTCGATCAGTTCCCGGTCTGCGACTTTCTCGCCCAGCCGCGCTTCGACATTCGCAAGCTGCTCGATGTCGCGAATCGGCACCTGGCCGCTGCCGTCCTCGGTCTGGATCGCCACCAGGTAGGCTTCGCGCGCCTGCGTCAGCGCGCCCAGGTCGGACCACAGTGCGGCGAGCGCCGATTGCAGCGCGGGCAATCGCAACCAGCCGGCCGGGCAACGATCCTTCAGCAGCGTTTCGAGACTGCTCCTGGCCGCTTCGAGATCGCCCGGGGACTGCCGTTCGCTGGCGCGCGCGAGACCCGCTCGCCGGCTGCTCAGCTCGTCCAGCAATTCCACTGGCGACGCATAGGCAGCGCTGCCGCCGCCGTCTTCGTCGACTCGCGCTTCGGCACGCCAGCTGGGATCGCCGTAGGCCTGGAAAGCGCCCCAGGTGATGTCCGCGCGATTGGACTGCCAGACCGCCTTGCGGGCTTCGAAGACCGCCTCACCGAACGTAAGACGATCGAGCAGCAGGCTGCGGTAGAACGTATGCCCGAAGATCATTGCACCGCGGTCATCTACCGCCCAGCCGGCGACCACGACGCAGCGCACCCCGATCGCCATCAGCTCGCGCGCAATGCTGGCCGCCAGCCGGTTGCCGTCGCGCACCGTGCGCTCCGCCGCCGGCCGGTCGGCGGGGTCGTCTATCTTGCCGAGGTGGCAGCAGTTGAGAAAGACGAGGTCGGGGACGATTTCCATGGCATCGATCTCGGCAGCGGTGATCAGCAGGCCATCCGACAGGACGACGCCTGTGCGACCACCGCCATCCCGGTGCGGCTGATCGAAGACACCGTGCCCCGAGACATGCACCAGCCGATACGCCTGCTGGTACAGGCTGGTCAATACCTCCGCCGCGGAGCAGTCGCTACCGATGGCCCGCACTACCTGATAGCCCAGTCCCTGCACCAGGCTTGCCACTTCGTTGGCCTCGGTCTCGGCTCCGGGCAGCGTCGGCGGATCACCTGCCTGCGGCCAGTCGGGGTCGGGGAAAGCCTGCGCGAAGCCGGCGACCGACGGATTGCCGACGACGAACGCCCGCGACTCGTGCCCCTGCCGCACGCGGCGGCGAAACTGCCCGGTAGCGAGCTGCCGCACCACCGGTGTGCGCACCGCCAGCGGCAGCCTCTCTCCAGCCGTGCCGGGGTCGTCGGCACACATCAGTTCCCACGGCAGATTTGCCGTATAGTCGTCAACCACTAGGACGACGCTCTCCAGTTGCCTGGCCGCATCCTTGAAGTCCGGCGGCACCAGCAACTGGAACAGGACGCGGCCGAAGTCCTCCTGCCAGACAGCGTTGGCAATCTGCTGGCGAACCAGGGTTTCGACCAGGCCCGGCTGGCGCTGCTGAACAACCGTCTCGGCACGCGCACGCTGCCCGACGTAGAGGAAGCGCAGACGCTCGGCAATCGTCGTTCGTCGCCGGGAGGCCATCGATTGCGCTCCGGCAGCGGGCGCTTCGCCGACGGGCAGCAGCGCGCGCTGCGAAGCGCCATCGAGCGAATCGGCATCACTGACGATCAGGCGCGGCCAATAACTTGGGTTGCCGCTGTCAAACAGGCGCCGCCGCCATCCTTCCCCCTGCACCAGTTGCGGCCGACAAACCAGCACCACGCGGTGGCGACCGGTCAGGTCGGCCAGCCGATTCGCCATCTGGCGCAGCGCATAAACGGCAGTGATCGCGGTGTCCTGGTACAACTCGACGATTTCGAGCCGGCTGACACGAATGTCGAGCCTGGTGATTTCGTGAAAGCGGGCGTTGGCTTCGAGCACTCCACGCAACAGCGCTTCCACCGACGCCGCGACCGACAGGTTGGCCGACGAGTTGTAACCGAGCAGCAAAGTCGCCAGCGGCAACTCGCGCGCTTCCTTGCCGAGGACGTCGATCACCTGCAGCAGATAGCGCAGGACACCGGCCCGCACGGCTTCGGTCAGGTCGCCGACGGTGAGGTTGCCGTCGTAGTCGCCAAGACCGCTGACCACGGCACCGGTCAGGCTGCCGCGACTGCGCTCCTGTTCGTTGGGCACGCGCAACACCACCGCCGTGCTGCCACGCGGGCCCGCGTAGAGGCCGAGGCTGCGCCGCTGGCTGAGATCTCCGTCGAGCAGTTCACGGTCGACCAGGGCCTCGGCGCCGGCAATCGGGTCGTGTTCGTAGTGGCCGAGCAGAATCGGCTGATTCAGGAAGCGGAGATCCATCGCCTTGACGCTGACTTCCAGCCGACGCTTCGAGCGGGGCGCGACGCGATTGCGTGGCGCCCCGCCGAGCAGCCCGCGCGCCAGCGCCTCGCCACCGTCAAGGGTCGGTGGCCCGGCGTCGTACGCCAGCGGCCGTGCCGATTCGCCGCCACGCACCATCGGTGGACTGGTCAGCAGTGCGCCGGAAGCGCCGCCGTGGAGCAATTCGGCCAACGCCGGGAAATACGCAGCGGTCGAAGCCAGATCCCCGTGTTGGGCCGGCAGATAGTAATGGCTGCCGACATTCCCGATTCGCCCGGACGCCCAGGTCACGGTGCCGTCACCCTGTGTGGTGCCCACCATCTTCAGGCGGCCGTTCTCGTCGCGAACGCCACACGGGGTATTGCCAGCGACACCGAAGACGTAGACCGACTTGCTCTCGTAGGTCTTCGGCAAGGCTGGCGTCGCCTCGCGCTCCTGTTGCCACAGCCAGCTGCCGGCATCGAGTTGCGCCTGCGTCGGCGTCGCCGAGTTGCCGGCGCCGAACCACGGGTCGCTGACCTTCGCCCGATACTCCTGCCAGGTGCGGTCACTCTGGAAGTCCTGCCCCGGATCGCCACCGCCGGCTTGTCCCTGGAAGGTATCGACAAAACCCGGTTTGGGCAGCAGTTGCAAGGCACCGGGAAAGCCGCCGACGATCTCCAGCACCTGCCGCAAGTCATGACCGAGATCCAGGCGTGCCAGCGAACGCAGCGTATCGCCCTTTCCCAACAGGTTCTCGACCATCGAATAGGCGCCCTGATTGGGCGTGCCAAGCATGATCAGGCGCGCGCCGTCGCGCGCCATCAGCGCATCCATCACGGCCCGCCGTTTGTGGATGCACGCGCGCACGACCAGTCCACCCATGCTGTGTGCGAGCAGGCGCAGCGGCTTTCGCGTCTCGGAAAGCAGGCGATCGAGGAACTCGGCCAGTCGCTCCGCCAGCACGTCGAGCGGCTGCCGCCAGTCGTAAGCGAAAGGCTCCACCCGGTGGCTCGTCGCCAGAAACTCACATAGATCACCATAGAACATGCCGAACAGCTTCTCGGCCTCGACCCCGGACTGCCCCCAGGCGATCTTGGCAAGGCCACCGCTGGCGATGTCCAATGGATCGAACCAGACGCGGTCCCGCCGATTCACCCACAGATGCGAACCCATGATTCCAGGAAGCACGACGACCACCGGCAGATCGGGCGCCGCACGACCGGCGGCTGTTTCTCGCCGGCTCGTTGCCGCGAGCGGCCCGTCGCTTTCGGCAAACAGCCCGGGCAGCGGCTGAAAGGCGGCCAGCGGCAGCACATCCCTGACCACCAGCCAGTCGCGCAAGGCCGCGCGCGTATCGAGGTTGCGGAAATAGCGGAAATGCGACACATCCGCGCCGCGATCGAAGAGCGCCCGCGCGCCCGCCTGCGGCGCGATCCCGGCGAACATCGAAGCGGTATTGACGATCCGGTCGTTGGCGACGCTGTCGAAGAGCAGGAAATCGGTCAGCATCACCCCGAGTTGCTGCAGCAGATTGCCGCCTTGGCTGTCGCCGGCGATCACTGCCATCTCGATACCGGCACGCACCGGCGCGTTGCGCAGAAAACGAGCCATCGGCGAGTCGGGCAACATGGCTTCGATGCCAGGCACGAGGTGGGCATTGGTCCGCTGCCGCGCAATTTCCAGCACCACCCGCTTGAACGCCGAGTAGTACGGACTGCCGAAAAAGAACGGCAGTTGTCCGATCAGCGTCAACAGACCGGAGAGAAACAGGTCGAGGTTGGCGCTCGCGAGCAGGGTTCCCTGCGCCGGGCTGGCCACCCGCACGTAGCGCTGCAGCACCAGCTTCTTCGCCGCCAGTTCGCCAGCCAACTGGCGCAACAGTTCGCGCTGCGCCGCGTGCGCCGTCTTGAGTTCGTCGCCGACGCGTCCGGCCTCCGCTTCGTCCGCGTCGCCGGTACCGGGCAGATCGGAGCGATACTGTTCGATCAGGCCATCGAAATTTTCGATACACAGCAGGTCGGCGACGAGACCGCCGCGCGAGTGTGAGACCAGGCTCAAGCGAAGTCCGACCGGCAGCGCATCAAGCAGTTGCTGTGCGTTCTCGATCGGGCTCTCGGAGAGGGTATGGTGTTCGAAGGCGTAGATCCCACCGGTAAAATGCCGCTCGAGAACGCTCCACAACTCACTCTCGTCGAGTTGCAGGTCGCCAAAGCTGCCAAGCGTGCTCGAACCCGTACCGTGGACAAAGATCAGTGCCGGCAACTGCTCGTTGGCCGCCCCGAGCAGGCGTTTCTTCGCCAGCGCCTGCGCATCGTCATCGTCCTCGGCGTGCACGCCACGCCGCCCTTCCCAGCAATAGACACCCGGCTTGCGATCGAGTCGCTGTTCGATCGCCGACATCAATGCCCTGGTCCCGGCCCGGGTGACACCAAGCTCGGCAACACTTCCGCCGGACGCTGCCAGTTGCGCCGTAGCGGCATCGCGGATCGTGTCGCCACCTGCCAGCGCCAGCACGAAAATACGGCGGATCAATCCTCCGGTGGCTGCGGACAGGCCACGAGCGGCAGCCCCTTCACGCTGCAAGTGGTCGAACAGAATCTGGCCCTCGTTGCCGATCAGTTCGGGCCGACTGCGTTCGAGCGAAGCCTTGAACCTGGCCGCGCTGCTGATCAGGACGCCGCCATCGGCCAGCTCGATGACCAGCACTTCGTCATCGGCGGCGGTGTACTGCTGCGCGCTTGCCCCGCCCCCGCGCGCTGCAGCACCGATCTCGAAGCATGCTCTGGGCTGCAGGAAACCAGGTGGCAGAAAGCGATCTTCCGCTTTGTCGGCCGCGCGCCGGCTTCCCTGCAGCAGCGCCGGCAACTGTTCGCTTGCGCTCGGGCGGCCGGTCAGATCGAGAATGGTGCTTCCGGGCATCGTCGTCTCCTTTGCGCTCCCTGTTTCTCGTCGCGGCATCCCCGTGCCGGCGAGCCGACCTTCGCCGACGCTGCAAACTGCGGCGCCAACCCCCCGTCGGCAACGCGCTGCCGACGATCTACGCGAGCGCGATGCGCTCCTCCAAACATCTTACACGCGTTGTCCGGCGAGCAATACGGCGCGACGCCCGCTCCGCTGCCGGCACCAGCGCTGCCGCGCCGCGCGAAGTACGCCCTGCCGTGAGGCAAGACTGCGGCCCACCGCACCAAAGAGAGGCGTGCTCGGCGGCGAATGACCGCGACCAGAGCCGAACGGCAGACTTATTGCCTTGGCACGTCCATTGCTTTGCACGATCAGGAACCATGGCCATGAACAAGTCAGTCAAATCCACCTGTTGTTACTGCGGCGTCGGTTGCGGTCTGCTGATCGATACGCTTGCCGGTCAGATCGTCGGCGTGCGCGGCGATCCCGAGCATCCGGCCAATTTCGGGCGCCTGTGTACCAAGGGCGCCACCTTGCATCTGACGGCCCGCCCCGACTATCGCCTGTTGCATCCCGAATTGCGTCGGGAACGCGGTCGACCCCGACAGCGGGTCCACTGGGACGAGGCGCTCGAACACGCCGCCGGACGTTTTGCCGAGATCATCCGGGCGCATGGACCGGACAGCGTCGCCTTCTACGTTTCGGGACAGTTGCTGACCGAGGATTACTATGTCTTCAACAAGCTCGCCAAGGGTCTGATCGGCACCAACAACATCGATACCAACTCGCGCCTGTGCATGTCATCGGCGGTCGCCGGCTACAAGCAGACGCTCGGGGCCGATGCACCTCCCTGCTGTTACGAAGACATCGCCCTCGCCGACTGCCTGCTGATTGCCGGCGCCAACCCCGCCGTCGCCCACCCCATCGTCTTTCGTCGCATCGAGGACGCGCGCGCCGCCAACCCGGAGTTGCGGATCATCGTCGTCGATCCCCGGCGCAGCGAGACCGCCGAAATCGCCGATCTGCACCTGGCGCTGCGTCCCGGCACCGACATCGCGCTCTACAACGGCCTGCTCAACGTCCTGCTCGCCGAGAAACTGATCGATCGTGACTACATCGCTGCACATACCGAAGGCTTTGCCGAGCTCGAAGCGATCATCGCCGCCTATCCATCGGCGGCGGTAGCCGAGATCTGCGGCTTGGCCAAGGCCGACATCATCCAGGCGGCGCGCTGGTTCGGCGGCGCCGCCGCGGCTCTGTCACTGTACTGTCAGGGACTCAACCAGTCGGCACACGGCACGCACAACAATGCGGCGCTGATCCACCTGCATCTGGCGACGGGTCAGATCGGGCGACCGGGTGCCGGCCCGTTTTCCTTGACCGGACAGCCGAATGCCATGGGCGGTCGCGAAGTCGGCGGCCTGGCCAACCTGCTCTCGGCGCACCGCGATCTCGCCAACCCCAGGCACCGCGACGAAGTCGCCGCCCTCTGGGGCGTTCCGTCGGTACCGGCAGCGCCCGGGAGAACCGCGATCGAACTGTTCGCGGCGATGAAAAGGGGGCTGATCAAGGCGGTCTGGATCGCCTGCACCAACCCGGCGCAATCGCTGCCGGAGCAGAACGAAGTACGCGCTGCGCTCGCCGCAGCCGAATTCGTCGTGCTCCAGGAGGCCTACGCCAATACCGATACCGCCGACTACGCGGATCTGATGCTGCCGGCGACCACCTGGGGCGAAAAGGAGGGAACCGTCACCAATTCCGAACGGCGGATCACCCACGTCAACGCCGCCCTGCCGGCGCCCGGCGAGGCACGTCACGACTGGCAGATCGCCGTCGACTTCGCGCTCCGCCTCGGCGCTCGGCTCAAGAATTCGCTGACTGGTCACCTGTTCCCTTACCGCTGCCCGGAAGCGATCTTTCTCGAGCATCGCGAGAGCACCCGCGGACGTGATCTCGACATCACCGGCCTCAGCTACGCTCTGCTCGACTCTTCCGGTCCGCAGCAATGGCCGCTGCCCGCTGAAGCGAATCGCGGCCGCCAGCGTCTGTACGCCGACGGCGTTTTCCCGACGCCGAGCGGGCGAGCCCGTTTTGTCGAGGTCGAGCATCGGCCGACCGCCGAGAGCACCGACACGACGCGGCCGATCAGCCTGCTTTCGGGTCGTCTACGTGACCAGTGGCACGGCATGAGTCGCACCGGCACGGTTGCCCGCCTGTTCAACCTCGACGAGGAACCGCTGCTCTCGATGCACCCCGACGACCTGCGCGGGCGTGGCCTCGAAGCCCACGATCTGGCCCGCGTGCACGGCGCGCGCGGCGAGATCATCGTCCGCGTCGCGTCCGACCCGAACCTGCGGCGCGGTTGCGCCTGGCTGCCGATGCACTGGGGCAACCGCTTCATGAACAGCGCCGGAGCAAACGCACTGACGACATCGGCCCGCGACCCCTACTCGCAGCAGCCCGAACTCAAGCACGCTGCGGTCGCCGTCGAGAAAGCCGGGCTGGAGTGGCAACTGGTGATCCTGCGCAGGGCCGAATCCGGCGAACTGGCCGCCCTGGCCCTGCTCGACCGAGTGCGGCGGCTCCTGCCCGACTTCGCTTTCGCCAGCGTCGGTCTGTACGGTCGCAGCGAACCGCTGGTCCTCTTCCGGGCAGCGCACCCGCAGGCGCTGCCCGAGAGCCGCCTGCGCGAGATCGACAGCCTCTTCGGTCTCGGCGACGACGCGGCGGCGATTGTCTATGCTGACCACCGTCGCCAGATCAGCAAACGTGCAGTGGCGCCCGACGGCAGGCTGATCGGCGTCCGCCTGGCCGGCGAGACGCTGGCGCAGACCTGGCTCAAGGAGGTGATGGCCGACGACACACTGGATGCCGAACTGATCCGCTGGGCCGTCGCGCCGATAGGCCAGCGCCCCGGCAAATTGCCGCAGCGCAGCCGGATCGTCTGCAAGTGCGCCGACGTCAGTGAAGCACAGATCGTCGCCGATCTCGCGGCCGGCGCGACCGTGGCGACGCTGCAGGAAAAGCGAAAGTGCGGTACCTTTTGCGGTTCGTGTCTGCCGGAACTCCGACAGATGGTTTCTACTCGGGCGCCGCTCGTGGACGGCACGGCAGTCGCCTGACGATCGCAGGAGGAGGCATGGATTTCGCGCTCATCATCAGGGAGATCGGTCGCGGCGCGACGGGTGCGCGCGACATGTCCCGTGCCGAGGCGCAAGAGCTCTACGGCATGATGCTCGACGGCAGCGTGCCCGACCTCGAAATGGGTGCGATTGCCATCGCGCTGCGCATGAAGACCGAGACGGTCGACGAAATGATCGGATTTCTCGCCGCGGCCAGCGAGCGTCTGCCAGCCGTGCGCCCTCCCCGTGGCCGCATCCGCCCGGTGGTCATCCCGACCTACAACGGCGCCCGCCGCACGGCCAACCTGACACCGTTGCTCGGCCTGCTGCTGCAGCGCTACGGCGTGCCGGTGCTGATGCACGGCCTCGGCGACGATTATGGGCGCGTCACGAGTGAGCAGATACTGCGCGAGTATGGTCTGTTGCCGAGCGACAGCGTGCAGCAGGCGCAACTCGTGCTTGATGAACACGGCCTGGCGTACCTGCCGCTCGGGCTTCTTTCCCCGGGTGTCGAGCGGCAGCTCGCCCTGCGCAGCCGCCTCGGC
The DNA here is from genome assembly GCF_023806565.1 of Accumulibacter sp. GTDB lineage: Bacteria > Pseudomonadota > Gammaproteobacteria > Burkholderiales > Rhodocyclaceae > Accumulibacter. The sequence goes on along the minus strand of NZ_JAMTDV010000013.1, from coordinate 7,317 downwards.
CTGCGCAACAGCGCCCACAGCCTGGTCAAGATGCTCGACCCCTTTCACGGCGACGCCCTGCTGCTCGCCGCAGCGACCCATCCCGACTACCTTTCGAGCATGCGTGCCGTGCTCTCTGCCATCGGTGCCAACGCCTTGCTGCTACGCGGCACCGAAGGCGAGCCCTTCGCCAATCCCAAGCGCCGCCCGAACATCGAGCACATCCACGGCGGTGTCAGCGACCTCCTCTTCGAAGCCGAGCACGACAGCCTCCGCAGCCTGCCGCAACTCGCCGAGAATCACGACCCGCGCAGCACGGTCGCCTGGATGCGCCGCGTCCTCGCCGGCGAAGTGGCGCTGCCTTTGCCGCTCGCCAACCAACTCGCCTGCTGCCTGCACGCGTGCGGTCGGGCAACCGATCTTCACCAGGCCAAGGCGTTGGTGGCGGTGGAAAGCAACGGACTGGCGCTGGTCTGATTTCCTCGATCGTCTCTCCTGGGGCCGCATCACTGATCCTGTGGAATGCGACCCGGGGTAGTTTCCAGCGCTCTCCTCGGGTATCGTGACGAAAAGGCCGCGCGACAGCGATGCGCGTCGTGTCTTTCGCAAACCGGGGCAAGGGAAATGAAACGACAAAGAGCCACCATCATCGTCGAGATCGACCAGCGCATTCTGCTCGTGGAAAACCGCAGCGGGCTGGTGCTGCTACCGGGCGGCGGCATCCATCCCGAGGAATCACGCGAGCAGGCAGCGGCGCGCGAATTGACCGAAGAGACCGGGCTGCTCGCCGAATCGCTTTCCTTCCTTTTCTGCCATGAGTCGGCGACCAATCGCCACAGCGTGTTTCGGGTGCTGGCGTCGGGATCACCGTTCGCCGGCGACGACGCGGCCCGGCTGCATTTCTTCGACCCCGATGACCTGGCCCTGACCGAAAGGATGTCGGCGGCAAGTCGGCAGATCGTCGATCGCTTCCTCGGCATGCGCCGCGAGGCGACCGCCGCAGCGCAATCGACGGGTGTGGTCGGCCAGATTTCGCCTGTCCGGTAGATGCGCTTCGGGCATCGCCTGATGATCGGGCCCCACGGTGTCCGGCGACCGGAGAGGTCCCCGATCTGCCGAAATTGCCGGGGCGCCTGGCGTGCGCTGCGCAGTCGGCGCAAGCAGTGTGGAGGGTGAAATGGATTCGCGGAGAATGCAAAGCTCCTGGCGATTGTGCCTGCCGCTGGTCGTCAGCCTGTTGCTGCTGACCCGCGCGGCGATCGCTTCGCCGGCCGGACCCGACGTGCTGAACGACACCAGTTGGACCCTGTCGGTCCTGCCGGGACAATCACTAATTGCCGGTCGTGCGGCCACCGTGCATTTCACCGACGGCCGCATGCATGGCAATGACGGTTGCAACAGTTTCGGCAGCAGCTATGCCGTCGTCGGCGATCGACTGCGGATCGACGGACGCCTCTTGTCAACCCGGATGGCCTGCCCCGCGGCGATCATGCGCCAGGCCGACGTCTTCACCAGCGTCCTGGCTAGGGCAAGCACCTTTCGCAGCGACGCCGGGCGACTGGTGCTGCTCGCCGGCGACGGTGAGGAGCTGGCAATTCTCGACGCGCAGCGCCGCGACCTCGCCGGCACCGGCTGGCGAGTGACCGCCTACAACAATGGCAAGCGGGCGGTGGTCAGCGTCCTCGACGTTCAGTTCTGACTGTCGCTTTCGCTGCCGACGGAGAACTTGCCGGATCGGCGGGTTGCAACCACTTCAGCGCCTCCTATTCGACTTCGGGCCGGAGCATCCGGATCGGCCAGGTGGTGGCAACGCGAAAGTTGTGCGACGAGCCACGCGGACTGATGAAACAGGAAAGCCGTTTTCTGCAGGCGCTCGCCAGCGCCGATACCTGGCGGCTCAATGGCGACCGTCTCGAACTGCGTACAGCCACCGGCGCTCTGGCCCTGACCTCGTCAGCCACAGACACGGTTGCGGAACCGTCGATCAGGTAATCGGCAAGCCTTGCCCTGGGCTGCGGCGATCAGCCGATCGCGGCAAGGCTCGCAGGCGAGTGCGTCGTCGAGGGCATGAACCAGGCGGGATCATCGTCAACTCGTGCGACCCTCCACTTCTCTACCGGCCGGGGGATCTCCGGGCAATCGATCTGCAACGGCTACGCCGGCGATTATCGCTTGCACGGCGAAACCCTCGGAATTTCCATTGCGAGCACGACGAGGAGAGCCTGCACGCCTTCCCTGATGCGGCAGGAAAACGTATTCCTCGACGTGTTGCGAGCCGTGCGACACTTTTCCCTAGGCTTCGACGGAGCGCTCGTTCTGCGCACCGACGACGGCCGAAGCGTGGTCACGCGCCGTGGACGAGCCGAGGAGAGCGCTAGCAGGCGAGAATCACTGCCTCACTTGTTGCGTCCGTAGCGGCCGGTCAACGTTGCCCTGCCGATGCTGTTGGCGTTGACCAGGAAACCCGCCAGCGCGGCGGTGGCGCCCGGCGGAAGCTCGAGTTGATCGACCTTCAGGGCGTAGACGGTGAAGCGGTAGCGGTGCGGTCTGTCGCCGACGGGTGGGCACGGGCCACCCCAGCCAGGGCCGCCGAAATCGGTGGCAATCTGCGTCGCGCCCGCGGGCAGCGCCGATCGGTCAGACCTGCCTGCGCCGAGCGCGAGCCCGGTCGTTTGCGGCGGCAGGTTGATCACCACCCAGTGCCACCAGCCGCTGCCACCGGTCGGAGTGTCGGGGTCATGGACGAGAACGGCAAAGCTTCTGGCTTCCTTGGGGGCATTCTTCCATTCGAGTGCCGGCGAGACGTTGTCGCCGGTGCAACCAAAACCGTCGAACACCTGCTCATTGCGGATCGTGCCATTCGGCGCGATATCCGGCGACTCCAGCGTGAACCCGGCGGCCTGCGCAGCAAAACCGACGGTGGCGAGGCAAGAGGCGACGACGATCTTCTTCATGCGCTTGCTCCAGGACCGGGAACGACCATGTTGAGTTCATTGTAGCCCCTGGTTGTCCGGTGGCAAGCATTCGTCGTCGAGCAATGTTGGCTGTGGCGTCCTGGTGCACAAGTGCCCGGCACAGCTCGTGCTGGCCAGACCGGCGATCGCTGGCGACGCGCGCTATCGCGCGAGCAACCGCGCCCGGCGCCAGAACGCGGCCGCCACTGCACCAAGACGGCGATCTCGTCGCCCCAAGATTGTGCGCCGCACCATCGGGAGCTTCGCTGAAGCGCGAAAACCATCGACAAAACAGGCTGCTGAGCCGTTGGCACGACGATTGCTTCGATCCGATCATCAGGACGCATCCGAGGGAATCGTGAACATGGGCAGAAAGAAACTGGTGATGGTGGGTAACGGCATGGCCGGCGTACGCACGCTCGAAGAGTTGCTGAAAATCGCTCCCGACCAATACGAGATCACCGTTTTCGGTGCCGAGCCGCACCCCAACTACAACCGCATCCTGCTCTCGCCGGTGCTTGCCGGCGAAATGACGATCCAGGACATCATCCTCAACGATCACCAGTGGTACGCCGATCACGGGATCACGCTGCACCTGGGGCGCAAGGTCAAGCGGATCGATCGCACGCAGCGTCGCGTGCTTGCCGAGGACGGCACCGAGGCAGCCTACGACCGTTTGCTCCTGGCCACGGGCTCGAACCCGTTCATCCTGCCGGTGCCGGGCAACGACCTGCCGGGAGTCATCTCCTACCGGGACATCGGCGACACCGACGCCATGATCGACGCCGCGCGCCGCTACCGGCATGCGGTGGTGATCGGCGGTGGCCTGCTCGGTCTCGAAGCGGCCAACGGGCTCAAACTACGCGGAATGGACGTGACCGTCGTGCATCTCGCCGACTGGCTGCTCGAGCGGCAACTCGATCGGACTGCCGGCCAGATGCTGCAGAAATCGCTCGAAGACCGCGGTCTGAAGTTCCTGCTCGGCAAACAGACCGAGATGCTGATCGCCGGCGAGAGCGGGCGCGTTGCCGGCGTCCGCCTCAAGGACGGTCTGCAGATTCCTGCCGAACTCGTGGTGATGGCGGTCGGCATCCGCCCGAACACGGCGCTCGCCGAATCGGCCGGCATCTACTGCCACCGCGGCATCGTGGTCAACGACACGATGCAGACCTACGACCCCAAGATCTACGCCGTCGGCGAATGCGTCGCGCACCGTGGGATCGCCTACGGACTGGTGGCGCCGCTTTTCGAGCAGGGCAAGGTCGCCGCCAACCACCTCGGCAACTACGGCATCAGTCGTTACACCGGTTCGGTCACCTCGACCAAGTTGAAGGTCACGGGCATCGACCTGTTTTCCGCCGGCGACTTCTTCGGCAATCAGGAAACCGAGGAAATCGTGCTCAACGATGCCGCCGCCGGGGTGTACAAGAAACTGGTGATCAAGGACAACAAGCTGGTCGGCGGCGTGCTCTACGGCGACACGGCCGATGGTCCCTGGTACTTCCAGTTGCTGCGCGACGGGCAGGACATCCACGAGATCCGCGATCACCTGTTGTTCGGCCAGTCGCACGTGGGCGACGTCGGCCATCAGGGTCACAGCAAGGCGGCGGCGATGGCCGACAGCGCCGAAGTGTGTGGCTGCAACGGCGTGAGCAAGGGCAGCATCGTCAAGGCGATCAAGGAAAAGGGCCTGTTCACGCTCGACGACATCAAGAAACACACCAAGGCAGCTTCTTCCTGTGGCTCGTGCGCCGGGCTCTGCGAGCAGATCCTCTCGGCGACGATCGGTGGCGCGTACACGCCGGCGGCGTCGAACCGCAAGGCGGTCTGTGGTTGCACCGATTATTCGCATCAGGAGGTGCGCGACGCGATTCGTGCCAAGCACCTGCTGACCGTCCCTGAAGTCATGCGCTTCCTCGAGTGGCAGACTGCCGACGGCTGCGACAAGTGTCGCCCGGCGATCAACTACTACCTGATTTCCACGTGGCCGCAGGAAGCGCGGGACGATCCCCGTTCGCGGCTGATCAACGAGCGGGCACACGCCAACATCCAGAAGGACGGCACCTATTCGGTGGTGCCGCGCATGTGGGGTGGGCTGACGACGGCCTCCGAGCTGCGCCGCATCGCGGACGTCGCCGAGAAGTACCAGGTGCCGACGATCAAGGTCACCGGTGGCCAGCGCATCGACCTGCTCGGCATCCGCAAGGAGGACCTGATCGGCGTCTGGAAGGATCTCGGCATGCCCTCCGGCCACGCCTACGGCAAGTCGATCCGCACGGTCAAGACCTGTGTCGGCAAGGAACACTGCCGCTTCGGCACGCAACTGGCGATGAACATGGGCGTCAAGCTCGAAAAGATGCTGTTCGACATGTATGCGCCGCACAAGGTCAAGCTTGCCGTCTCGGGTTGTCCGCGCAATTGTGCCGAGGCCGGCATCAAGGATGTCGGCGTGATCGGCGTCGATTCGGGCTACGAGCTCTACGTCGGTGGCAACGGCGGGATCAAGACGGAAGTGGCGCAATTCTTCGTCAAGGTGACGAGCGACGAAGAGGTGCTCGAATACGGCGGCGCCTTCCTGCAGCTCTACCGCGAAGAAGGCTACTACCTCGAGCGCACCTGCCACTATCTCGAACGGGTCGGCCTCGAGCACGCCAAGAATCGCGTCGTCGAAGACGAGGAAAACCGCAAGGCACTCTACGGGCGCCTGCTGGCCGAGCTGAAGGACCGCCCCGATCCCTGGGCCGAACGCATCCGGGGCGTCGAAAGGAACGAGTACGAAATGCTTACGCTATGACGGACTGGAGAACGGAAATGGCTGAATGGAAATCGATCTGTACGCTTGAGGAGATCCCGCGACTGGGCAGTCGCGTGGTGCGCTCGACCAGCGGCAACATTGCCGTGTTCCGCACCTCGAGCGGCGAAGTGTTCGCCCTGCGTGACCGCTGCCCGCATCAGGGCGGCCCGCTGTCGCAAGGCCTGGTGCATGGCAATCAGGTGACCTGCCCGCTGCATGGCTGGAAGCTGCGCCTGGACTCCGGCGAAGCAGTCGCCCCGGATCAGGGCTGTTCGCGCCGCTACCCGATCCGCGTCGAGAGCGGCACCGTTTTTCTCGAAATCTGACTGGCAAACGGTCATGACTGGCGAGACACGCCTGATGATGAAAGTCATGACCGTTGCCCTCATCCCCGGCCCTTCTCCCGCGCACGGGAGAAGGGAGATTCGAGAGTCGCAGACGCGACTTTCACAGTTAGGACAAGACGATGAACAACGACTTCTGGAAGGCCGGACATCGGCCGACGCTCTTCGCCGCATTTCTCTACTTCGACCTGGCCTTCATGGTGTGGGTGATGCTCGGCCCTCTCGGTGTGCAGATTGCCAAGGATCTCGGTCTGACGCACGCCCAGAAAGGCATGATGGTCGCCACCCCGGTCCTCGCCGGCGCGATCCTGCGCATCGTCATGGGCGTTCTGGTTGACCACCTGAAGCCGAAACTGGCCGGCGCCATCGGCCAGGTGATCGTCATCGTCTCGCTCTTCTGTGCCTGGTACTTCGGCATCCACAGCTACGAGCAGACCTTGCTCCTCGGCTGTTTCCTCGGCGTTGCCGGCGCCTCGTTCGCCGTCGCCCTGCCGCTCGCTTCGCGCTGGTACCCGCCGGAACATCAGGGAACCGCGCTGGGCATCGCCGGCGCCGGCAATTCCGGCACAGCCCTCGCTGCGCTGATCGCTCCGAGCCTGGCCATGGCTTTCGGCTGGACCAACGTTTTCGGACTTGCGCTGATCCCGCTGATCCTGGTTTTCGGCTTCTATCTGCTGGCGGCCCGGGATGCGCCGGATTGCCCGCCGCCGAAGTCGCTGGGCGAGTACCTGAAAGTCCTGCGGGACAGTGATGCATGGTGGTTCATGTTCTTCTACGCCGTCACCTTTGGCGGCTTCGTCGGACTCGCATCTTCCCTGACCATCTACTTCAACATCCAGTACGGACTGGACGCCAAGACTGCCGGCTTCTTCACCGCCGCCTGCGTGTTCGCCGGCTCGCTGGTACGTCCCATCGGCGGCAACGTCGCCGACCGCATCGGCGGCATCAAGAGCCTGTCGGTGATGTACGTCCTGGCGGCTGTCTTTCTCGGCATCGTCAGCATCGGTCTGCCGGCGGCGTGGATGGCCCTGCTTGCCTTCGTCGGCGCGATGCTGGCGCTGGGCATGGGCAACGGCGCCGTCTTCCAGTTGGTGCCACAGCGCTTTCGCAAGGAGATCGGCGTGATGACCGGGCTGGTGGGAATGGCCGGCGGCATTGGCGGCTTCTATCTGGCGTCGTCACTCGGATACGCCAAGGAAATCACCGGCAGCTATCAGCTCGGCTTCGTGATCTTTGCCGCCCTCGC